>NZ_AKNV01000006.1:0-300000 GCF_000274605.1 Helicobacter pylori NQ4053
TAGATCACTTAGCTTCGGGTCTGCAGCATCTGACTTGTTCGCCCTATTAAGACTCGCTTTCGCTACGGCTTCGCATTCGCTTAACCTTGCCAGATACCACAACTCGCAGGATCATTATGCAAAAGGCAGTCCATCACCCTGATAAATCATAGGGCTCTGAATGATTGTAAGCAGATGGTTTCAGGTTCTATTTCACTCCGCTCACTGCGGTTCTTTTCACCTTTCCCTCACGGTACTTGTTCGCTATCGCTCAAAGAGTAGTATTTAGGGTTGGAGAGTGGTCTCCCCGGCTTCAACCTGGATTCCTCGTGTCCTGGCCTACTCTGGATACTGCTACCTAAGAACGCCTTGTCGCATACAAGGCTATCACTTTCTATGGCTTACCTTTCCAGGTAACTCTGCTAAAGCGTTCTCTTGGATGTTGCAGTCCTCAACCCCGAATGCAAGCACTCGGTTTGCCCTTTTCCCCGTTCGCTCGCCACTACTTAGGGAATCTCGTTGATTTCTTTTCCTCTAGTTACTGAGATGTTTCACTTCACTAGGTTCGCTCTCTATTAAAGAGTAACTAATATCTCTATTAGTTGGGTTGCCCCATTCGGACATCTACGCATCAAAGCTCCTTGACAGCTCCGCATAGCTTATCGCAGTCTAGTACGTCCTTCATCGCCTCTCTTTGGCAAGGCATCCGCCATCTGCTCTTAAAAGCTTGTTTTAAATTTTAAAATATCCTTTAAAACCCGCCCTTTTATAATGAATAACGACAATTGCACGAATATTCTTCAGCGCTACCACTGCCTTAATGAATATAAGACAGAGTTATTGTAGTTTTACTTTACTTTTACATAGGCTATTAACAATGTTAAATCAAATAACTTCGTTTTCTTTAAAAACTTGCTATAATCGCTCTTGAATGTTAAACCCTTTAAGAAGACTAAAAATGCTTGATCCCTAATCTTTTTTGATCGCCAAGTTTAATCAGCTAGTGGGCTTTATATTAAAGCTTTTAGCTTTTAGAACTTGCTTGAGTGGTTTCAAATTAAAGAACTTTTAAAGCTTGTCTTTAAAAACGAAATGTAATTATAGACATGTAATGCTTAAAGTTTGCTTAAAGTTTTTGGAATGTGAAAGAAATTTTAGAGTTTGAAAGAAAATTGAGAGTCGGAAAGGAATTTTAGAGTTTGGAAGGAATTTTAGAGTTTGGAAGGAATGGATAAAAGTTATTGGAAATGATTGGGGAGTGATTGGAATTAAGGGGGTAGAGAATAAAGCTTTAAAATAAAACACATCATTAAATCAAACACATCGTTAAATTAAATCAAACATATCATTAAATAAAACAAATGCATCATAAAATAAAAACAAATGCATCACCATTTAAAATAAGATAAAAACGCATCATCATTTAAAATAAGATAAAACGCACCATTAACCATTGATTAAATACCACTAGATACAACACTCTAAGTCATCTTTTTTTACAAAAAAGGGGTAGAAATGGCATTCAATCATTCAACCATTCAATCATTCAACCATTCAATCATTCAATCATTCAATCACCCAAGCAATCAAGTAATCAAGTAACGCTACCATAACTTTTACCAAAACCGATTTAAAAATCTTTTACCTTTTATTATTCCCTCTATTATTAACCTTTTCATTAACCCACACCGCAATCTTTTTAAAGAATTTGATTCCATAAGCCCCATTTTTAAACCAGTGGGGCTTACAGAGTTAAATTCAAAGGAGAGACGATGGCTCAGTTAGAAGATTTGAAAGCGCATGAAAAATACAATTTGTTGTTGTGCATGGTTTCAGGCGCGTATAAAGGAACCATTCCAGGAAATGAGGATTTTAAAGAGTGGTGCGATGAATGCACTTTGACAGGTTTTCGTCCAAGAATGGGCAAAGCGGCTCAGCACAAGCATTTTGAACTCATGCGTAAAGCGGATTATATCATTGGCATTGTGAATGAGGATTCAACGACTAGAGGGACTGAAGTCCAACGGAGCGTTTTTGCCCTAAAGATTGACCATTACACTATTGGGATTGATGAAGAGGGAGCACTAAAGGTTGAGGGCGTTTGCACTCAAAAAGGGAGCCAAGAATACGAAGAATTAGTCAATAAAAACACTTGGCATTTCACGCACAGCACCCGACTTGGACAACCAAAATTGATTGAGCGAAAAAATTAAAGAATTATGGGTTTTTACCCATAAATTTATGAAAGGATTTTAATGGAATTGTTAAATTTAGACGGAGTGATTGAAAAAGGCGTGCTTGAAATCCCCAGCTATCAAAGGGGGTATGCATGGCAGGATAGGCAATTGAAGGATTTTTGGAACGATTTAGAGCATGTCTCTAAGCTGGGAGATAAATTCCATTACATGCATAGTTTAACCTTAAGAGAGACTGAAAATGAGCTTGAAAGCAGCGCGTTTGAAATCATAGACGGCCAGCAACGATTGGCTACAAGCCTGATTTTACTGGGTCTTTTAGCCAAGATTACCCAAAACAAAGACCCAAAGTATTCTTTAATCAACCTTGAACCCATTCTGTCCTATAAGTATTATGGTTTGAGTGAAGCTTTTAGGGCGATCACTGAAGAAGAAAAGGATCTGGAAGCGTTCAAAACTTCTTTTTACGCTAAAAATCTTATTGAGGCTTATGCATTTTTTCAAGAAAAAATCAGCAATACGCCCATTGAAGCGCTTGAAAAAATGTTTGACGCCCTTATAAAGAAAATGCTTTTTAGCGTGGTGGGATTGAACGATAACAGGATCGATCCCTTCAGCTCTTTTGAAACGATTAACAATCGTGGTAAAGATCTATCCACTCTGGAATTGCTAAAAAACCGCTTGCATTTTGTGTCGCACAAGATTTGCGATGAAGAAGATTTAGAAAATCTTCAACAAGAAATCAATGACACTTACACTAAGATTTATCACGATTTGAGGCAGTTTGAAGACGATGATTTAGAGAGGTTTTTAAAGCATTTTGTAGCGTATTATTATGGCGAGAACAGCAACAAGTTTAAAGAAAGGTTATTGGAAATGGAATTTGACGCCCATAAAAAATACGACGACCTATATGACGAATATGAAAAAATAAATGATTTGTTACTTTATCTTTCTTATTCTTCTAAGGTTTGGGTTTTTTTACACATGCCTAATGATAAAGAACTTGATAAAGAACTTGAGATTGAAATCACGCCTAAAATGCGCGGCTTGTTAGACAAGATGCGGCGCTTAAACGCTTTGAGTGCCAACGCTTTTCTGCCCTTATTGCTCTCTCTTTTAACCATCCAGCTTGCTGTAAGAAGTGGCAGTGAACGGCATTACACCACCAAAGAATTAGAGGGCTTATTAGAATATTTGGAGCGTTTCGGGTTTTTGATCTATGGGGTTGCTGGCAAGGATACGGCTAAAAAAGAATGGATTAGATTAGCCTTCAAAGCGATTCAAGCGTGTAGATTTTGGGGAGATAAAATAATCATTGAAGATCTCCCAACGCTAGAAAAAGATTTTTTCAAGGGAGAGCATAGTGGCTTAAAACTGCTTGAGAATAATATTAATTTTAATAATGCTAAAAAATGGTATGAGTGGAAAAATGCGCTGAATTACTTGCTTTATGAATACGAGCTATACCATAACCCTGAAACGACTCTGAATTTTGATAGCAGTATAGAAAGCATTGAGCATATCTTGCCCCAAAAACCCGATCAAGGCTATAGCGCTAAAGAAAAAAGTTGGGCTAAAAACCCCCATATCGTGCATGCTTTAGGGAACTTGCTCTTAATTCCTAAAAACGCTAACAGCTCTTTAAGCAACAAGCCTTTTGATGAAAAAAGAAAGGCATACCTGAAAGGCTCTTATAGTGAAAAAGAAGTGGCTAAAAACGCTTCTTTTGGAGTCGTGCAAATCAAAGAAAGGAGTGAAAAATTATTAGACTTTTTAATCGCTCGTTATCGTATCGCTGAATTGGTAGGTGAAAGCACCATTAAAGCTTTTAAAAACGCTCTTTTGAAAGACATTAAATGATGCGATCACTCAAAATAAGGGGGCGTTTGAAAAACGCCCACCCCACAACAAGGAAGAACAAGCCATGCCAAAAAGATAAAGAACATTAAAAAACATTGAACGGACAATTATAGCGGATTTTAAAACAAATTTTTACCAAGGAGTATTTTATGGGTTTTCAAAATGAAAATAAATTAAAACTAGGCGCGTTAGTCAAAGCCACAATCAATAACAAAGTGGTGGAGGCTAAAGTCATTAGCATTGGGTTTAATCGTGTAACCTTGAGGAGTCAAAAAGGCAACGAAGCCACATACGCTTTCAATAGCGATAAGTTCTTAAAGTGGTTCAATAAAGTTCCATTGACCGAGCATATGAGACTTCACGCTGAAAAAAGCGGAGAGGATTTGTTAAAAGGGATTAAAATCGTTACGAGCGGTCCGAGTGTTAAGGAAAGGACTTCAACTGCTAAAGAAAAAGAAAGCAAGTTCAAATTGGACTTTGATTTCCCCGATGATACCACTAGCCCTTTTATGGTCTTTGCTAACGCTTACGCTAACGAAAAAAGAAGCAAAAGACTTGGTTTGTTATTCTCGCCGATGAGTTATGGTGGAATGGGGTTTCAAGCGAGTTTGATTATCATTCATTCGCTTTCTTTTATGGCGGACTTAAAGCATCATAGCGATGCGGAATGGAATGCTATGATTGAAAACAGAAATACTGATGAGTGTTTCTTTGATACTTTCGATGATATGCTCATGGGTGATGTTACTCTATTCTGTAAAGTGATTGAAACTTATGCGAAAAAAATGAAACGACCTGATGGTAAGAGTGAGGGTGTAACTTTGGAAGAGTGGGCGAGGTTTTTACCTAGAAACAAAAAAGAGGCGAAATTTGTAGCGCAACTCTTATGCGATGGTGGTATCAATAAGTATGATTTAACATGTGCGGGCTTAACTCCTGGCGTTTTAGCCGATAATCTTTGGTCTTATGGTTTTAGAGATGAGGATTATGACGAGGAGGGTAATGTGATTAAGGAGAGGGATATTATCACTGGCGAGGAGTTAAATAATGCGGAGGGTAATGTAGAATAAACCCCCCCTTACTCTCTTGTGAGGGGTCCCCTTTTTTAATCTCTCTTTTATTCTTTTATTTTTTCTTTTTTCATTCTCCCCCTAACCTGTCCATTTAATTTTGTTTAAAATGTATTATGTGTATAATCATAAGAAATTCACTCAAAGGTAGTGCCATGCTTATAAACGCTGTCATAGAAAAAGATGAGAATGGGTATTTTGCTTTTGTCCCCTTTCTAAAAGGCTGTGTATCACAAGGGAAAAGTTATGAAGAAGCCCTAAGAAACATTAAAGAAGCCATAGAGCTTTATTTGGGAGATTTAGAAGCCGATGAGTTAGCTTTTCTTTCTAAGAAAAATTCTGTAATAGCACCCATTGAGATAGCTTTTGCCTGAATTGCCACGACTCACAGCTAAAGAAGCAGAGAAGCTATTATTGCAGAATGGATTTGTTTTCTCTAGGCAAAAAGGCAGCCATAGAATTTATGTGAAAGATAAGATCAGGCAGGTTTTGCCTTTTCATTCTGGCGAAATCTTGCACCCTAAAATAGTGAAAGAAATCATGGAAAATATCCTTAAATGAAATCTAAAGAAGTCTTAAAGATCTTAAACAATATAAAAACCCAACAAAAAGCGTTTTTAGTGGGTTTTTGCGTTTAAGAAATCGTGCGCAAATACCCGTTTTCGCTCAGCATGACATACAAGCGCCCCATGATTTCTTTCTTTTCTTCCATGTCCAGTTGGTTGTTGTCTTCAATTTTTTGCTTTAAAAGGCGCTCGATCTCTTTAGTGTCATAGTCCAAATCGTCTAACACGTCTAAAATCGTTTGGGCTTCGCAAATATCTTCCACTTCATAATCGCCTTTTTCATCAAAAACCACGCTAAATTCCGTAGGGTGTGTGAATAAATTGTGCTTCATGCCTAAAACTTCTTGATACGCTCCCACTAAAAAGAACGCTAAAAAGTATTCTTCTTCATCTATATCTATATCGTGCAAAAACAAGGGCTTTGTGGAATCAAAAGCGATTTCCCCATCGCTATCGCAAGTAATATCCCACAAGCTCGCGCTCCTGGTGGGCTTTTCATCTAATTTATTCAAGGGCATGACCGGGAAATTCTGTCTCAAGCCCCAATAATCCGGCAAGCTTTGGAAAAACGAGCAATTCAACAAATAGCGCTCTTGGACCTGCTCTTGAATGCGTAAAATATCGTTATGATCCTTAACATAAAGCAATTGCACCGCTTTTTTGACGATCAAATGGGCTAAAACTTCGGTATTGCTCCTGTCAATCAAATCAATATAACCCAAATCAAAAAGCGTGAATAACGACTCGGTGTGATCAAAACTATCATGCAAGTATTCAATGGCGTTTTTTTCATTGATATTAGCGAGCAAGTCTAGCATTTCATCAATCAAGGGGGGGTTATTACTTTCTTTGATTTTTAGGGATTTTTCATTGTATTCATGCGAGAACAATTCTAACACCGGGGCCACTAAAACGGCATGGTTAGCGGAAATGTAACGGCCTGATTCAATGAAAATATCCGGCTCGATTTCCTGCTTATTTTTCACAATTTCCCTCAATAAAAACACCACATCAGCGCTGAATTCCTCTAAAGTGTAGTTTTTGTCTTGGTGGTGCTTGTGCTGGGTGTATTCTACGGCTAACCCCCCTCCAATATTCACGCTATTAAGATTTTTAGCGCCCATTTTACGCAATTCTGCATACAAGTTACCCGCTTCTCTTAAAGCCTTTTTTAAGGGCGAAATATCGCTGATTTGAGAGCCTATGTGGAAATGTATCATGTGGAAATGCTCTAGTAAGTCGTTTTCTTCTAAAAGGCGCATCGCTTCTAAAACTTCAGTGCTGCTAAGACCAAATTTAGAATTGATCCCCCCACTCTTTGCCCAAACGCCAGTGCCAGCGCTGTGCAAACGGATGCGAATGCCAATTTTAGGGCATGCTACAAAATCGTTTTGTTTAGCCACGGCGATAATGGTTTTCAATTCATTCAAACCCTCAATCGTTAAAGTGATCTCATGCTGCATGCTTTTAGCGATAAAGCCAAGCTCAATCATTTCTTTGTCTTTAAAACCATTCACGGTGATAGGGGCTTTAGGGTTAGTGTAGCTCATCGCAATGATGAGTTCAGACTTGCTCCCGGCTTCTAACCCGTAATCCAAGCCCTTAGCCCCTTGCACTAAAGGGAAAACAAACGAGGGCATTTGATTGACCTTTAAAGGGAAAACCGCCTTAAAAGCCCCGCTGTATTGATACTCTTTAATCGCTGAAGAAAACGCATCAAACAGGCTTTTGATTTGTTTTTGTACCAAATGGGGGAATCGCACCAACAAAGGCCCTCTATAGCCCTTATCGCGCACGCTTTGAACGATTTCTAAAAGCGAGGGGTTTTTGCCATGACAAACTTTAACCAAGCCTTTTTCTATCTTAAATTCGTTATTGCTCCAAAATTTAATCCCATAATCATGGACTTCTTGCATTTTTTATCCTTTTATCACGATAAGGTTTTAAAGAGATGGGGGTTATTTTTAAAATCTCTGATCGCCTCTTCATAAACCTTTTCAATTTGAATGACTGAATTTTCTAAAGTGTAGTTTAAAGCGCTTTTAGCGTATTCGTTTTGCATTCTTTCTCTTTCAAGCTTGTTTTCTAACCACCAATCTATTTTAGCGCTCAAATCTTTAGCGTTATTAGGCTCAAATAACGATCGTTCATCTAGAGCGAATTGCCTGGTTGCGCTTAAAGGGCTATTAGCGATAACAGGCACAATCCCCACGCTAATAGCCTCTAAACACGCAATCGCTTCGCTTTCCACATTGGCTGTGTGCGCATAAAGGGTACAAGTTTTTAAAATCTCTAACAATTCATGGGAATTGACAAACCCAAACTCCGTTTTTACGCCTAGTTTTTGGGCTAAAAGTTTGATTTTTTTCTCATCAGGCCCTTTGCCTTTGAGCAATAATACAATGTCTTGCTTGTATCGGCTTAAAGCAATCGCCTTAATGAGAACGCTTTGATTTTTTTCATTAGAATAGCGCCCTACCATAGCGATTTTAAAGGGCGTGGTGTCAAAAAGGCTTTTTTGCGGGTGTTCAAATTTAAACATGGGATCAAAGCCGTTAGAAATAGCGTATTTTTTCCCTCCATAGTTGTATTTTTCTAATTCTTCTACAATGAATTTTGACGGGCAATGGATATGGTGGATATAGCGGTAATGCGAAGATTTAAACCACGAAAAAAGCATGGTGTTTAGCCAAGAAAACCACCCCAATTTCATGTTATAAGAAATATGCTCTGGCTGTAAATGGAAAGAGCCAATATAAGGCACTCGCATTTCTCGCGCGATTTTTACGGCTGTTTTTTCTAGCAAAAAAGGCAAATAAGTATGGATCATATCCGCTCCCTTAAAAGCCTTCCTTAAGATTTTTTCATCCGGTTTAGCAAAAAGAATGTGTTGTTTGTGTGAAATTTCTGTAACTAGGGGGATATAGCGCTCTTTAAGGTTGTAATACCCTTCTTCTTCACTCCCTAAATTATCCACATGAGGGGCAACCACTCTCATCACATGCCCTCTTTTTTTCAGCGCTTCAAAAAAACGAAACGCTGTCATAGAAGTGCCATTACTGGTGTCTTTAAAGCTATCCACGACTAAAGCAATAACCATTTAACTACTCTTCTTTAAAATTGAATTTAAAAGGCTTTTTATCAAACACCACGATTTCTATCATTCCCTCTAAAACCTGAATGTCTAACACAAACGCCTCTATTTTTATTTCAGCTTTTTTCACGCCATCTTGAATGACTTGTGCCTTAATGAGCGCTTCTTGATTCAATTCTAGGGGGGCGTAAAAATTGATGTTATTAGAAACCACCACGCTGTGTCTTTTATTCAACGCGCACAAGGCCGCATAATTGCACGCAATAAGCACAAACCCGGCATGCACAAAATTTTCTTCATACACCATGCTTTCATTGCCCTTGAAACGCGCATGGGCTATATCTTTTTCTAAAACGACTAGTTCAGTGCCAACGCTTGGTTTGAAATTCTTACAAGTCTCTAAAGAGTCATAATCCACATGAACGACTGATTCTTGCACTATCTTATCCTTTATTTTAACGCTTGCTTGGTTTAAGCATCTTAAAATACCCCCTCAAAGGAGCGTCATACCCCTCTAAAGTTTTAGAGTGATCTGTTTTATCCAAAAAATCTTCTAAACTTTGCCCCAAAATAAAATCCGTTTTACGCTGTTCTTTAGGCGTGGTCTTTAAAACGCTAAGAATCTCAAAATTTTCAAACCCCACCCTTTCGCACCACCCCTTTAGCGTGCTAACGCTAGGGATAAAATAAACGTTTTTCATTTTAGCATAAGTTTTTTTAGGGCAAAGAGCGATGTCTAGGGGCGAATCAATAATAAGCGTATCTAGCACCAGCTCCCCTTTTATCTTTAAAGCATGATACAAGGCTTTTAAAGCCTCTAGCGGGCTTTTTCTGTGGTATAGCACCCCTAAGCAAAAAATGACATCAAAAGCGTTAGGGTATTTTTCATGCAAACTCTCTACCCCTAAAGACTCATAAATGATCTTTTGTTCTTTATCAAAAAAGGGGGCTAAAAATTCAAATTGTTTTTTGACTAAAACGCCCGGATCAAACCCCACCAAACTTTTAGGCCCATGTTCTAGCATTTTAAACAAGTAATAGCCGTTATTGCAACCCACATCAGCCACAACCTTATCTTTTAAAGGAGTGGCGTTTTTGACTAGATCCCATTTAATAGAGCTATCCCATTCGCTATCAATCTTGATTTGAGAAATTTCAAAAGGGCCTTTACGCCATGGCCTTAACGCCATGATTTCTTCTAAAAGGGTTTTTGGATTGAATTTATCGTTACAAATGAGCATGACTTACCATAGCGTGGGGGTTTTTTTAAAAAGAGGGGGGTTTAAAAGGGATTCTAAATGATGAGAGCTAATCCCATAAATAAAAGCGAAATTAAACGCTAAATTTTTTAATTGCTCTTTTAAGTTGTTTTGAGTGGTGTAAAAATAAGGGTTATTTTTTTCAAAGAAAGCCGCGCTGTTTTTACGACAAAACACGACAATTTTCCCCCACGATAAAGTCTCAAGGGCTTTTTGAAGCATCATTTCAAACAATTCTTTTGAAGTCTCAGCAACAACCACCCTTGCCGTTGCGCCATAAGGGGCTATTTCTAAATTTTTATTCACAAAAAAGGGTTTGCAATGATCTAAAGCAGGTTCTTTCTTGCTTAAAAGATTCAAATCAAATTCAATTTGTAATTTTTCGCACAATTGAATGACTCTTTTTAAAGGCTCTAAAAAGACGCATGGCATTTTTAATTCATACTCTTGTTTTTCATAGACTAAAGCGCTGCAAAAAAACGATTGGTTGAGAACAATCAACCGGCTTTCTTTTAGATCGTCTTTCAAATCTTCTTTCAAGCGCTCTTGCTTGTAAAACAAATGAAGCCACTCCAATTTATCAAAAAACGCTATTTTACACCCCTCTATAATGAATAAATCTTCAAGACTCTCTTTCAAGCACCACACAAAATCGCTCACGATGATTTTAGAAGCGATCTCTAATTCTATGGGGCTTAGTAACGCCCCGACCACGCGCTCATTCAACAAGCAAAATTTAAACAAATGATTCAAAGAATGCTCTATATCTTTAAGCTTGATCCATGCCACATCCCTATCGCTTAAAGGATATTCTCCTGCGTATAAAATCCCATAAGCCCCTAACTCTAAAGCTTTAGGAATGAGCGCATGATCTTTAGCGGCAAATAAAGAGCCTTTTTGTACCTTATTTAAAGACAAAACAATAGAATTAAAATAGCTGATTGAGGGCGTGTTTTGCAATTCGCCCAAACTCAATTCTACGGCTTCATTCACCCCTAATCGCATTTAACTGATCAAACTTCCTGCGATTTTTTCTTTGGTAGGGCTGATTAAAGCCAAATTATCATTATCTCGCACCGCTAAAATCATGCCCTCACTCATTTCGCCCATAAGCTTTGCAGGTTTTAAATTAGCCACCACGCACACCATTTGACCTACCAAACTTTCAGGCTCATAATCCAAAGCGATCCCTGAGATGATCTGCCTCAAACGATTTTCGCCTAAATCCACTTTTAAGCGCAGTAATTTATTGGATTTTTCAATCCTTTGAGCTTCTTTAATAAGCCCCACTTTAATCTCTACTTTTTTGAAATCCTCAATGCCGATATAGTTTTCTTGTGTTGGTGGGGCTTTTTCTTTTTCTGCTTTTTTTTCTTTTCGTTTTTTTCTGTTTTTTCTGGTAGGGCTTCTTTTTCCACTTTTTCCATTTTACAAAATAAAGGCTCGGTGTCTTGTAAAATCATGTCTTGTAAATTTTTAGCTTTAAAAAAGCGTTCGTAATTATTGGGTGTGATTTCTACATGAAAAGCGCTCGCTAATTTCATAGCGCTCTTTGGCATGAACGCATAGAGCAAAAAGCTTGATTGCAACAGTGCGTTTGCGATCAAGCTCAATAAGGCTTCTAGTTTTTCTGATTCGTTGTTTTTGTGCAAAACCCACGGCTCTTCTTTAGCGATGAGTTTATTCAAAAAATCATAAATATTAAACAATTCCTCTAAAGCTTTATGCAATTGCATTTTAGGCACAAAAGAATTAGCGTTATCTAAAATTTGATGCGCTTTTTCTAGCTCTTTAGAATAATAAGCGGTGATTTTTGCGCTTTTTAGAGAATAATTGAAATATTTTTTAGCCATGCCTAGCAAGCGATTCAACAAATTCCCCAAATCGTTATTCAAATTCGCATTAATCCTTTCTACTAACGCTTTTTTAGAAAAATCCCCATCTTGCCCAAAAGGCACCTCACGCAATAAAAAATAACGCAATTCTTCAATCCCATACTCCATGGCGAGCTTTTGAGCGTCTAAAACATTACCCAAGCTCTTACTCATTTTCACGCCCTCTATCGTCCACCACCCATGCACGCAAAGCTGTTTGAATAAGGGCAAATTCAAACTCATCAAAAAAGCCGGCCAATAAATGGCATGGAAACGCAAAATATCCTTACCCACAATATGCCTAGCGCATTCAAAATGCGCCATTTTATCGTCTAAACCATTCAAATACCCTAACGCGCTCGCATAATTCAATAAAGCGTCTAACCAAACATACACCACATGTTTAGGATCGTTCATTTTTTTAGGCAAAGGAATGCCCCATTCAAAGCTCGTGCGCGTGATAGACAGATCCAATAAACCCTGCTCAATAAAAGAAGTTACCTCATTTTTACGATAAATAGGCAAAATCGCTTCAGGGTTTTTAGCGTAAAACTCCAATAAAGGCTTTTCATACGCGCTCAATTTAAAAAAATAACTCTCTTCTTCTAAAAGCGTGGTCTCCCTCAAGCAATCAGGGCATAGGACTTTATCGTTCGTGTTGTCCGCTTTAGAAATCGCGCAATAACTCTCACAGCTCACGCAATAATACCCGCTATAAGTGCCTTTATAAATATCCCCTTTTTCAAACATGATTTCAAAGGCGTTTTGCACGCATTTTTGATGCTCGCTGTCTGTGGTGCGGATAAAACCATCATAATCTAAATTGAAAAAATCCCACTGGTTTTTAAAAATCGCGCTAATGCTATCGGCGTAAGCTTTAGGGCTTTGATTTCTCAATCTCGCACTTTGTTCGATCTTTTGCCCATGCTCATCGGTGCCGGTTAAAAAAAAGACTTCTTCGCCTTGAAGCGTGTAATACTTCTTTAAAGTGTCCGCAATCAAAGTCGTATAAGCATGGCCAATATGAGGGACATCATTCACATAATAAATGGGGGTTGTGATCAGTGATTTTTGCATCTTTATAATCGTGTTACCTTAAATTTGTTTAAATCTCTTAATTTTAACATGCTTTTAAAAATTTAGAGAATAGAGGTTGAATTTATGCTTATTTGTGGGGTGTTTTTAGCTTAAAATTCATTATAATTAACGCTCAAAAAATTGAAAAATGAGTTCAAGGAATAGACAGATGATTTCAAAATTTTTGCTCAAAAGCATGTTCAAGCAGTGGAAAAACGGCGATTATCAGGTCGTTTTTTGGGATAATAGCGTTTATAGGAATGGCGAACATTCGCCTAAATTCACCCTTAAAATCCATCGCCCCCTGAAATTTAGCGATATTAAAAAAGACATGTCTTTGACGATCGCTGAGGCTTATATGGACGGCGTGATTGATATTGAAGGCTCTATGGATGAGGTGATGCACTCTTTGTATTTGCAAACCAATTATGAGCATTTGCACAAACATGATAACGCTAAAGCTATCCAAAAACCTGTCAAAGAAAGCTCCAACATTTCTAAACATTACGATTTAGGGAATGACTTTTATTCTATCTGGCTGGATGAAACCTTAAGCTATTCATGCGCGTATTTCAAAAAAGACGATGACACCCTCCATGCCGCCCAACTCCAAAAATTAGATCACACTTTAAAAAAGCTCCACCTAAAGCCTGGCGAAAAACTGCTGGATATAGGCTGTGGTTGGGGCTATCTCTCTGTAAAAGCCGCGCAAGAATACGGGGCGGAAGTGATGGGGATCACCATTTCTAGCGAGCAATACAAACAGGCTAACAAACGAGTCCAAGAGTTAGGGCTAGAGGATAAAGTAACGATCAAGTTATTGAATTACCAGGATTTAGATGGGCGCTTATACCGCTTTGATAAGGTGGTGAGCGTGGGCATGTTTGAGCATGTGGGTAAGGATAATTTGCCCTTTTATTTCAAAAAAGTTAAAGAAGTGTTGAAGAGAGGCGGGATGTTTTTGCTCCACTCCATTTTATGCTGTTTTGAAGGCAAGACTAACGCATGGGTGGATAAATACATCTTCCCGGGCGGTTATTTGCCCTCTTTAAGAGAAGTGATGAGCGTGATGAGCGAATGCGACTTCCACTTGCTCATGGCTGAAAGCTTACGCATCCATTACGCTAAGACTTTAGACATTTGGCGAGACAACTTCAACCACAATCTAGACCAAGTGAAAAGACTCGGCTATGACGAACGCTTTATCCGCATGTGGGATCTGTATTTAAGGACTTGCGCTTCCGCTTTCAGGGTGGGGAGCGCGGATTTATTCCAATTGCTCTTAACCAACAGCGTGGATAACACTTTCCCCTTAACCAAAGAATACATCTACCAATAATTGCAAGTTTTAGATTTTAGCCCCTTCTTTCAGGCTAACTTCTGGCAAACTCTCCACATACAAACTCTGTGATGGGAAAGCAAAACTCAAATGGTGCTTTTCTACAATCCCCATGATTTTTAGCATCACGTCTTCTTTGACTTCTAGCCACTCTTCCCAAACCACCGTCTTAGAAAAGCAATACACCAAAATATTAATAGAGCTGTCCGCAAACTGATCTAAAAAGACAAACAGATTGTTTTTATACCCTAAAAAATCATCAATAGAAACAATATCTTTTTTAAACATGTAGCGGTAATCGCTCGCGTTTTGCAAAGCGCTATCGGCTCCATTAGCGATTTTAGGGTGGTTTTCTAACATTTCTTTAATGTCTTTCACGCAAAGCTGTAAAGCGCTTTGACTGGAGCTATAAGTTAAACCTATTTCCATTTTAATACGCCTCCCCACTTTACGCCGGCTCCAATTCCTGATGGGTTTTCCGGCCAA
Organism: Helicobacter pylori NQ4053; assembly: GCF_000274605.1. Taxonomy (NCBI): domain Bacteria; kingdom Pseudomonadati; phylum Campylobacterota; class Epsilonproteobacteria; order Campylobacterales; family Helicobacteraceae; genus Helicobacter; species Helicobacter pylori. Next base: position 14,803 of record NZ_AKNV01000006.1, read on the forward strand.
TTCTGAATTAGGCACGGACAAAAGAGCGTTGTCAAAGGCTCTGATCGTGGTGCGCCTTAACCCCATTTCCACCACCGTGCCCTCCACTTCACCGCACACGATCCAATCCCCTTGAGAAAACGAATTGTCTAACAATAAAATGACAGAAGCAAAAAAATTCGCCAACACATCTTTAACCGCCAAAGCCACCGCTAACCCCCCAATCCCTAAAGAAGCGATGATGGCTGAAACGTTAAACCCTAGTTGTTTCAAAACCCCTAAAAGCGCGACAATAAAAATCAAAAAATACACGACTTTTAAAATCAAGTTGATCACTTCTTTTCTAAAATTGTGCGTGCTTTTGGTAGCCATATTGGTAACCAACGCTTCCCCATAGCCTTTAAAGAGTGCTATCACTAACCATGCTAAAAGCATGATATACACCGCGCCCACCCACATAGAAACTTTAGGGGGCGATGCGTTAGGGTAGTAGAAAATGTCTAAAGCCACATCGCAACTGAATAAGGCCAAAAAGACAGAAACCGGCGAAACAATGCTGCTTTGCACATTGACATGCATTTTTTTATTGCGCTGCATGATTTCAAAAATACGATCTAATAATAAGGCTAAAAGCCAAGTGATCAATTTCCTTAAACCTAACAATAAGGCTAAAATCGTCAAAGCAAGCACAATCTTACTCACTTGCAAGCTATGGGTTGTGAAAGGCAAAACCTTGCTGATTTTGTTTAACACAAAATCCATATTCACTTCCATGATCAAGTTCTTGGGAAGCACTTCTTTAGGGTGGTTTTTAATGTAACGCAAGACTTCGGTATAAGTGTTCAAACGCAATTCATAATCGCTAAACATCTGCTCTAATTCATGCATTTTGACATTGTCTAAATTTTTAGGGAAAGTGTAGAGTTTGAATTGCCCTAAACGCAAAAGAAAAGCATCGCTGATACTTTCCACATCTTTTTGTTCGCTAAAAATATCAATACTGCTCCTGATTTTATCTATAAAACGATACAAAATTTCATCTATCAACAAAATATCTAAAGACAATCTATCTTTCATGAAAGTGTAGAAATCATCGCCCTTAATGCTTTTAGACAAACGCTTTTTGATTTTTTCCTGCTCTTTTAAATTTTGATTGATATCAATCCCGATCTTATCCCTTTCATTCAACACTTTAGAAGTCAAACTTTTAATCAAGTCGTTCTTTTGGGTGTTATACAGAGAGACTTCAGCACTTCTTTCAGGGTTTTTTTTGTAAGTTTCAATGACTTGATTGAGTTGGTTGATTTGATTGAAAATCAAAAACAAATCCACCGCATCTGTTTCATGCTCTTCAACCGCTCTCAAAGGATTTAAAAAGAGCGATAATACCAATACCCACCGCAATAATAAACGCATGCGAAACCCCACTCAAACAAGATAAAATCTTTCTCATAATTTCTAGCGATTATACCAAAAATTAGAAACGCTTCGCCCCATAAAGTTGGCCATGCAGTTTGAAAGCGCTTTTTATTTATCCCTAAAAAGCGGGCTTTATCCCAATTGTGAGCCTCTTTTCAGATCGCTATATTGCTTGATGCGATGCTTTGAGTATTTTTACATTTTATGATTGAAATTCAATTAAAAACGGAGCCTTAATTTTTAACAAGTCTTGCTTTATTTAATATTTTTATAGTAGGATTTTGCATAGGTCGTAGTCAAAAAGCTTTCCCTGTTCGGTGCGATAAAGTCACGGATAATGTGCATGTCTTTTATTCTTATTACATGTTTCACTTTTTAGGTTTTTATAACCGCTTTTATTGAATGTTTCCATGTAAGATCTGTGTTTTAGAGATTTCCAACCCTACCACTTGTCATTGGGCTATTTTAATGATCAATCTTTAGAAGAAAAAACCATAAAGATGTAGTATCCTATGCCTATAAGAAAAACAAGAATCAAGAAAATGAGTAATCCCCACTCTAAGAAATCCATAACTCCTCTTTAAAGAATGTCAAAAGTGGTGCGCTTGGCAGGACTCGAACCTGCGACCTACGGCTTAGAAGGCTGTTGCTCTATCCAGCTGAGCTACAAGCGCATTGAATGGTATTAATGTTAGGTGGTACGCCCGAAGGGAGTCGAACCCCTAACCCCCAGATCCGAAGTCTGGTGCTCTATCCAATTGAGCTACGAACGCCTACAATTCAAATAAAGGAATAACTAACATAAACTCGGTAAAACGCTTATTTTATGAGATGGGGTGGAAGATGGGAATCGAACCCACGACCCTCAGGACCACAATCTGATGCTCTAACCGACTGAGCTACTCCCACCATTCAATGAAAGGAAGCGATATTCTACCAAAGAATTTTAAACAGAACAACAAATTACGCAAAAAAAGTGGTCGGGGCGAAAGGATTCGAACCTTCGACCCCTTGGTCCCAAACCAAGTGCGCTAACCAGACTGCGCTACGCCCCGAAATTTTCACATGAAGCGTTATTATAACTGAATTTTCTAATTTTTGAGCGTAATTTTTCAAAAATACCGCTAAAATCAAAATTAACGCTCAAAAAACACCTAATCCAACTCCCCCCACCCTTTTAAAAGCTGCTTTTTTAAAAACAGCTCTAAATGATTCTAAGCTTTTCGTTTCTTAAAAACTACTTTCGCTTTTTCATTTCACTAGAAACTTTTTCATAACGTTCCATGTGTTTTTTGCTTAACTCTTTGGTGATATGCACCATCACTTTGTGATAGGCTTGATTCATGATCTTTTTAATAGCTCTGTCATAATCGGTTTCCTTAATCCTATGCACAAAAGTTTTGGGGACAAAACCTCCAGAATTCGTGCGCCGCAATTCCACTCTTTCAATCACAGCCTTAATCTTTGAAACATCAACACCAAAACTATGGATAATATCTTCACTTTTTGGCTCAACGAAATTCAAATTCAAATACCCTGAAGACATGTCAATAACCTTTTCTTCATTCGTTGCATCGTTTTCTTCCACAATATCTTCTAAAATCGCCATATTCCCATCCATGCGTAAAACGAGCAACGCTTTTTCTTTGATGTCTTGAGGGATTTCGCTAACATCTTTAAATTGCGAAACGCTATAACCCTTCCTTTCTAAAACATTACTCAATTGGAGGACTAAAGATTTTTCAAACTCTTTTTGATAGCTTTCAGGGATAACCTTATTGATCTCTATTTTAGGCTCGATTAAGACAACTAAATGGCTGTTTTTAGGCTCTTGCTTGCCTTTAATGGGGTAATGGAAATGCAACTCCACTGACTCACCATTATTGTGCTGTTGCTTCATAGGCATTCCATCAGCTAGAGCCGTATAAAACGCCCCACTTGCTAACAACGATCCTAAAACGATTGCTAAACTACCTTTTTTCATTAACTTCCTTTCTTTCTTTTTATTTAAAATCAATTCCTAATCTTACCCAAAAAATCCTACTTTTAGCGCTATTTTTAAGATAATCATTCCCATTCAATCGTTCCTGGCGGCTTAGAGGTAATATCATACACCACCCTATTAATACCATTCACTTCATTAGTGATGCGGTTAGAAACCTTTTCTAAAAAAGAATGCTCTAAAAACGAAAAGCTCGCCGTCATGCCATCGCTCGCGTTTACCGCTCTCAAACAAATAGCGTTTTCATAAGTGCGATTATCCCCCATAACCCCCACAGAATTGACATTCAACAGCACGCAAAAAGCTTGCCAAACCTTGTCATACAAATTGGCTTTTTTAAGCTCCTCTATAAAGATAAAATCCGCTTCTTGCAAGCGTTTGATCTTACTCTCACTGATTTCGCCTAAAATCCTTACAGCAAGTCCAGGCCCTGGAAAGGGGTGGCGCATTAAAAAATCCTGGCTAACGCCTAATTCTTTACCTAACGATCGCACCTCATCTTTAAACAATTCCCTTAAAGGCTCTATGAGTTTAAAATCCATCCATTCAGGCAGTCCGCCCACATTATGATGGGTTTTGATCACTTTTGAAGGCCCTTTAACGCTCACGGATTCAATCACATCAGGGTATAAAGTGCCTTGGGCTAAAAATTCAATTTTGCCTTTTAAATGGTGCTTCTTGGCTTCTTTTTCAAACACTTCAATAAAGGTTTCGCCGATGATTTTTCGCTTCAATTCAGGCTCGCTCACGCCCCTTAATTTAGACAAAAAGATTTCTTTAGCGTCTATCGTGTTTAAAGGGATTTGCAAGTCTTTAAACATCGCTTGGACTTTTTCTTTTTCATTTTTACGCAACAAGCCATGATCCACAAAAACAGCGATCAAATTATCCTTAATGGCTCTGTGTAATAGCGTAGCGACCACCGTAGAATCCACGCCCCCACTCACCGCGCACAGCACCTTAGCGTTAGCAATTTTTTCTTTCAATCGCGCGATTTCTCTTTGAGCGAAATGCTGCATCCCCCAAGTTTTTTCACAGCCGCAAACTAAAAGGGCAAAATTTTCTAAAATCTTACCCCCTTCTTCGCTTTGAATGACTTCTGGGTGGAATTGCAAGCCAAAAATCTTGCCGTTTTCAATCGCGCAATAGGGCGAATTAGGGCTTTTTGCAAGGGTAGTGAAGCCTTTAGGCAATTCTATGACTTTATCCATATGGCTCATCCACACAAGGCTTTTAATCTTCACGCCTTCAAAAATCACAGAATTTTGAGTGATTTCTAAAACAGCCTTACCAAATTCTTGCTCATTCGCACCAACCACTACCCCCCCAAAAAAATCCACCAAATATTGCATGCCGTAGCAAATCCCTAAAATCGGCACATTCAAATCAAAGATTTTCCCGTTAGGCTTGTAAGCGTCTTTAGCATACACGCTCGCTGGCCCCCCACTCAAAATCAAACCTTTAGGGGCTTTTTTTTGAATGTTTTCTACGCTTTCAAAAAAAGGGACTATTTCTGCATAAATCCCACTCTCTCTCAATCTTCTAGCAATCAGCTGTGTGTATTGGCTCCCAAAATCTAATACTAAAATCATCGCTCATTCTTTATTTTTGTGGGATCTGTGTTTTATTGTATTGATTTTTGTAATTCACCCTATAGCTTTCAGCCAACTCAGGCGCTTTTTGCACAAACCAGCGTTCTAATTTTTCTAGTTCGTATCTGTAATTTCCACCTTTTGAGCAATATTGAGAATCAATCAGCGAAAACACATAGAGCGTCTTATTTTCTTTAGATTGGAATAAAAACTCCTTATGGAATAGCGCTTTTTTAGGCATGCCACTCATCAGAGTCTCAGGCAATAAAAAAGCGTCAAAATCACAAAGCACTTTTTTACTCAATTTGTTGCTTTTGGTAACCACAAAAATGATCTCTTTTTTCATGTCTTGTTTAAAAGCTAATGAAAGCACATTCAAAAAGGGCGGAGTCAAACTTTTATCCACCCTAACCTTAAAAGCTTTAGAATCCCCTAATAAGACCCCCATAAATAAAACCAACCCCACGCAACATTTCAAACTCGTTTGAAAAATATTCATCTTTTATCCTTTAAGTGTCAATATTGAAAACAGAAATTAAACGCATTGATTGGGTATTATAATATAAAAATTGAGAATTACGCTTTAGCTTGGCTAATAGTCAAGTCTTTAGTTATTAAGTCTTTATTGGGTAAAAACACTCTCATGCTAGTATTTTCACTCCGTTTAAGCCCCAATGATGCTTGGTGTTGAAATAGAATGATAGGGTTTGACTAATTCATACCTTCTAAGTCTTCTGATATTGACTAAGGCGGTATTGGCTGAAATGGCTTGTGTCATGCTGCTTGTAGGGCGCGAAGAAGTGAGCGTATTCACATGCCCTCCATTGCATCGTGGGTTTCTAACCCTCTCATCTTCTGGGTCATACCACGCCCCTTTTTGGATACTCAAAACCCCTTGACGGATATTCTTAGTTACAAACGCCCCTGCTAACAACCTCCCCCTAGCGTTAAACACTTCTACAATTTCACCATGCCTAATGCCTAATTTATTAGCGTCTAGTTCGTTGATCATTACAGGTTCTCTGCCTTGAATTTTATACACATTCCTAACCCAAGTGTTATCAAGCTGTGAATTGACACGGTATTTTGGGTGCGGAGAGATTAAATGGAACGGATAAATCTCAGCCATTTTAGAGCCTAGCCACTCAGCTGGCTCAAACCAAGTAGGATGCCCTTTAAAATCGGCCAGTTTAAAATCCGCGCATTTTTGAGAAAAAATTTGAATTTTCCCGCTCTCTGTATCCAGTTTATTGTTAATAGGATCTTGCCTGAATTTCGCATGACGCACAAACTTTCTCGCGTTTTCAGGGATTTCAAACTCCACAAAGCCATCCCTCCAAAACTGATCAAACGATTTCAAAGTAGGGCCATCGCTTTTTTCATAAAGACCCTTAATCCATTCCATGTAACTCTTAGATTCAGTGAATCGCTGCTCTGTTTCATTACCCCCAACGCGTAAAGCGAGCTGCCTGAAAATCTCATAATCGTCTTTAGATTCATAAACAGGCTCTACCACCTTACGCATGGCATAAACCACGTTCTTAGAATAACTCCCCCCAAAAGTAATATCATCTCTTTCCATAGTGCTAGTGGAAGCAAAAATAATATCAGCAAATTTCGCTGTAGGCGTCCACCAAGGCTCATGCACGATCACGCAATCTAAGGTCCTTAAAGCGCGAATCAGCTCGTTTGTATCAGCTTCATGCCCTAATAAATTCGCCCCACAATTATAGATCATTTTGATTTTAGGCAATTTGAGTTTTTTACCCATAAAATCAATTTCTTTATCCGGATTTAAAATCGCTTCAGAAATTCTAGATGCTGGAATAACGCTTTTTACAGAATTATGCCCTTGTGAAATCATGGGGACAACTCTTGCCCCAGAGCTTGCTTGAGCGTTGCCTCCATAATGCATAGAAAAGCCAAAGCCCCCACCCGATAAGCCCACTTGACCAATCATACTGGCTAAAACAATTAACGCCCAATCCGGTTGCTCGCCATGCTGAGCTCTTTGCATGGCCCAATTACCCGCTAAAAAAGTGCGCTTAGAGACAAACAAATCCGCTAATTCTTTGATTTTTTCTGCGCTCACTCCAGTGATTTGAGACGCCCATTCTAAAGTCTTAGGCGCATTATCGCTCTCTCCTAGCAAATAGGGTAAAAATTTATCAAAACCATCAGTGTATTTAGCGATAAACGCTTTATCATATTGATTGCTTGTATAAAGATAATGCATCATGCCTAGCATTAACGCTACATCAGTGTTAGGGCGAATGGGTATCCATTCAGCACTGAAGGCTTGAGCGGTTTCGGTATAAATGGGATCGATACTAATGAATTTAATACCAGCTCTTTTATACTTAGGGTAGTAGCTGTCATTGACATGGTTTGGCACAAAATAATCAATGCGGTTGCACTTGAATAAATCCGCCCCCCACATGACATACACCTTACAATTTTTAATCATCTCTTCATGCGTGGTTTGTTGCGAATAAACTTCCATATCCCCTACAATCATAGGGTTTATTCTTGCAGCCGCACCATTGCCATATTCCCCATCAGTGCCAATAGCCCCCCCTAAAGTCGTATTAAAAAAACGCCATGTTAAATGATGGCAACGATGCAAGCTGCCCGCATGCCCCCAACCACCATAACTGGCATTATAAATGTTTTCTTTAGGGATTTCTTTAAGCTTTTTAGCCGCTAAATCCAACGCCACATCCCAACTCACGCGCACAAACTCTTCTCTCCCGCGCAATTCTTTGTGGTTTTTTTTGTTTTCTAAGAAACTCTTGCGCACGCAAGGATACTTCACCCTACTATCTGAATACACCCTATCTGCCATCGCTTTTAACATCATAGTAGGGTTATAATCGCTCTTTTGAGGGACAATATCTTTAATCACTCCATTTTGAACCTTTGCGATAAAGGGGCCAAAATGCGTTGCATGCGGAATGGATTCTATTTTTTCAAAAACACCAACAGCTTTTAAAACATTAACGCTAGCGAGCGCGATTGGGATTTTTTTTAGGATACTCCTGCGTGAAATGGACATGGTTCTCCTTCAAGCTTGCATTCTGTTAAAACACCCCAAATTCTAACATGTATTCACCTAAAATTATCGCTAATAAGCTCTCAGCATGGGCGTTAATTTAAAACTACTTTTTATTCACGCTGCTCATGTCAGCGACTTTCCCCCACATCAAGCGGTATTTCCTCTTCATAAATTCAATTTCTTCTCTCGCTTGATTGAGTTCATCTCGCAAAAGATCGATGGTTTTTTTATCTTCTTCATAGACTTCTTGCATAGAGATTAAAGCGTCTTTTAAAAACATGTTTTCATTTTTAAAGGCTGAAATCGTTTCATCTTTAGCGCTAATGACTTTATCATGCAAATTTAAAATCGTGTTAATGGTCTTTTCCACAAACACAGGCTCTAAAGAACGCCCGTTCATATCCATAGAAATCAAATTATTTTCTACCTTTTTGATTAAAGCGTTTGTCCCGCTGCTCGCATCAATTAAGAGCTTGTTGTGGCTTATTTTGCTCTTGATTTTACCAAGATTCACTAATTCCAAAATCCTTTCTTTAGGAATCCCTGAAAGGCGGCTAAACTCTTCTAATTCAAGCCATGCTAAAGCGCTCAAATCTTCTAAAACCACCGGCTCTTTAGACTCTTTTTCTTTATCCTCTACTTCTTGCTCATTTTGTTGTGTCGCTTGCGCTTTGTTCAAATCTAAAATATCCAAATTTTTCCTTAAAAATAGTTTTAGCTTAACGCAATTTTTTAACCGCTTTTTTCAAGCTGTCTAGCAAATAATCAATATCGTTTATGGAATGCGTGAAGTGTAAGCTCACTCTAAGCCATCCGGGTTTAGCGTTAAAATCGCTTGACTTTTGAGCGTTAAGATTCAATAAATCATGCCCATAAGGCCCCGCGCAAGAGCAACCTGCCCGGGTCTCAATAGCGTATTCATAGCTTAAAACTCTCGCTAAATCATAGGGCGAAATCCCTCCAATATTAAAAGCCACTACCCCCACACGACTCGCCGTTAAATTCCCATAAATATTAATAGCGGGCAAGTCTTTTAAGCCATGCACAAGCACTCTTAAAAGGTTGTTTTCTTTCTTATGGATAAAATCCAAACCGCATTCATCTCTCAATTGATACGCTAGAGCGCTCCTGTAAAATTGCAACAATCCTGGCGTGCCAAACTCTTCCCTCAAGGGCAATTCATCAATAAATTCATGCCGTGTGCAATTAGCGTATTTAATCACGCCCCCTGCGCTAAAACTCGGGGCGATCTGCGTGTCAATCAAATCTTTAGAAATGCCTAAAAGACCGCACCCTCCAATGCCCCCTAAAAGCTTATGAGGCGCATAAAAACCGGTTTGGTATTCGCAATCCTTAGGGTTAGCATGCGCGCTAAAATTCGCTAAATCCAAAGCCAAAGCGGCCTTATATTCCTTACACAATAATGAAACTTCTTTTAAGGGCGTAAGCAGTCCCGTTACATTAGAAGCCGCGCTCATAGAAACCAAGCTGTTAGGGGATTTTTTTAAAGTTTGCTCTAAAATTTCTAAATCCAATAAGCCATGTTCGTTTAAAGGGATACGCACCACTTCACACAAGCCTTCACGCCAGCTAATTTCATTAGAATGATGTTCATAAGGCCCTACAATCACACGCTTTAAAGCCATATCTTTCAAATACGGCTCTAAATTTTTCTTCGTTTTTGAAGGGATACACACCCCTAAAATTTCTTGAAATTTCTTAATCGCTGAACTCGCCCCATACCCCGCGCTCAACACGCAATGATTAGCGCTCAAATTTAAAGAACGCTTCAACTTTTCTTGGCATTCTTTTAAAAGCATGCCCATTAAAATCGCATGTTTAGAAGCGATGGAATGAGCGTTCGCGTAATAAGGCAGTAAGGATTTCACGCGCTTTTCCACTAAAGCGCTCGCCAAACCTGAAGCCCCCCAGTCAAAATAAGACACCCCTTTTTTTAAAATAATACTGGATTTAACCTGTTCTAAAGGGCTCTCGTTAGGGTTGAGTAAGGGGGCAAAACTCCTGTTTAAAAACGCTTGCACGAACTACCACCAACGCTTTTAATGTTTGTCTCCGCTTAAAATATGAAAATGCAAATGCATCACCTCTTGCCCGGCGTTTTTACCCACATTGGTTAAAAGCTTGTAGCCCTTCTCTTTGATGCCTAATTTTTCCACCACTTCAAAAATAAAACTTGTCATTTGTGCCATAAGCTCTGGGGTGATGCCGTTAAAATCCTGAATGCTTTGTTTGGGTATCACTAACGCATGCACTTTAGCTTTAGGGTTAATGTCATAAAAGGATAAAAAACGCTCGTTTTCTAAAATCTTAGAACAAGGGATTTCGCCTTGGATTATTTTCTCAAACACATTCATGCTCTTTTTGCTCCCTTTTAAGGTTTTTCTTTTATTAAAGTTGTATTATAGCTTTTTAAAAATAAAATATAAGGATCGTTATTGCACACCTTAATAGAACGCTTAGAAAAGGTTACTAATAGCAAAGAGTTAGAAGAAGCGCGTTTGAATGCTTTGGGTAAAAAAGGGGTTTTTGCGGATAAATTCAACCAGCTCAAAAATCTAAACGGCGAAGAAAAAAACGCCTTTGCTAAAGAAATCCACCACTATAAACAAGCGTTTGAAAAAGCCTTTGAATGGAAAAAAAAGGCTATTTTGGAGCTTGAATTAGAAGAACGCTTGAAAAAAGAAAAAATTGATGTGAGCTTGTTTAACGCTATTAAAACAAGCTCTTCTCACCCTTTGAATTATACTAAAAATAAAATCATTGAATTTTTCACCCCATTAGGATACAAGCTTGAAATCGGCTCTTTAGTGGAAGATGATTTCCATAATTTCAGTGCTTTAAACTTGCCCCCTTACCATCCTGCAAGAGACATGCAAGACACTTTCTATTTTAAAGATCACAAGCTTTTAAGGACCCACACTTCGCCCGTTCAAATCCACACCATGCAAGAACAAACCCCACCCATTAAAATGATCTGTCTAGGCGAAACCTTTAGGCGCGATTATGATTTGACCCACACGCCCATGTTCCACCAAATTGAAGGGCTTGTCGTGGATCAAAAAGGGAATATCCGTTTCACGCACTTAAAGGGCGTGATCGAAGACTTTTTGCATTATTTCTTTGGCGGCGTGAAATTAAAGTGGCGCTCTAGCTTTTTCCCTTTCACAGAGCCAAGCGCTGAAGTGGATATTAGCTGCGTGTTTTGCAAGCAAGAAGGCTGTAGGGTTTGCTCGCACACAGGTTGGCTAGAAGTGTTGGGTTGCGGCATGGTCAATAATGCGGTGTTTGAAGCCATAGGGTATGAGAATGTGAGCGGGTTTGCTTTTGGCATGGGGATTGAAAGATTAGCCATGCTGACTTGTCAAATCAATGATTTACGCAGTTTTTTTGAAACTGATTTGAGAGTGTTGGAGAGTTTTTAATGAAACTGAGCGTCAATGATTTGAATGTTTTTGTCAATACGCCTAAAGATATAGCCAAACTCTGTGAGGATTTGAGCCGCTTAGGTTTAGAAGTGGAAAGCTGTATCCCTTGTATCGCTCCTAAAAATGTGGTTGTGGGTAAAATTTTAGAAAAAGCCCCCCATAAAAACGCTGAAAAACTCAGCGTGTGTCAAGTGGATATTGGCAAGGAAGTGTTACAAATCGTGTGTGGGGCTAAAAATGTCGCGCCAAACCAATTTGCGCCAGTCGCTTTAAATGGGGCACTAATCGGCTCAACCACCATCGCTAAAACCGAGCTTAGGGGGGTTGAAAGCCATGGTATGATTTGCTCTAGCATTGAATTAGGTTTTCCTAAAATCAATGATGGCATCTTGGAATTAGATGAGAGCGTTGGGGAGTTGGTTTTAGGGAAAGAATTAAACGAATACGCCCCTTTCAACACGCATGTTTTAGAAATTTCATTGACCCCCAATCGTGGGGATTGCTTGAGCGTTTTAGGTATTGCCAGAGAGATTAGCGCCTTTTATCACACGCCCTTAAAACCTATCAAGGCTTTAAATTTTACGCCAAAAAGCGATTTGATCACGCTTAGTGCGGGTGAAAATATTGAATCGCATCTGGCTTATTATTTGGTTTGCAATTATTCTTTAAAAACCCCTTTAAATATCAAACTTTCGCTCGCTCATAATAATGCCTTAAGCAGGAACGATCTAAACAATTTCTTAGAATTTAGCACGCATTTTAGTGGGGTAATAATGAACGCTTATAGCCTGAATAAAACCCCTATGGATTTGAGCGTGAAAAACGATGAAAACAACCTTGAAAGCGTTTATATCAACCATCAAAAACGCTCCACTATCGCTATCAAGCATCAAGATCAAAAAGATTTGAGCGAGTGTTTGCTTTTAGAGGCGAGCTATACTGATCCGATAAGCCTGTCTTTAAAATTACACGCCCTAAAAGATAAAACGCTTCAAAAAGACAACGCCCTTATTTATAGGAGCGCTAGGGGGAGCAACCCTAATTTATCAGACGGCTTGAATTTTTTAAGCACTCATTTGAAAGCCACGATTTTAGAAAGCAAACAAACTGAGCATTCTTTAAAAGATCGCGCCCTTACATTCCAACTTGAAGACATTACCGAAATTTTGGGGCTTGCTGTAGAAAAAGAAAAAATTCAAAGCATTTTAAAAAATTTAGGCTTTAAAGTCAGCGTAAAAGAGCCAAACTCAAAACCCCAAATTTTAGAGGTTATCGTTCCCAATTTCAGGCATGACATTAAAACGATCCAAGATATTGCTGAAGAAATCTTGCGCTTTGTAGGGATTGATAATTTGATCTCAAAGCCCCTTAATTGTGTCAGTAGCAAAAATTCAAACCCCCATTATGACACGCACCGCTTTTTTGAAAACCTTAAACACAAGGCTCTCGCTTGCGGTTTTAAAGAAGTCATTCATTACGTGTTTTACTCTAAAGAAAAACAGCAAAAACTAGGCTTTGAAGTTTTAGAAGATTCTCTAGAATTGCAAAACCCTATCACAACGGAGTTAAACACCCTAAGAACGAGTCTTGTTTGCGGGCTTTTAGACGCCAGTTTAAGGAATAAAAATTTAGGGTTTAAAAGCATCGCCCTTTATGAAAAGGGGAGCGTGTATAACGCTAAAAGAGAAGAAGTCCAAAAACTAGGCTTTTTAGTAAGCGGCTTACAAAAAAAAGAAAGCTACCCTGACGCTAAAGGCAAGGCGTGGGATTTTTACTCTTTCGCTGAATGCGTTTCAAAAGCTATAGGGGATTTTAGCTTGGAAAAACTAACCACTCAAACCCCCATTAACCACCCCTACCAGAGCGCTAAAATCATTCAAAATCATGAAATCATAGGCGTGATCGCTAAAATCCACCCCAAAGTGATCCAGGAATTGGATTTGTTTGAAAGCTATTACGCTGAGATAGACGCTTCTAAACTCAAACGCCCTGCCATGCTATTAAAACCCTTTAGCATTTACCCTAGCAGTGTGAGGGATTTGACTCTCATCATTGATGAAAATACCGCTTTTAGCAAGATTAAAAAAGCTCTAAAAGACGCTCAAATCCCTAATTTAAGCGAGATTCTACCCCTTGATATTTTTAAAGAAAGTCATAATTCCATAGCCTTAAGCGTGCGTTGCGTGATCCATTCTTTAGAAAAAACCCTGAACGATGAAGAGGTCAATTCAGCCGTGCAAAAAGCGCTTGAAATTTTAGAAAAAGAATTTAACGCCCGCCTTAAGGGATAAAGATAATAAAGGATAATATGTGATAGAGCTTGACATTAACGCCAGCGATAAATCGCTCTCGCACAGAGCCGTTATTTTTAGCCTGCTCGCTCAAAAGCCTTGTTTCGTGCGGAATTTTTTAATGGGAGAAGATTGTTTAAGCTCTTTAGAAATCGCTCAAAATTTAGGGGCTAAAGTGGAAAATACCGCCAAAAATTCTTTTAAAATCACGCCACCAACGGCTATAAAAGAGCCTAACAAGATTTTAAATTGCAACAATTCTGGCACCAGTATGCGTTTATACAGCGGGCTTTTAAGCGCTCAAAAAGGCCTTTTTGTTTTAAGTGGGGACAATTCCCTAAACGCACGCCCCATGAAAAGAATCATTGACCCTTTGAAGGCTTTTGGGGCAAAGATTTTAGGGAGAAAGGATAACCATTTCGCCCCCTTAGCGATTGTAGGGAGTCCCTTAAAAGCTTGCGATTATGAAAGCCCTATCGCTTCAGCTCAAGTCAAAAGCACTTTTATTTTAAGCGCCTTGCAAGCTCAAGGCATAAGCGCCTATAAAGAAAGCGAGCTTAGCCGTAACCACACAGAAATCATGCTTAAAAGTTTGGGGGCTAACATTCACAATCAAGACGGCGTTTTAAAAATTTCACCCCTAGAAAAACCCCTAGAAGCCTTTGACTTTACCATAGCCAATGATCCGTCTAGCGCGTTTTTTTTCGCTCTCGCTTGCGCGATTACGCCAAAAAGCCGCCTTCTTTTAAAAAATGTCTTGCTCAACCCCACTCGCATAGAAGCTTTTGAAGTTTTGAAAAAAATGGGCGCTCATATAGAATATGTTATCCAATCCAAAGATTTAGAAGTTATTGGCGATATTTACATAGAACATGCCCCTTTAAAAGCGATCAATATTGATCAAAATATCGCTAGTCTTATTGATGAAATCCCCGCTTTAAGCATCGCTATGCTTTTTGCAAAAGGCAAAAGCATGGTTAAAAACGCTAAAGATTTACGAGCCAAAGAAAGCGATAGGATTAAAGCGGTTGTTTCTAATTTCAAAGCTTTAGGGATTGAATGCGAAGAATTTGAAGACGGGTTTTATATAGAGGGATTAGGAGATATAAGCCCATTAAAGCAGCGCTTTTCTAGGATTAAACCCCCTATTATCAAGAGTTTCAATGATCACAGGATTGCGATGAGTTTCGCTGTTTTAACTTTAGCGTTGCCTTTAGAAATTGATAATTTAGAATGCGCGAACATTTCTTTCCCAACCTTTCAGCTTTGGCTCAATCTATTCAAAAAAAGGAGTCTCAATGGAAATTAAAATGGCTAAGGATTATGGTTTTTGTTTTGGCGTCAAAAGAGCGATACAAATCGCTGAAAAAAATCAAAACAGCTTGATTTTTGGCTCGCTCATTCATAACGCTAAAGAAATCAATCGTTTGGAAAAAAACTTCAATGTGAAAATTGAAGAAGATCCTAAAAAAATCCCTAAAAATAAGAGCGTGATCATAAGAACCCATGGCATTCCTAAGCAGGATTTAGAATACTTGAAAAATAAGGGGGTTAAAATCACTGATGCGACTTGCCCGTATGTGATCAAACCTCAACAAATTGTGGAATCCATGAGTAAAGAAGGGTATCAAATCGTGCTTTTTGGGGATATTAACCACCCTGAAGTCAAGGGCGTGATAAGCTATGCCACTAACCAAGCTCTAGTCATCAATTCGTTAGAAGAATTGCAAGAAAAAAAGCTCCAACGAAAAGTGGCTTTAGTCTCCCAAACCACCAAACAAACCCCAAAACTCTTGCAAATCGCTTCTTATTTGGTGGAGCGATGCACTGAAGTGCGTATTTTCAACACGATTTGTAACGCTACTTCCTACAACCAAAAAGCCGCTTTGGATTTGAGTAAGGAAGTGGATATTATGATAGTCGTGGGCGGTAAAACTTCTTCAAACACCAAACAGCTCCTAAGCATCGCCAAACAGCATTGCAAAGACAGCTACTTGGTAGAAGATGAAAACGAATTAGAGTTAGCGTGGTTTAAGGATAAAAGATTATGCGGGATTACCGCTGGGGCTTCCACACCGGATTGGATTATAGAAAATGTCAAGCAAAAAATCAGCACGATTTAACACATTTTGAAAATTTTCTTTAAAAAAACCGCTAATTGTTAGTTTTTAAACGATTTTGTAAGCCAAAAAAGGATACAATGCCCTTAAGGATTTTATATTTATTTTATAGTAAGGCAGTCAATGAGCAAGATAGCAGATGATCAGAACTTTAATGACGAGGAGGAAAACTTCGCAAAACTCTTTAAAAAAGAATTAGAAAAAGAAGAAACCTTAGAAAAAGGCACTATCAAAGAAGGGCTAATCGTTTCCATCAATGAGAATGATGGTTATGCCATGGTGAGCGTGGGCGGTAAGACAGAAGGCCGTTTGGCTTTGAGTGAGATCACCGATGAAAAGGGGCGGTTGCTGTATCAAAAAAATGACCCCATTATCGTGCATGTGTCCGAAAAAGGCGAACACCCTAGCGTTTCCTACAAAAAGGCCATTTCCCAACAAAAAATTCAGGCTAAAATTGAAGAATTGGGCGAAAACTATGAAAACGCCATTATTGAAGGCAAGATTGTAGGCAAAAATAAAGGGGGTTATATCGTGGAGTCTCAAGGCGTGGAGTATTTTCTCTCCCGCTCGCACTCTTCTTTAAAGAATGATGCAAACCATATCGGCAAACGCATTAAAGCGTGTATCATTCGTGTGGATAAGGAAAACCACTCTATCAATATTTCTCGCAAACGATTCTTTGAAGTCAATGACAAACGGCAGCTTGAAATTTCTAAAGAATTGTTAGAAGCTACAGAGCCGGTATTGGGGGTTGTGCGCCAGATCACCCCTTTTGGCATTTTTGTAGAAGCTAAGGGGATTGAGGGCTTGGTCCATTATTCTGAAATCAGCCATAAAGGACCAGTCAATCCTGAAAAATACTACAAAGAGGGCGATGAAGTCTATGTCAAAGCCATCGCTTATGATGCAGAAAAAAGACGCCTTTCACTCTCCATAAAAGCGACTATAGAAGACCCATGGGAAGAGATCCAAGACAAGCTAAAACCCGGATACGCCATTAAGGTGGTGGTGAGTAATATTGAACATTATGGGGTGTTTGTGGATATTGGTAATGATATTGAAGGCTTTTTGCATGTTTCTGAAATCTCTTGGGATAAAAATGTCAGCCACCCTAGCCATTATTTGAGCGTGGGGCAAGAAATTGATGTGAATATCATTGACATTGATCCTAAAAACCGCCGCTTAAGGGTTTCTTTAAAACAACTCACTAACAGGCCTTTTGATGTTTTTGAATCCAAACACCAAGTGGGGGATATTGTAGAGGGCAAAGTGGCGACTTTAACGGACTTTGGGGCGTTTTTGAATCTGGGTGGGGTGGATGGCTTGCTACACAATCACGACGCTTTTTGGGATAAAGATAAAAAATGCAAAGACCACTATAAAATTGGCGATGCGATCAAGGTGAAAATCCTTAAAATCAACAAAAAAGATAAAAAGATTTCTTTGAGCGCGAAGCACTTGGTTACTTCCCCTACAGAAGAATTCGCTCAAAAGCATAAAACAGACAGCGTGATTCAAGGCAAAGTGGTGAGTATTAAGGATTTTGGCGTTTTCATTAATGCTGATGGCATTGATGTGCTGATCAAAAATGAAGATTTGAACCCCTTGAAAAAAGATGAAATCAAAATAGGCCAAGAAATCACATGCGTGGTGGTTGCGATTGAAAAATCTAACAACAAGGTGCGTGCTTCTGTGCATAGGTTAGAACGCAAAAAAGAAAAAGAAGAATTGCAAGCTTTTAACACGAGCGATGATAAAATGACTTTAGGGGATATTCTTAAAGAAAAACTCTAAAGAGCGATTTTAAAAGCATGAGAATGGCATGAGATTTAAGGGTGTTGTTGCTTTTATTTCCCTAGCTGTCGCTCTTGGCGTTTTAGCCTATTTGTTTTTAAGCGTTAAAAAAGAAATGCCCGCTACTTCTCATGCGATCTCTCAAACCAATGAAGGTCTCTCTCAAACAGATGCAAAAAGCCATGACATCAACCTAGAAGAAAATAGCCCTGATGAAACCTCTCACAATGAAAAAGCCCCCCATAACGAAGAAAATCGCAATAACGCCATTTCTCAAAACCTTGATGCTCAAGAATCTATCAATTACCCCGTTGTGGAACATTATTTTGAAATCCCTTTTGAAGAAAAAAAAAGGGAATATTCAAAGCTTATCATTAAGGATTTAAAGGACTATCAATGGTGGTGTTTAAAAGAAATCCTCAAAAAAGAACAAATTGATTACGCTTACGATAGCACCAAAAACCAACCTAACCTCATCATCTATTTAGATAAAAACAAAAAAGAACGCTTGCTGGCTGATTTAGACTATTATAAAATACGCTATCATGCTGTTTTTTAAATTCAAAGGATAAAAATGTATCAAGTAGCCATTTGCGACCCCATCCATGCTAAAGGCATTCAAATTTTAGAAGCCCAAAAAGATATTGTCTTGCATGATTATTCCAAATGCCCCAAAAAGGAGCTTTTAGAAAAACTCACTCCCATGGATGCGCTCATCACGCGCAGCATGACCCCTATCACAAGCGATTTTTTAAAGCCCTTAACCCACTTAAAATCCATCGTGAGAGCGGGCGTGGGAGTGGATAATATTGATTTAGAAAGCTGCTCTCAAAAAGGGATTGTAGTGATGAATATCCCTACCGCTAACACGATTGCCGCTGTGGAATTGACCATGGCGCATTTGATCAATGCAGTGCGTTCGTTCCCTTGTGCGAACGATCAAATCAAACACCAAAGGTTATGGAAAAGAGAAGATTGGTATGGCACGGAATTGAAAAATAAAAAACTAGGAATCATTGGTTTTGGGAATATTGGCTCTAGGGTGGGCATTAGAGCAAAAGCCTTTGAAATGGAGGTTTTAGCCTATGATCCTTATATCCCTTCTTCAAAAGCCACTGATTTAGGGGTCATTTACACAAAGAATTTTGAAGACATTTTGCAATGCGATATGATCACTATCCACACCCCTAAAAATAAAGAAACCATTAACATGATAGGCGCTAAAGAGATTGAACGCATGAAAAAAGGGGTTATTTTGATCAATTGCGCTAGAGGGGGGCTTTATAATGAAGACGCTCTTTATGAAGCTTTAGAAACCAAAAAAGTGCGTTGGCTTGGCATTGATGTCTTTTCTAAAGAGCCTGGCATTCACAACAAACTTTTAGACTTGCCTAATGTTTATGCGACCCCTCATATTGGCGCGAACACTTTAGAGTCCCAAGAAGAAATTTCCAAACAAGCCGCTCAAGGGGTTATGGAATCTTTAAGAGGTTCAAGCCATCCGCATGCTTTGAATCTACCCATGCAAGCTTTTGATGCAAACGCAAAAGCCTACTTGAATTTAGCGCAAAAACTGGGTTATTTTTCCAGTCAAATCCATAAGGGCGTGTGCCAAAAAATTGAACTCAGTCTTTGTGGGGAGATCAACCAATTCAAAGACGCCCTTGTCGCTTTTACGCTAGTGGGGGTGTTAAAACCCGTTGTAGGAGATAAGATCAATTACATTAACGCCCCCTTTGTGGCCAAAGAAAGAGGCATTGAAATCAAGGTTAGCCTTAAAGAAAGCGCCTCACCTTATAAAAACATGCTTTCTTTAACCCTAAATACGGCTAATGGCGCGATCAGCGTGAGCGGCACGGTGTTTGAAGAAGATATTTTAAAACTCACTGAGATCGATGGGTTTCATATTGATATAGAGCCAAAGGGCAAAATGCTTTTATTCAGGAATACGGATATTCCAGGCGTTATTGGGAGCGTGGGGAATGCGTTCGCTAGGCATGGCATTAATATCGCTGATTTTCGTTTGGGGCGCAACACGCAAAAAGAAGCCTTAGCGCTCATCATTGTAGATGAAGAAGTTTCTTTGGAAGTTTTAGAAGAGCTTAAAAACATTCCTGCATGCTTAAGCGTTCATTATGTGGTTATTTAAGGTAGTTGGATGCGAGATTTTTTAAAGCTTTTAAAAAAGCATGATGAATTAAAGATCATTGACACCCCTCTTGAAGTGGATTTAGAAATCGCTCATCTGGCCTATATAGAAGCGAAAAAACCTAATGGAGGCAAAGCCCTTTTATTCACGCAACCCATAAGAAAAGAGCATGATCAGATCAAAACCTTTGGCATGCCTGTTTTGATGAACGCTTTTGGCTCTTTCAAACGATTAGATCTTTTATTAAAAACCCCTATAGAGGATTTACAACAACGCATGCAAGCCTTCTTGTGCTTTGACGCCCCTAAAAACTTCACTGAGAGTTTGAAAGTCTTAAAAGATTTATGGGATTTAAGACACGTTTTCCCTAAAAAAACCGCTCGCCCCAAAGATCTCATCACCAAGCAAGATAAAGAAGTCAATTTGTGGGATCTACCCGTTTTAAAAACTTGGGAAAAAGATGGCGGGGCTTTCATCACTATGGGGCAAGTCTATACCCAAAGCCTGGATCATAAAAAAAAGAATTTGGGCATGTATCGTTTGCAAGTTTATGATAAAAACCATTTAGGCTTGCACTGGCAAATCCATAAAGACTCCCAACTCTTTTTCCACGAATACGCTAAGGCTAAAGTCAAAATGCCTGTCAGCATCGCTATTGGTGGGGATTTGCTCTACACATGGTGCGCGACAGCCCCCTTACCTTATGGCATTTATGAGCTCATGCTCTATGGGTTTATTAGGGAGAAAAAAGCGCGCGTGATGCCATGCTTGAGCAATCCTTTGAGCGTGCCAAGCGATTGCGATATTGTGATAGAAGGGTTTGTGGATTGCGAGAAATTAGAGCTTGAAGGGCCTTTTGGGGATCACACTGGCTATTATACCCCCATTGAGCCTTACCCTGTTTTAGAAGTCAAAACCATTAGCTATAAAAAAGATTCCATTTACTTAGCCACTGTGGTGGGTAAGCCCCCTTTAGAAGACAAATACATGGGGTATTTGACCGAACGCTTGTTTTTGCCCTTGCTTCAAATGAACGCCCCCAATCTTATAGATTATTACATGCCAGAAAATGGGGTGTTTCATAATTTGATTTTAGCCAAAATACACACGCGCTATAACGCTCATGCCAAGCAAGTCATGCATGCTTTTTGGGGCGTGGGGCAGATGAGCTTTGTCAAGCATGCGATCTTTGTCAATGAAGACGCTCCCAATCTAAGAGACACCAACGCTATCATTGAGTATGTATTAGAAAATTTTTCTAAAGAAAAAATTCTTATTTCTCAAGGCGTGTGCGACGCCTTAGATCATGCAAGCCCTGAATACGCTATGGGGGGGAAACTCGGTATTGATGCGACTTCTAAAAGCAATACCCCCTACCCCACGCTTTTAAACGATAGCGCCTTATTAGCGCTTTTACAAGATAAAATGCAAAATATCGTTCTTTTGAAGCAATATTACCCGCACACTCGTAACCCCATTTGCGTGATTAGCGTGGAAAAGAAAGATAAAAGCGTCATTGAATTGGCTAAAAACTTGCTCGGTTTTGAAGAGCATTTGCGCATCGTCATCTTTGTAGAGCATGTCAGCAACGATTTAAACAACCCTTACATGCTGTTATGGCGCATCGTTAATAACATTGACGCCAAGCGTGATATTCTCACCTCTAAACATTGTTTTTTTATAGACGCTACCAATAAGGGCGTTATGGATAAACATTTTAGAGAATGGCCCACCGAAACCAATTGCTCCATGGAAGTCATAGAAAATTTGAAAAAGAAAGGGCTTTTAAAAGATTTTGAAACTTTAAATCAAAAATTCCATCTCACGCATTCTTTCAGCACGCACAAAGAAGATCTATAAAGAAGAAGCCATAAAGAATAATTATGTTAGATTATCGCCAAAGGATTGATACCCTCATCACCAAAATAGAAAAGGCTCGCATCGCCTATTCAAGGCATCATATTGTCAAAATCGTGGCTGTTTCAAAAAACGCTTCCTTAGAAGCTATCCAACATTACTACAACTGCTCTCAAAGGGCTTTTGGAGAAAATAAAGTTCAAGATTTAAAAACTAAAATGCATTCTTTAGAGCATTTGCCCCTTGAATGGCACATGATAGGCTCTTTACAAGAAAATAAAATCAATGCGCTTTTGAGTTTAAAACCCGCTCTTTTGCATTCTTTAGACTCTTTAAAACTCGCCCTAAAAATAGAAAAGCGTTGCGAAGTATTGGGCGTCAATTTAAACGCTCTTTTACAGGTTAATAGCGCGTATGAGGAAAGTAAAAGCGGGGTGGTGCCTGAAGAAGCGCTAGAAACTTATTCTCAAATCAGTGAAACTTGCAAGCGCCTCAAGCTTAAGGGGCTGATGTGTATAGGGGCGCACACCGATGATGAAAAGAAAATTGAAAAATCCTTTATCACCACCAAAAAGCTTTTTGACCAAATAAAAAATGCGAGCGTTCTTTCAATGGGCATGAGTGATGATTTTGAATTAGCGATTGCTTGCGGGGCGAATCTTTTAAGGATTGGCTCTTTTTTGTTCAAAGAGTAAGATGCTAGAAACTTATGCGCTTAAAAGTGGGGCTGTTTTTATCTCTGATGCGCATTTTTTGCCCAAAAGCCCTCATTTAATCCATACGCTTCAAGAACTTTTAAGCGCCAAACCCCCACAAGTCTTTTTCATGGGCGATATTTTCCATGTGCTTGTGGGCTATTTGCCCCTAGATGAAGAGCAGCAAACAATCGTTGATCTCATCAACGCTTTAAGCGAAATTTCACAAGTTTTTTATTTTGAAGGCAACCATGATTTTTCCATGCGTTTTGTATTCAATTTTAAAGTGGTGGTTTTTGAGCGCCAAAACCAGCCCGTATTATTCCAATATGACAACAAACGCTTTTTACTAGCCCATGGGGATTTATTCACTACTAAGGCGTATGAATTTTACATCACGCAGCTCACTTCCACTTGGGCTAGATTTTTTCTAACTTTTTTAAATTTATTAAGTTTTAAAACCTTATACCCTTTTTTTAAAAAACTCATTTATCAAAAACCCATCCGCCTTTGGGAATTAGAGCCAAAAGAATTGCAATCTTTTATTGAAAAGCGCCTAAAAGCCTATCAAAACTACATTAAAGATCTCAACATTGATAGCATTGACGGCATTATAGAGGGGCATTTTCATCTCAAAAGCGGTGCAAAAATCCCCTTGAATGCGCCGATTTACTGCCCACTGCCCTCCTTTTATTACGAACAAAGCCTTTTTAAGGTATCATCAAGCGTTTTAGAACCATCTCAAAATAAGGACGCCTAAATCATGGCAGAAAAAACAGCTAACGATTTAAAACTAAGCGAGATAGAACTCGTGGATTTTCGTATTTATGGCATGCAAGAGGGCGTCCCTTATGAGGGGATTTATGGCATTAATGTGGCTAAAGTCCAAGAGATTATCCCCATGCCCACCCTTTTTGAATACCCCACGAATTTGGATTACATTATCGGCGTGTTTGATTTGCGCTCCACGATCATCCCGCTTATAGACTTGGCCAAATGGATAGGGATTGTCCCGGATAAAAGCAAGGAAAACGAAAAAATCGTCATTATCACTGAATTTAACAATGTTAAAATGGGGTTTTTAGTCCATTCCGCTAGGCGTATCAGGCGCATTAGCTGGAAAGATGTGGAGCCTGCATCCTTTAGCGCATCTAATAGCATCAATAAAGAAAATATCACCGGCACGACCCGCATTGAAAACGACAAAACCCTACTCATTTTGGATTTAGAAAGCATTTTAGACGATTTAAAGCTTAATGAAGACGCTAAAAACGTTAAAGATACCCCTAAAGAGCGTTTTGAAGGCGAAGTGTTGTTTTTAGACGATAGCAAGACCGCAAGAAAAACCTTAAAAAACCATTTGAGTAAATTGGGTTTTAGCATCACTGAAGCTGTGGATGGGGAAGATGGGTTGGATAAATTAGAAATGTTATTCAAAAAATACGGGGATAATTTGAGGAAACATTTGAAATTCATTATTTCAGATGTTGAAATGCCTAAAATGGATGGCTATCATTTCTTATTCAAGCTCCAAAAAGACCCTAGGTTTGCCTATATTCCTGTGATTTTTAATTCTTCTATTTGCGATAATTATAGCGCTGAAAAGGCTAAAGAAATGGGGGCTGTAGCGTATTTAGTCAAGTTTGACGCAGAAAAATTCACCGAAGAAATTTCTAAGATTTTAGACAAGAATGCGTAATTCTTTTTATAAAATTGTAAAATACTCTTATCTCAAACGCTAAAAAGGGGTTTTAAAATGGATGATTTGCAAGAAATAATGGAAGACTTCTTGATTGAAGCCTTTGAAATGAACGAGCAGTTGGATCAGGATCTGGTGGAATTAGAGCATAACCCTGAAGATTTGGACTTGCTCAATCGCATTTTTAGAGTGGCCCACACCATTAAAGGCTCTAGCTCGTTTTTGAATCTTAACATTCTCACGCACCTCACGCACAACATGGAAGATGTCTTGAATCGTGCCAGAAAGGGCGAAATCAAAATCACGCCGGATATTATGGATGTCGTGTTGCGCTCCATTGATTTGATGAAAACCTTGCTCGTAACGATTAGAGATACCGGATCAGATACCAATAACGGCAAGGAAAACGAGATTGAAGAAGCGGTCAAACAGCTTCAAGCCATTACGAGCCAAAATCTAGAGGGCGCTAAAGAAACTTCAGGGACTAAAGAA
Organism: Helicobacter pylori NQ4053; assembly: GCF_000274605.1. Lineage (NCBI taxonomy): Bacteria > Pseudomonadati > Campylobacterota > Epsilonproteobacteria > Campylobacterales > Helicobacteraceae > Helicobacter > Helicobacter pylori. Next base: position 39,393 of record NZ_AKNV01000006.1, read on the forward strand.
ACCCCCCAAAAAGAAAATAAAGAAGAAGCGAAAGAAGAAAATAAAGAAAACAAGGCAAAAGCCCCTACTACAGAAAACTTCTCAAGCGATAACCCGCTAGCCGATGAGCCGGATTTGGACTATGCCAACATGAGTACTGAAGAAGTGGAAGCGGAAATTGAACGCCTACTTAACAAACGCCAAGAAGCCGATAAAGAACGAAGGGCTCAAAAAAAGCAAGAAGATCAAGCCAAGCCTAAACAAGAAGTCGCCCCAGCAAAAGAAACCCCTAAAACAGAAACCCCTAAAACAGAAACCCCTAAAACAGAAACCCCCAAAGCCCCTAAAACAGAAACTAAAGCTAAGGCTAAAGCAGATACTGAAGAAAATAAAGCCCCTTCTATTGGCGTGGAGCAAACCGTTAGGGTAGATGTGCGCCGCTTGGATCACTTGATGAATTTAATCGGCGAGCTTGTGTTAGGAAAGAATCGCTTGATCAGGATTTATGGCGATGTGGAAGAACGCTATGATGGGGAAAAGTTTTTAGAGGAATTAAACCAGGTGGTTTCTTCTATTTCAGCGGTAACGACAGACTTGCAGCTTGCGGTGATGAAAACCCGGATGCAACCAGTGGGCAAGGTGTTCAATAAATTCCCTCGCATGGTAAGGGATTTGAGCCGGGAATTAGGTAAAAGCATTGAATTGATTATTGAGGGCGAAGAAACCGAGCTTGATAAATCCATTGTAGAAGAGATTGGCGATCCGCTCATCCACATTATCCGCAACTCATGCGATCATGGGATTGAGCCTTTAGAAGAAAGAAGAAGGCTTAACAAGCCTGAAACCGGTAAAGTGCAATTGAGCGCGTATAATGAGGGTAACCACATTGTGATTAAAATCTCTGATGATGGCAAGGGGTTAGACCCTGTGATGCTTAAAGAAAAAGCGATTGAAAAAGGGGTGATTAGCGAAAGAGACGCTGAAGGCATGAGCGATAGGGAAGCGTTTAACCTCATTTTCAAACCAGGCTTTTCTACCGCAAAAGTCGTTTCCAATGTTTCAGGCAGAGGCGTGGGCATGGATGTGGTGAAAACCAATATTGAAAAGCTTAATGGGATCATTGAAATTGATTCAGAAGTGGGGGTAGGCACGACCCAAAAGCTTAAAATCCCTCTCACTTTGGCTATCATTCAAGCTTTACTCGTGGGCGTTCAAGAAGAATATTACGCTATCCCGCTTTCTTCAGTTTTAGAAACCGTGCGTATCAGCCAAGATGAAATCTATACCGTTGATGGCAAGAGCGTGTTGCGTTTGAGAGATGAGGTGCTTTCTTTGGTGCGCCTTTCTGATATTTTTAAAGTGGATGCTATTTTGGAATCCAACTCAGATGTGTATGTGGTCATCATTGGCTTAGCCGATCAAAAAATTGGCGTGATCGTGGATTATTTGATCGGTCAAGAAGAGGTGGTTATCAAGTCTTTAGGTTATTATCTTAAAAACACTAGAGGCATTGCTGGCGCTACGGTGAGGGGCGATGGGAAAATCACTCTCATTGTAGATGTGGGGGCGATGATGGATATGGCAAAGAGCATTAAAATCAATATCACTACCTTGATGAACGAATCCGAAAACACCAAGAGCAAAAATTCTCCTAGCGATTATATTGTCTTAGCGATTGATGACAGCAGCACGGATAGAGCGATTATCCGCAAATGTTTAAAACCATTAGGCATCACGCTTTTAGAGGCCACTAACGGGTTAGAAGGCTTAGAAATGCTTAAAAATGGCGATAAGATTCCGGACGCTATTTTAGTGGATATTGAAATGCCTAAAATGGACGGCTACACTTTCGCTTCTGAAGTGCGTAAATACAATAAATTCAAAAACCTGCCTTTGATCGCAGTAACCAGTCGGGTAACCAAAACCGATAGGATGCGCGGCGTTGAATCCGGCATGACTGAATACATCACCAAACCTTATAGCGGTGAATATTTAACCACCGTGGTGAAGCGCAGCATTAAATTAGAAGGAGACCAATCGTGAGCAATCAATTAAAAGATTTATTTGAAAGACAAAAAGAAGCTAATGCAAGCTCTAAACAAGAAGATAATGAAGAAATTTTGCAATTCATTGGCTTTATTATTGGCGATGAAGAATACGCCATTCCTATTTTGAATATTTTAGAGATCGTCAAACCCATTGGTTACACGCGAGTCCCTGAGACCCCAAACTATGTGCTTGGCGTGTTCAACTTAAGGGGTAATGTCTTCCCGTTGATTAGCCTGCGTTTAAAATTCGGGTTGAAAGCTGAAAAGCAAAACAAAGACACTCGTTATTTGGTGGTGCGCCATAACGATCAGATCGCTGGGTTTTTCATTGATCGCTTAACTGAAGCCATTCGCATCAAGCAAACGGATATTGATCCGGTGCCAGAGACTTTGAGCGATAACAATAATTTAACTTATGGCATTGGGAAACAAAACGATAGACTCGTAACCATTTTAAGAGTGGAAGAAATCTTAAAGAAAGACTTCTAAAAATTTTAGTTTATCCATAGCCCCTATGGGCTTTGAGAAAGACTTATTCCGTTAAAAAGCTTGATTAAAATCAAGCGATAATGTTTGATTGAAAATAGAGTCTTTTTTAATCTTTTCTTTTAAAAATAGCGTGAAACTTTTTTAAACGAATTAAAAAGAATCTCTCATTTTTTAGTTTTTATCGCCGACACCTTTTAATAAGTGGGGCTTTTTGCGTTGAGATTTACTAGATTATAGCCCCCTCCTTTTAAGGATTTCCTATTTCAACACTTTTAAAAGCGCTTCATAATTAGGCTCTTCTAAAATGTTTTGAACGATTTCTTTATAGATAACCACCCCCTTATCATCAAGAACAAACACCGATCGAGCGAGTAAGCCTTGCAAAGAGCCTTTGCCCAACAGCACGCCGTAATTTTCCCCAAAAGCCTTATACCTAAAATCGCTTAAGATTCTTAAGTCCTTAATGCCTTCAGCGCCGCAAATTTGCCCTTGAGAAAAAGGCAAGTCCATAGAAATAACGCTAAAACTCACAGAAGGCAGTTTACTGACTTGCTCATTGAAGTGTTTGGCTTGGAGCAAGCAAACCGATCCAGTTAAGCTAGGAAGCGAGCTAACGACCTGAAAACGCACGCCTGGCTTCAACAAATTGACTTCTTGCAAATCGCCATTCACCAATTTCACATCAGGGGCTTTATCGCCCACTTTCAAGGCTTTCCCTTCTAATTGGTATGTTTCTTCTTTAAAAGTAACTTTTTGCATGGTTAAATCCTTTCTAATGAATTGCTATATTGCGTTAGAATAATAGTCAATTAAAATTAACTTTTAAAAAATTTAAAAAGAATTTGTTTAAAAAGTCGTTTTCATTTTAAAAAACCCCTTAAAATCTACAAAATTTGCATAACGATCCATTTTTAAGAAAAGATTTACCAAAAAGTATTAAAAAATGATTACAATACGGCTATCTGATCACAAGGAGAAAACATGTTTACATTACGAGAGTTGCCTTTTGCTAAAGACAGCATGGGAGATTTTTTAAGCCCTGTGGCGTTTGATTTCCACCATGGGAAACACCATCAAACTTATGTGAATAATTTGAATAACTTAATCAAAGGCACGGATTTTGAGAAAAGTTCTTTGTTTGCTATTTTGACAAAGTCTAGCGGAGGCGTGTTCAATAACGCCGCTCAAATTTACAACCACGATTTTTATTGGGATTGCCTAAGCCCCAAAGCGACTGCCTTAAGCGATGAGTTAAAAGGGGCTTTAGAAAAAGATTTTGGCTCATTGGAAAAATTTAAAGAAGACTTCATTAAGAGCGCGACCACTTTGTTTGGCTCTGGTTGGAATTGGGCAGCGTATAATTTAGACACTCAAAAAATTGAAATCATTCAAACGAGCAACGCGCAAACCCCGGTTACGGATAAAAAAGTGCCGCTTTTGGTGGTGGATGTGTGGGAGCATGCTTATTATATTGACCATAAAAACGCGCGCCCTGTGTATTTGGAAAAATTCTATGGGCATATCAATTGGCATTTTGTTTCTCAATGCTATGAATGGGCGAAAAAAGAAGGCTTAGGCTCAGTGGATTACTACATCAATGAGTTGGTGCATAAAAAAGCTTAAGCGTTATTTTGATAGGGTGGTTTAAAGGTTTTTAAACCACGCTTCTTTTTTGAATGAAAGACACTCTGTTTAACAAATCCCTAAACAAACGCTTTTGTTTTGATGAGAAAGTCGCCCATGTTTTTGACGACATGCTGGAGCGCTCTATCCCCTATTATCATGAAATGTTGAATCTAGGGGCGTATTTTATCGCTCAAAATTTAAAAGAAAATATTTATCCTAAGTCCTTGCCTAAGTCCTTGCCTAAGCCTTTGATTTATGATTTAGGTTGTTCTACCGGGAACTTTTTTATCGCGCTTAACCAACAGATCCAACAGGATATTGAGCTTGTAGGGATTGACAATTCCATGCCCATGCTTAAAAAAGCGCAAGAAAAATTAAAAGATTTTAACAATGTCCGTTTTGAATGCATGGATTTTTTAGAGGTTGAGTTTAGAGAAGCGAGCGCATTTTCATTGCTTTTTGTGTTGCAATTTGTCCGCCCCATGCAAAGAGAGGTGTTGCTCAAAAAGATTTATAACAGCCTTGCGTTGAATGGGGTTTTATTGGTGGGCGAAAAGATCATGAGCGAAGATCGGATATTAGACAAGCAAATGATAGAACTATACTACCTTTATAAACAAAATCAGGGTTATAGCCACAATGAAATCGCTTTCAAAAGGGAAGCGTTAGAAAATGTGCTTGTGCCTTATAGTTTAAAAGAAAATATCGCGCTTTTAGAAAGCGTGGGGTTTAAGCATGTGGAAGCGCTGTTTAAATGGGTGAATTTCACGCTGCTAGCCGCTAGAAAAACTTAAGTTTTTTTAAAAATATAGAAAACTTGAGTGTTTTAAAAAATATCCACAGGATCCATGTTCACGCTGCAAGGGATATTGGGGGCGGTTTTTAAAAACGCATGCACGCTTTTGACTAGGCTTAAAGGGTTTTTGGAACGCAACAAAATAAGGTAGCGATAAGAAGAAGCGATTTTTTCAATGGGGGCTTTGAAATTAGAGAGCGTTACGCCCTTTTCTAAACACGAAGAAAGGGTTTGAGAGGCTTTTAGGCTCAATTGTTGGGCTTTTTCTTCGTTTTTATGCTTAAACTCCAACAAACACAACCTTGAAAAAGGCGGATAGAGTTCGCACCTTTCTTGCAATTCGTATTGTAAAAAATCTTCATAATCTTCTAAGAAATTTTCTAACAGATCCGTTTCGGTGCTTTGAATGAACACTTGGCCAGAAATTTGCCTAGCGCTCCTCCCAGCGATTTGATAAAGTAACGACACGCCTTCTTCTAAAGCCCTGTAACTATTAGATTTAATGATATTGTCTATGCCTAAAACAACCGCTAAACTCACTTTAGCGTAATCATGCCCTTTGCTTATCATCTGCGTGCCGATTAAGATATTGGTTTTTTGAGCGTTGAAATCGTTTAAAATATTGTGGAGTTTTTTTGGCGTGCTGGTGTGATCTTTATCTAAGATCGCTATTTTAGCGCCTTTCAAAAGGCCTTCTAACTCGTTCAACACTTGCATGGTGCCTATCCTTTTACCCACTAAAACTTCGCTTTGGCATGCGTTGCAAATTTTAGGGATAGGGCTTGAAAAATGGCAATAATGGCACATGAGTTTGTTGGTCTTTAAATGCAAACTCATATTCACGCTACAAAAGGGGCATTGAACGCTTTTATAGCAATTTTGGCACAGCAAGGTTTTAAAATTAGCCCTTGTAGGCACAAAAATAATGGCTTGCTCGTTTTTGTCTATCACTTGTTGCAGCGCTTCTAGGAGTTTGGGCGTGATAAAACGCTCCGTTTTTTCAAAAATAATGTTTTTTTGCGTGGGGGTGTAGCGCCCCTTTAAGCGTACTAAAGCCTTATCTTTAAAGCGTTGGTAACTACTCAAACTTGGCGTAGCAGAGCCTAAAATCACTTGAATAGGGAATTTATGGGATAAATACAAGCATAAATCCCTAGCGTTATACATAGGGCTTTGCTGGGATTTATAAGAAAAGTCATGCTCTTCATCTACAATGATCAAACCCAACTCCTTAAGGGGTAAAAACAACGCGCTTCGTGTGCCTACCACTAATTTGATTTCTTGCGAATAAAGCTTTTCTAAAAATTGTTTTTTTTGATTTTGAGAGAGTTTGCTATGCCACAAGCCTAAATTTTCTTTAAAAACTTTTTTAAGGCGTTGTTGCATTTGAGGGGTGAGGGCGATTTCTGGCACTAACAACAGAGTGCTTTTTTTTTGCTCTAATATTTGAGCGATTGCATGCATATAAATTTCGGTTTTCCCGCTACCCGTATCGCCAAAGAGCAAGCTTGCTGGATGTTTTTGCAATTCTTTTAAAGCGTTGGTTTGCGTTTGGCTTAAAACATTAAGAACAGGCTCAATTTTTTCTAACCCCACTAAATCGCATTCTTTAAAAGGGGCAAAAAGGCTTAAGACTGAAGAAAGATTAGCCGAGTAATATTGAGCGATAAAAATAGCGAGCTCCATTTGAAAAGGGAGTAAAAAATAAGGGGTTTTTTCCAATTCTAGGCATTCAAAAGAGGGTTTTGAAACTTCTTTAAGAACGACGCCCAAAAGCGTTTTATTCCTTAAAGGGATATTGACTAACGCTCCGTTTTGGTGCTGTTCTTTAGAAAAGTAAGTTAAGGGGGGGGTTTTATTTTTTAAAGGAGCGATCAAGTAATAGAACATGATGAGATTTTTTCTAAAAGCTTTTGGAGTTCATTATGCAAATACTCGTTTTGACACCTTTCATGCAAATAGTCCTTTAAAAGCTCTAAGGCGTTTAATTCTTGGTTATGGAAACGCTCCTTTAGGGTGCGTTTCATCTCATCGCTAAAGGTGTTATTGAGAGAGATTTTATAGCGTTTGCCCAAATAAGTGATCTCTAAGCTATCGTTTTCTAAAGACATGTTTTTAATGGTTTATGACAATAAATCAGAGATTTTGTCATAAAGACCTTGAATACCCTTATCTTTAGCGCTCAATTCATCGTATAAAATAGCGATTTGAATGTCTTTTTCTTCATTTTGCGCATTCAGGGTGGTGTTTGCTTGGCGTAAAGCGTTCAACTCTTCTTCTTGTTTTTGGATTTTTTCAATCAATTCATCAATTTTAGCGCCCAACTGGTTCAATAAACTTAAAGATTGCATCATAAGCCTTTCTATGGTTTTTAAAAGTTATTATATCAAAGCTATTAAATTATCGCAAAATACCCCTATCCCCTTAAGGTAATGACTTTTACCATAAAATCAAGCAACTAAATCCTATTTTTAAGCAGTTCTTATGGCGGTATTTGGTATTTTTGATTACCATAAAACAATAAGATAGAAAGCTTGACAGGGAATGATAAATGCAAAAAAGTATATTCAAAATAACTCTGTTGTTGGTTTTCCTCTTTTTAAGGAATGCTGTTAGTTTAGACGATAAAAAAGCAGCTCCTAAAAGCGTTCAAAATACCCCTAAAAATTTACCCCCTATCCAGTTAAGGCTCGATCAAGCCTATGAAGACCTTATCAAAATGTTAGACAATATGGGAAAAAGCACGCAGTATGAGTTCCCTAAAATTAAAGAAATCCTAGAACAAAGCGAAGAGGAGTGGCTAGGAGTCGCCCATGAAGAATGCGTGGCGTTAGTCATGTTAATAAGCCCTAAGGCTTCTATTGAAAACAGCCCGATTTATAAGAATTGCTATGAAGCTTATGTGAAACAAAGAATCCATGATTTATATGATTTTTATATAGAGGGCAAAAAGGTGAAGAGAAAAATCAAGAAAGCCCATGAGCATGAAATGGCCCTCAACAAATCCCAACCCTTAAAAAAAGAACCGCCTAAAAGCGAGAATAAAAAGGGCTTAACAAAACCTAGCTTAAAAGACGCAAAGATCCCTAAAGGGTATTACTTGCAAATTGGGGCTTTTTTAAATTCGCCCAGTAAGGATTTTTTGCAAACGCTCAAAAATTTCCCTCACCAAATGGAGGAAAAAGACTCCCTCACGCATTATTTGATTGGCCCTTATAAAACCAAAGAAGAAGCCCTAAAACAGCTTGAAAATGCGGCTAAAAGCTTTAAAAATAAGCCCGTGTTGGTGGAAAAATAGTTTTATTGGATTTTATAAAGCCACATGGCTATTAGCGCAACAAACAAACTCGCACCCAAAAACGCATAGCCTATCATTTTATAAAGGGGGATAAAATTTTTTTGAATTTCTTCTTCTGCAATGATGATTTTAGAAACCTCTAAGCGGTTAGTTGGGGCGCTGTCTGTGAGGTAAAAGCCCTGTTTTTTAAGTGCAAAATAAGGGGTTTTGATCAAGGCGTCATTTTTAAAAGAGGCCACAAACGCCCCGATATTAGAAAACTTGACTTTGTTGTCCGCGTCTAATAAGACAAAGGGGGTGTTTTTGAATCGTTCTTCTAAGATTTTTAAAGGCTCTAAAGAAGAGGCATTATCCAATTCTAAAAGGCTTTTAGCGATCGCATCAGCGGTGTATTGCATGCGTATTTGGGTGTTTTCCAAAAGGTTATTTTTCGCATAAAAGAAAAATAACACTAACAAAACCCCCACTAAAAGCAAGGTAGAAAGGGTATAAACGATTAAAAAACGCTTTTTAAAAGAATGGGGCATGACGGACCTTTTTGTTGGTAGTGGGTTGAACAACATGGCTTTTTTATGATTGGATTAAAAACGCTCAAACGCAACCCTTTTTTCTACCATATTTATTTAATTTTATGGTAAATTTTTGAAAAATTGTTATAATTCCTACACTTTTATTGGTAAATTCATTTAAAAAAAGGAGTTTAGAATATGCTTGATATATGGATAGATATGATAATCTGTATTTTTTATTTGCTCTTTTTTACGACTCCTTACATTGTGGGCGATATTTTGCAATTGAAATTTATCCGCCAAAAGCTCTGCGAAAAACCTGTTTTACTCCCACAAAAGGATTATGAAGAAGCAGGAAATTACGCCATTAGGAAAATGCAGTTATCCATTATTTCTCAAATTTTAGATGGGGTGATCTTTGCTGGTTGGGTCTTTTTTGGTTTGACGCATTTAGAAGATCTCACGCATTATTTAAACCTTCCTGAAACGCTAGGTTACTTGGTGTTTGCTTTGTTGTTTTTAGCGATTCAAAGCGTTTTAGCTTTACCCATTAGCTACTACACCACCATGCATTTGGATAAGGAATTTGGCTTTTCTAAGGTGAGCTTGTCGTTGTTTTTTAAGGATTTTTTCAAAGGGTTATTGCTCACTTTAGGCGTGGGGTTGTTGTTGATTTACACTCTTATTATGATCATTGAACATGTGGAGCATTGGGAGATTAGCTCGTTTTTTGTCGTGTTTGTTTTTATGATATTAGCTAATCTTTTTTACCCTAAAATCGCCCAGCTTTTCAACCAATTCACCCCCTTGAATAATAGGGATTTGGAAAGTCAAATTGAGAGCATGATGGATAAGGTGGGTTTTAAATCCGAAGGCATTTTTGTGATGGACGCTAGCAAGAGGGACGGGCGTTTGAATGCGTATTTTGGGGGCTTGGGTAAAAACAAGTGGGTGGTGTTGTTTGACACTTTGATCTCTAAAGTTGGGACAGAAGGGCTTTTAGCCATTTTAGGGCATGAATTAGGGCATTTTAAAAATAAGGATTTGTTGAAAAGTTTAGGGATTATGGGAGGCTTGCTCGCTCTTGTTTTTGCTCTGATCGCTCATTTGCCACCGATCGTTTTTGAAGGTTTTAATGTCTCGCAAACGCCAGCGAGTTTGATTGCGATTTTACTCTTGTTTTTGCCGGTATTTTCTTTTTACGCTATGCCTTTGATCGGGTTTTTTAGCCGAAAGAACGAATACAATGCGGACAAATTTGGGGCGAGTTTAAGCTCTAAAGAGACTTTAGCCAAAGCGTTAGTGTCCATTGAGAGCGAGAATAAAGCGTTCCCCTATTCGCACCCTTTTTATGTTTTCTTGCATTTCACCCACCCGCCGCTATTAGAACGCTTGAAAGCTTTGGATTATGAAATTGAATGACCCTTTCACAAGCCCTAAACAAAGCCAAAAAAGGATTATCGCCAAAAGGCTTTAGGGGGGGCTTGGAGTCTGAAATTTTATTAGGCTTTGTCTTGCAAAAAGAAAGGGTTTTTTTGCACACGCATGCTTATTTAGAATTAACCCACGAAGAAGAGATGCGTTTTTTTGAATTGGTAGGAAAGCGTTTGAATGACTGCCCCATAGAGTATTTATTAGGAAGCTGTGATTTTTATGGGCGTTCTTTTTTTGTGAATGAGCATGTTTTAATCCCACGGCCTGAAACGGAGATTTTAGTCCAAAAAGCCCTTGATATTATTTCTCAATACCATTTAAAAGAAATAGGCGAAATCGGCATAGGGAGCGGATGCGTGTCTGTTAGCTTGGCTTTAGAAAACCCTAAACTTTCCATTCATGCGAGCGATATTTCACCAAAAGCTTTAGAAGTGGCGTTAAAAAATATTGAACGCTTTAATTTAAAAGAGCGTGTTTTTTTAAAACAAACGCATCTTTGGGATCATATGCCCATGATAGAAATGCTTATCTCTAACCCGCCTTATATTGCTAGAGATTATCCTTTGGAAAAATCCGTTCTCAAAGAACCGCACGAAGCCCTTTTTGGGGGGGTTAAAGGCGATGAAATCTTAAAAGAAATCGTTTTTTTAGCCGCTGAGTTAAAAATCCCTTTTTTGGTTTGTGAAATGGGGTATGACCAGTTAAAAAGCTTGAAAGAATGCTTGGAATTTTGCGGTTATTTTGCAGAGTTTTACAAGGATTTGAGCGGCTTTGATAGAGGGTTTGTGGGCGTTTTAAAAAGTTTTTTAAGATAAATTAAAAACTTAATTACCCTTTTAGTGTTACAATAAAAACACTTAAAACAATAAAGGATGTCGCTCATGTATGTTGAAAAAATTCTCCAATCTTTACAGAAAAAATACCCCTATCAAAAAGAGTTCCATCAAGCCGTCTATGAAGCCATCACTTCTTTAAAACCCCTTTTAGACAGCGATAAAAGCTATGAAAAGCATGCGATTTTAGAGCGTTTGATTGAGCCTGAAAGGGAGATTTTTTTTAGGGTGTGTTGGCTAGATGATAACCATCAAATCCAAGTCAATCGGGGGTGTAGGGTTGAATTCAATTCGGCTATTGGCCCTTATAAAGGGGGCTTGAGATTCCACCCTAGCGTGAATGAAAGCGTGATCAAGTTTTTAGGCTTTGAGCAAGTGTTGAAAAATTCGCTCACCACTTTGGCTATGGGGGGCGCTAAGGGAGGGAGCGATTTTGACCCTAAGGGAAAGAGCGAGCATGAGATCATGCGTTTTTGCCAGGCGTTCATGAATGAATTATACCGCCATATTGGAGCCACGACTGATGTGCCAGCCGGGGATATTGGAGTGGGCGAAAGAGAGATTGGCTATCTGTTTGGGCAATACAAAAAATTAGTCAATCGTTTTGAGGGCGTATTGACCGGTAAGGGGCTCACTTATGGGGGGAGCTTGTGCAGAAAAGAAGCTACCGGCTATGGGTGTGTGTATTTTGCGGAAGAAATGTTGCAAGAAAGGAACAGCTCTTTAGAGGGTAAGGTTTGCAGCGTTTCTGGGAGCGGTAATGTCGCTATTTATACCATTGAAAAATTGCTTCAAATAGGGGCTAAACCGGTAACGGCGAGCGATTCTAATGGCATGATTTACGATAAAGACGGCATTGATTTAGAGCTTTTAAAAGAAATTAAAGAAGCGCGTCGTGGGAGGATCAAAGAATACGCTTTAGAAAAAACTAGTGCGAAATACACCCCCACAGAAAATTACCCCAAAGGGGGGAATGCCATATGGCATGTGCCTTGTTTTGCGGCTTTTCCTAGCGCGACCGAGAATGAATTGAGCGTTTTAGACGCTAAAACCCTCCTTTCTAATGGGTGTAAATGCGTGGCTGAAGGAGCGAACATGCCCTCAAGCAATGAAGCGATTGAATTGTTTTTACAGGCTAAGATTTCTTATGGTATAGGCAAGGCGGCTAATGCTGGGGGGGTGAGCGTGAGCGGCTTGGAAATGGCGCAAAACGCGAGCATGCACCCTTGGAGTTTTGAAGTGGTGGATGCGAAATTGCACCACATCATGAAAGAGATTTATAAGAATGTCTCTCAAACCGCTAAAGAGTTTAAAGACCCTACTAATTTCGTTTTAGGGGCTAATATCGCTGGTTTTAGAAAAGTGGCGTCTGCGATGATAGCGCAAGGGGTTTGATTACCCCCAATTTTACAAACCCAATTTTTTAACCCATCTCCTTATGGCACGCAACAAAGGTAAGGTTTTTTGATAAGCTTTGCGATAGATTTTAAAAGTGGTGTTTTGAGAGAGTTCTAATAAAGGTGAAGCGTTTTGTAAAAGCCGGTCATAATTAACCCTCAAATCATCATAATTAACCCTCAAATCATCATAATTAACCCTCAAATCATCAATAGATATTAAAGGCTCATGCAAATCACGATAGAAAATGAAAGGATTATCGTGATAAATCGTGTCGTTTTCTAAAATCGTTTTAAAAAAATCTAGGATTTTTTTAAAACTCAAATCTTGGTAAAAGTAAGCTTTCCCATCAAGGGTGTTTAAAGGGTTTTCACAGAGCATGTCTAAATAAGCGTTTGGGTGCGTGTGCAAGTATTTGATATAATCTATCGCTTCATCAAAATCTTTAAAATCACAAACGTTCACAAAACTCTTAGGGTTAAAATCTTTCGCCACGCTGGGACTCCCCCAATAAATAGGAATGGTATGGCTGAAATAAGCGTCAATGATCTTTTCAGTTACATAGCCATAGCCTTGAGTGTTTTCAAAACACAGATTGAATTTGTATTGGCTTAAAAACTCGCTTTTGTTTTTGACGTTATAGCCTAAAGTGTTTTTCACGCTCCCTCCCCCAGCAACTGGCTCAATAGCGTTTAAAGCGTCATAGAAAGCGTTCCTTATAGGAGCGTTAGGGTTGCTTGCGACAAAACTTGCAAACCCTCTTTTCAAAGGATCGCTCTCATTATTCACTACTGCGCACAAATTAGGGTGGTTTTCTTTAAAATGATGGGAGGGTTTTTTTAAAGCATAAAGGCTGTTGTCTTTAATCTTGTAGGGCGCGGTGGTGTCATTCACGCTCTCTGCTTTATGGTGTAGTCTATCATAATATAAAGGCATTCTCAAATAACGATCTCTAAAGTCTAATTCATCAAAGCCTATGGCGTAATCAAAGAGGTTGAAGTTAGGGACTTCGTTTTCACCGGTATAAAACACCCTTTTAGTGTTTTGATAGGATAGGATTTTTCTGGCTGATCCAATAGGACTGCCAAAGACGAGATCGGAGGGTTCGTTGGGGTTTTGGTGGAGGGTGATTGTGTAGCGTTGGCTTAAGATGAAATACAGAGCGCTCTTTTTAAATTCTTCAGCGCCTCCCCACCAATTCGCCACAGCGATTTTTAGGGGGGGGGGGGAGATTTAAAAGTAATTTTTTTTAATTGGAGCGCTTTCTATAAAGGCGTCTAGTAAGGGTTGGAACATGATTATCCTTTAAACCAATTTAGGCAAACTCAAATGGCGTTTGAAATACGCCAAGATCACAAGAATAAAAGGTATCGCTACCAAAAAGTATAAGAAAGTGGGGATAGGTAAGGGATCGCCTGCGGCATAGCTGTGCAAGCCAGAAAGGTAGTAATTCACGCCAAAATAAGTCATTAAAACCGAATAAAACCCTAGAACGCTGCTGCTCGCTAAAATAAAGGGCCAATTGTGAGAGCCTAAAAAACGCAAATGCAAGATTAAAGCATAGACGCAAATAGAAATCAATGCCCAAGTTTCTTTAGGGTCCCACCCCCAATAGCGCCCCCAAGATTCGTTCGCCCACACCCCGCCTAAGAAATTCCCGGCTGTGAGCATGAACAGGCCTAAAATCATGCTCATTTCATTGATAGCGCTAATGGAGAGAATGGTTTTGTCCAAATTGAAACGCCCTTGTTTGCGCAAAATAAACAAAACCAAGCTCAAAATCCCTAGCACAAAACACAAGCCCAAAAAGCCATAACTAGCGGTGATGACAGAGACATGGATATTGAGCCAATAGGATTTTAACACCGGCACTAAAGGACCGATTTGAGGGTCCATAAAGCCTAAATGAGCCACAAAGAGCGCGATACCGGCTAAAAAGCTAGAAGCCGATAGCGCGAGTTTGGAGCGTAAAACAAACCCTGCGACAACAGAAGCCCATGCGATATAAAGCATGGACTCATAAGCGTTGCTCCAAGGCGAATGCCCGCTCACATACCAACGCAAGATTAGCCCCACAGAATGAGCGATCGCGCAAAGCAAGATAGCCATATAAAGGATTTTAGTGAGCCAAATATTTGGAATCGTGTTTTTAACCAGAGAGGTGATCACAACGATAAAAAGCAATAACCCAAGAAAGATATAAGGCAAGGTCAGGCTGTTAAAAAAATTGGTGTGGTTTAAAAAAATTTCAGAATCCACTTTTGAAGAAGATAAATAGAGGTTTTTGGCATGTTCTTGCTGATAGACGCTTAAATCTTTTAGGGTTTTTCCTACTTTATCCCATTGATTGGTTTTCAAAGCGTCATCAAACCCGCTAAAAATATTTTTTAAAAACTCCGTTGCCACGCTTGAAATTTCTTTATTGGGGCTGTTGATCGCTTCAATGGGCGAGAGCCAAGCGGTGGTTTTATCGCTAGGGAAAATGCGTAAAAATTGAGCGCTAAAAAGCGTATAGACTAAGTTGATCCGTTCATCTACTTTTAGCGCGTCTTTATCCAACTCGTTGTGCGCATTAGGGGATTTTTGATTGGCTTCTTCAACCAAATTTTTTAATTTATACCCACGGCTATCAAACGCATCTCTAAAAGCGATACGGCTTTCGTCTAAAGGCGTGCCAATAAGCTTCCTTAAGGCTTTATTGGAAGTGTAAATCATCTTAATACTGCGCCAATCGTTAGGGAAAAACATGATCCCTAAAAGCACCTGCATGGCGTTTAGCCCTTGAAAATCATCTTTTCTTAAAATCTTATGGATGTATTCAATGCTGATGGTATCAAGGGGTTTGATACGCCCGTCAAAATCCTGGACTTGAAGCCTTTGAAAGGCTTTTAAGTGGTCTTTGGAATACTCTCTTAAACGTTTCAAACGCTCTAAAATCGCACTTTTAGAATCTTCTTTATTGGCGGGATTTTCTACGCTTTGTCGCTCAATTTTAGCGCTTTTGCCCCCATGCATGTCAATTTGGCCTTCATTGGCGAACGAAGAAGCAAAAGGGCTGATTAGAATTAAAGCGAATAAGAAAGTAGCAGCTTGTTGGGATTTTAAAAAGCGTGAAAGCTTTAAAAAACGCCCGTTTTTATCCAAAAGCAACCACAAAGCCCCCAAAATAAGCATCGCATACCCTAAATAAGTGGGGATTTTACCCGGGTCTTTATTGACAGAAAGGATCGTGCCTTTTTCATCCATGTCATAAGAAGATTGGAAAAAGCGATAACCTTCATAATCTAAAACATGGTTCATGAAAATCCTATAAGGTTTGATTAAAGTGTTATCCAATTTCAAAACTTCCACTTCTGAAGCGTAAGATGAAGGACTCATAGAGCCGGCGTAACGCTCTAATTCAAAACGCTTCAGCTTGATTTGAAAGGGCAATTCAATGTAAGCGGATCCAAAACTTAAAGAGAGCTTGTCGTCTTTAAACGTCTCGCTTTCTTCTATGCCTTCATTCCTGTTGTTTTTAATGAGGTTGAATTTGTGGCTCACGCCGTTATAGGTCGCTTTTAACACTAAAATAGTAGCGTCATCTTTTTTAATGGCGTTTTGCTTGTAGATCTCTAAAGGTTCTAAAATTAAAGGCTTGTGATCTAAAGTGGCATGAATGGGTTTTAATCGTTTGGAATAATAAAAGGTTAAAGGCGTTTTTAAAGAAAGTTTGGTGGTGTCATTAAGAGTGATATTAAGGTAAGTGTCCGTGCTTTCAAAAGAGCTTTGCGCGCTATTTTCTCGCACATGCATAAGCCCTTCTACGCCAAAAAAGCGCGTGATGGCTGCCCCCAAAATGATTAAAATCAAGGAGCTGTGGAAAAAAAGGCTGGCGTATCTTTTGCGCTCCAAAGCTTTAGATTTAATGAATGTGCCTATTAAAACCACCAACAAATACGCATGCAAGAAATTAAACCAAGGGGTGTTATACACAATCGCCTTACTCGCACTCGTGCCGTAATCGTTTTCTATAAAAGTGGCTATCGCGCACGCTAAGGCATAGAGCGCGATTAAAGGGATAGCGACCCAAAAAGAAGCCAACAAAAAATAAATCAAGCTCTTAAGGCTTTTCATGCATTTTCCTAACTGGATTTGTTTTTAGAAAGGTTGGTTTTATACTTGATGTAAGCCTTTAATTTTTTAGTGAGATCCTCATCGTTTTTCGTGTCTTGATACTTCCCATCGCCGATAAATTCTAACACCGCTAAAAATTGCGTAGAGGGCATATAGCCGGGCAATTCATAGATGGTTTTGCCGGTTTTATCGGATAAAACAATCGTAGGGGTGGATTGGACGGCATAAATTTGCGCTAATTCTTCTGTAGACATTTTGATTTCTTTTTCATCATTTTTATCCTTATCGCCGACTTTAAAATCATGCTCTTTAGAATAGCTGATATTGACATAGTAAGCGCTAAAATGCTCTTTAATATAGTCGTGCAATTCTTTGACATTTTTGAGATCTTTTTTAAACCTTTCGCAATAGGAGCAACCATTACGCCCAAAAACTAAAAGCATGTATTTGTCATTGGGGCTAATAGACTTATTGTCTAAAAAAACATCTTCTAAACCGGCGTAACTCTTTTTGTCTATATTGTCTCGCTCATCGTTCAATTCTTTGGAGCTTTGAGAGCCAGAGCTTAAAAGATTTTCATCTAACTTTTCTTTATTGTTGGATTTGCAAGCGCTTAAAAACAGCGAAATCAATAGCAACACGCTTAAAAATTTCTTAGAAACATAAGAAAGTGAAAACATGGAATAACCTTTATTGTTTAATAGATTTGGAAACTTGGTATTTTACTATAATAATCGCTTTTTTATGCAGATTTCACTCACTTTTAAGGTTTTTCACTAATTCAATGATAAATTTTGCGAACTCTATGGAATCGTTTAAGCATGGGCAAACTAAATATTCTTTAACCGCCAAGCGCTCTGCCATTAAGCGGTATTGCATGTCTAGTTCATAAAGCGTTTCAGAATTATCAATCGTGAAAGCCAAAGGGTAGATAATGATATGAGACTTGCGGTGCTTTTCTATCAACTCTTCAGTGCTTGGCTCTAGCCATTTCATAGGCCCTAGTTTGGATTGATAAGAGAGTAAAACCTCTTTAAAAGGAATATTTTTTTGTTGCATCAACTCTTTTAGTAAGCTCACATGGTGTTCGCATTCTTGCTGGTAAGTATCGCCGGCATCAACAATGCTTTTAGGTAAGCCATGGACGGAAAAGATTAAGACAAAATCCTGGCTTTTGCGGTTGTTTAGGGTGCTTGAAATCGTGTTTAAAATGATTTCATTAAGCTTTTTGTCAGCATAAAAGCGCTCTATCACTCGCACTTTGGGGCGGAAAGTTTCTAAGGATTTTAGGGCGTTAAAAGCGTCATTGAAACTAGAAAGGGTGGTGGTGCTAGAATATTGCGGATACATGGAAAAAAACACCAAGCTTTCTACCTCTTTTAAGGCTAAATCTTGTAAGACCATAGACGCATAAGGGGGGGTATAACGCATCGCATAAGTGTAAAAGCGAGAAGGATCCAATTCGTTCAAGCGCTCTGTAAGGGCGAATGTGATAGGCGTTAAAGGGGATTTGCCTCCTAATTTTTCATAGATTTTTTTGGATTTTTCTATGCGGCTATTGACGATCATTTTACCCACCATTTTACGCATGAAATTATTTTTAATGGTAAGGATAAAGGGGTCATCAAACATGTTTTTTAAAAACACCCCCACTTCATAAAGGCTGTTAGGCCCTCCCATATTCAAAAGAACGACTGCTTCTTTAGGGGATTTTGTGGCGTTATTTTCTAAATTATTAAGCTTTTCATTGATTAAATTCATTAGTGCATGCTAAAATAAAACGATTAATAAAAAATAAATCGTTAGAAAGAAGTTAATGTTAGAGATGAGTTTGCAAGCATTAAATACACAAGATTCTTCTGTGATGGCTCAATCCTTGCTTATCCATGCCTTTTTTGCCGCCTTGCTTGCCCTAGCCTTTATGATCAATCTTTACACCCTTTTTAAAGAAAAGAATTTCATCCAATTGAACAAAAAAATCTATCTTGTCATGCCAGCGATTTACATTCTTTTAAGCATCGCTCTTTTGAGCGGGATTTTTATTTGGGCGATGCAGCAATTTGAATTTTCTTTTAGCGCTGTTATCATGCTTTTAGGGCTGTTGTTGATGCTTATAGCAGAAATCAAACGCCATAAAAGCGTGAAATTCGCTATCACTAAAAAAGAAAGGATGGAAGCGTATATTAAAAAGGCTAAAATCCTGTATTTTTTAGAAACGATTCTTATTGTTGTGTTAATGGGCCTTTGAATGCGTTTTGTCTACCACCCTTTAGCCAAAGAGCCTGTTTTAAAAATAGAAGGCGAGAGTTACACGCATTTATACCGATCAAGGCGTATCAAAAGCGCGAGTCGTTTGGATTTAAGGAATTTAAAAGACGGCTTTTTATACACCTATGAGCATGCAGAAATCGCTAAAAAACACGCCCTTTTAAGGCTAGTGGGCGCGCGATTATTAGAGGTTATGGCCAGTAAAAAAACGCATTTGATCTTAAGCGTGATTGAAATCAAAAGCGTTGAAAAAATCCTACCCTTTTTAAACCAGTTAGGCGTGAGCAAGTTGAGTTTGTTCTATGCGGATTTTAGCCAGCGTAATGAAAAAATAGATAGCGCCAAATTAGAGCGCTTCCAAAAGATTCTGATTAATTCTTGCGAGCAATGCGGCCGCAGTGCTTTAATGGAATTGGAAGTGTTTTTAAACACTAAAGAGGTATTAAACGCCTACCCTAAGGCGAGCGTTTTGGATTTTAACGGCGAAATCTTACCCGCAAGCGCGGATTTTGAAAAGGGCGTTATCATAGGGCCTGAAGGGGGCTTTAGCGAACCAGAAAGAGAATATTTTAAAGAGCGTGAAATTTATCGCATCCCGTTAGATATGGTGCTAAAATCCGAGAGTGCGTGCGTGTTTGTGGCGAGTATCGCGCAAATTTAGGGGGTATCGCAAAAGTTTTAAAAACAAATTCTAAAAACTTAACTTTTTGCTAAAAAGCTTCAAGTAAAGCAAAGTTTTAAAATTTAAAATACCCACCCGTAATTAAAAAACACTTTAAAATGACTGCCCCCTTCATTAAGGGTGATAGAATTGGTATAAGCGCCATCTCTAGAAACGACCCTAGATTTCAACTGGACTAAAGGAACGCTGATGCCTATAGAATATTTGGAATGCTTGTAGCGGTAATTCAACCCACCGGTCACATTTAAATTACCGCTCCCTTTGTATTGATTCAACAAATAATAGCTGTTGTATAAGCCCCTTAACCCCCCAAACACCCCAAGAGAGGAAGTGAAAACTTTCTTGGTTAGATTGTTTTTAGGGTTCTTTTCGTTGGTGTAATTGGTGATGAAATCAAACAACACGTCCATTCCCACGCCATAGCTTAATTGCTGGATTTTTTCGTTATTGGCTTGAGCGTAGTTGTATTTGATGATGCCATAAGAAGACAACCCTAAGTAATCATTAAAGTATTTTTGATAGCCCATTTTAAGATTAACGCCTAATAGGGGGGCTCCAAAGGGCCGTGAGGTTTTTGAAGTGCGATAGGTAGTGGTGCTAGATTTAGAAGATGAAAGGCTTTGACTGATCGCGCTAAGCATAGTGGTCGCAAAATCTTGCGTGTTCAAACTGGCGTTTAAATAGTTGGTTTGGCTGCTCAAATTAGTGTAATCCACCGGTAGAGCGTTTTGATCAATGAGTTGCTGCCAAACCGCACTGGTAACGCCTATAAGCCCGGCGGGGACTTGAGAGCAATCAGTATAAATGGAATTGGGGTAATTGCTAGGGAAAGCGGGCTGATTTTTGCCGCCAAAACGAGAGCACACATCATAGGTGTAACCATCCTGATCTTTTACTTCTTTTCCGTTTGTAAATTTTAGTTCTTCTTTCCCATTGACTAACTCTTCTTTTCCACCCTCACATTCTTGTATAGCTCCGCCGTTTTCTTGGCACAAACGCACCCTTTGATAAGTCATGTTCCCATTATGGGTATAACCTTTAGTGTGGCTAAATTCATGGATAATGTCTCTTAATTCCACAATATCAACTTTGTTCAAAGTTTTACCAAACAATTTTTCAGGATTTAATGCAGAAGCTTCTATCCCCAGATTACCATCATTATCATCAAGTTCATACCCTAGCCCTACAAACCCTGATTTTAGGATATTCACTTCAAGATTGATCGTTCTTCTAAACGCATCTATAACGGATTGTGGGGTTAGCACGTATTTTTCATAGATGGGAGCGACACGCCCGTTATTGAAAGGATTCACGCACTTAGGAAAGTCAGATCCGCATTCTGATGGGCTGTTAGAAAATTGGAAAGGAGCGTTTAAAACGGCTTCTTCCCACGATTTAGAGTCAAACACCGCAATCATATCCAACATTAAATTGGTCAATTCTTCTGCGGTTTGTGGGGTGAAATCTGACACACAATCATGGCAATTACCTTTAAAATTGTTAGTATCGGCGTTTTCATAACTCATCGTTACATTGGTTGTGATCTTGCTGAGCTTTTCAAACAAACTCTGCGTGTTAGCATCAGAAAATTGTGTGGCAGTGGCTTGAAGTTGTTGGTAATTAAAGCTATCAGCTTGTTCAAATTCTGAATCATTAAACAAGCTTGCAGGCAGAATGATTTGAGAATCCTTAGGGATAGTCTCTATCACGCCTAAATTGACCACCTTGCCTTGAGCGTCTTTAAAACTCAGTTCAACATTGTTTAAATTGTAAGGCAGAAAGTTTTGTATGGTTACGCTCCCATTAACCATATTCGCATACACAGGGCTTTGAGAATAAAAAGTTAAGCCATTTTCTATATTGTCCGTGGTGAATAAAGCCGTTGCGTTTTTTAAAATGGTGCTTTGGGGTATGTAGTATTTTCCGTAAGCACTTTGTGGGGTGGCTGTATCGCTTTTGTTTTGTTCTTTAGTTTGTGGGTGGGTTAGGGGGTTTTCATAGATTTTTTGGGTGTTTTGGGTGTTTTGGGTTATTGTTTGTTCTTTAGTTTGCGTTCCTTCTAATAACCCGGTTTCAAACCCGGCTTCTATAAAAAAGCCGTCTTTTTGGTTTTTTTGAAAGGCTTCTAAAGGGTTGAATAAGCCGATTAAGGACAAACAAATCGTTCTGCTAACGAGTTTTAGCATGGTAATTTCCTAAATGGTTTAGCGTTTTGCTCTCAAAGAGTGTGTAACTCAATCAAACTGAATTTTCGTATTATAATATATTTTTGAGAAATTGCGGTATTGTTTGTATTTAAAAATAAACAACGCTCACAAGGATAAGTGCTTTTATCTTTCTTCAAATCACTTTAAAATTTTAGGCAAAGTGATACCCACTTGCCCTTGATACTTACCGCCTCTGTCTTTATAGCTTTGCTCGCACATTTCATCGCCTTGTAAAAACACCACTTGCGCGATCCCCTCATTGGCATAGACTTTAGCCGGTAAATTGGTGGTGTTAGAAATTTCAATCGTGATATAGCCTTCAAATTCCGGCTCAAAAGGCGTAACATTCACAATGATCCCACACCTAGCGTAAGTGCTTTTGCCTAAACAAATCGCTAAGGTGTCTTTAGGCATTTTAAAATACTCTATCGTATGGGCTAGGGCGAACGCGTTAGCGGGCAAGATAAAATACCCTTCTTTACTCGCATCAATTTTAGTCGCGTTGTTAGGGTCAAAGTTTTTAGGGTCAATTAAAGCGTTTTTGTTATCAAAGAGCATGAACTCACTCCCCACTCTAATATCATACCCGTAACTGCTCAAACCATAGCTGATCACATTCTTACCGACTTGCTTTTCGCAAAAAGGGCTAATCATGCCATGCTCTAAACTCATTTTTTTAATCCAAGAATCCGCTTTTAATCCCATACGCACAAAGCCTTTAAAGTTTGTTAATAATTATGTTATTATAACAATAATTTTTTGCTAAAAACGCTTATGGTTAGTAAGATGATGTGTTTGTGGCATATTTTAAAATAATATAAGGAATAGATCGTTATGAACCTTTCTGAAATTGAAGAGTTGATCAAAGAATTTAAAGCTTCTGATTTAGGGCATTTGAAATTAAAGCATGAGCATTTTGAATTGGTTTTGGATAAAGAATCCGCTTATGCGAAAAAAAATGCGCTAAATCCCGCTCATTCTCAAGCCTCCATCCAAGCCCCCATCATGGTAGAAGCGAGCATGCCAAGCGCTCAAACCCCTGTGCCTATGGTATGCACCCCTATTGTGGATAAAAAAGAAGATTTCGTGCTTTCGCCTATGGTAGGCACTTTTTATCATGCGCCCTCCCCTGGGGCTGAGCCTTATGTCAAAGCCGGCGATACGCTTAAAAAAGGGCAAATCGTGGGCATTGTAGAAGCGATGAAAATCATGAATGAAATTGAAGTGGAATACCCTTGCAAGGTGGTTTCTGTTGAAGTGGGAGACGCTCAACCGGTAGAATACGGCACGAAACTCATCAAAGTTGAAAAGCTTTAAAATCCATGAACAAAGTGAATAAAGAAAATAAAAAGGTAGAAAAAAAAGAGCTTTCACGCATTTTGATCGCTAATAGAGGCGAGATCGCTTTAAGAGCGATCCAAACCATTCAAGAAATGGGTAAAGAATCCATAGCGATTTATTCGATCGCTGATAAGGACGCCCACTACCTCAATACGGCTAACGCAAAAGTGTGTATAGGTGGGGCCAAATCCAGCGAGAGTTATTTGAATATCCCTGCGATCATTAGTGCAGCAGAATTGTTTGAAGCGGATGCGATTTTCCCCGGGTATGGGTTTTTGAGTGAAAATCAGAATTTTGTAGAGATTTGCTCGCACCATTCTTTAGAATTTATTGGTCCGAGCGCAAAAGTCATGGCTTTAATGAGCGACAAATCCAAAGCCAAAAGCGTGATGAAAGAAGCCGGCATGCCTGTGATTGAGGGCAGTGAAGGGTTGCTTAAAAGCTATCAAGAAGCTGAAGAAATCGCTGATAAAATCGGCTACCCTGTCATCATTAAAGCGGCCGCTGGTGGGGGCGGAAGGGGGATGCGTGTCGTAGAAGATAAATCCAAGCTTAAAAACCTTTATTTAGCCGCCGAAACGGAAGCTTTGAGCGCGTTTGGCGATGGGAGCGTGTATTTAGAAAAATTCATCAACAAACCTAAGCACATTGAAGTCCAGATTTTAGCCGATAAGCATGGTAATGTCATTCATGTGGGCGAAAGGGATTGCTCGGTGCAAAGACGCCAGCAAAAGCTCATTGAAGAAACCCCGGCGGTGGTTTTAGAAGAGGGTGTTCGTGAGCGTTTGTTAGAAACAGCGATCAAGGCTGCTAAATACATCGGCTATGTGGGGGCGGGGACTTTTGAATTTTTGCTTGATTCTAACATGAAAGATTTTTATTTCATGGAGATGAACACTCGTTTGCAAGTGGAGCATACCATTAGCGAAATGGTGAGCGGGTTAAATCTCATTGAGTGGATGATTAAAATCGCTCAAGGCGAAAAATTGCCCAAGCAAGAAAGCTTTTCTCTCAAAGGGCATGCGATAGAATGCCGAATCACGGCAGAAGATCCTAAAAAATTCTACCCAAGCCCGGGTAAAATCACTGAATGGATCGCCCCTGGTGGGGTGAATGTGCGCCTTGATTCGCATGCACATGCTCATTATGTCGTGCCTACGCACTATGATTCTATGATTGGCAAGCTCATTGTGTGGGGTGAAAACAGAGAAAGAGCGATCGCCAAGATGAAAAGGGCTTTAAGGGAATTTAAAGTAGAAGGCATTAAAACGACCATTCCTTTCCACCTTGAGATGCTTGAAAATGCGGATTTCAGGCAAGCAAAAATCCACACGAAATATTTAGAAGAAAATTTTTAAGTTTTAAGGATTTTTTTAAGCATAGTTTAAGGGTTTTAAGCGATCAGAAAAAGTCAGCATTAAGTTTTGTAGTTTTATAGTAAAGTTTTTTCATGCAAACCTTGTTTAAAGAAATTACCCCTAAACGCTATGTCAATGGCAATGAGATGAAAGAAAATTCTAGCAATGTTCTAGATCAGTATTTCACTAAGCCTAGTGTGGCTTTAAAATGCTTTCAAAAAGCTTGTGAAGTGATTAAAAAATACGAAAATCTAGATGACTTTATTTTTTTAGAACCAAGTGCAGGCGATGGGGTGTTTTATGACTTGTTCCCTAAAGATAGACGCATTGGCATAGACATTGAACCTAAAAGAGATGGTTTTATTCAATGCGATTTTTTAAATTATCAATTGCCCACGCATCAAAAAGTGATTTGCTTGGGCAACCCTCCTTTTGGGCATCGTGGGGTTATGGCGTTAGAATTTATCAACCATGCTAGAAATTGTGATTTTGTGTGTTTTATCTTACCCATGTTCTTTGAAAGCCAAGGAAAAGGCTCTATTAAGTATCGTGTGAAAGGTTTAAATCTGCTTTATAGCGAACGCTTAGAAAAAAATGCGTTTATAGACTTTAAAAATAAAGAAGTGGATGTGCATTGCGTGTTTCAAATTTGGAGCAAAAAGTATCAAAACAAAAAAAGTGAATTTTCTTGGTATAAGAATCGCCATAAAGAACCCTTTGGCGAGTATATCAAGGTTTTCACGGTTTCATTGGCTAAAAACAGAGAATGCGGTAAAGAGTGGATTTTTAATCAAAAAGCGTCTTTTTACATTTCATCAACTTTTTATAAAAGCACACAAATTGTAGAGAATTTTGAGGAAGTTAAGTATCAATCTGGTATTGCTGTGGTATTTACTAGCGCCAACAAGGTTTTAAACGCTAAATTAAAAAAACTATTCCAAGAAATTGATTGGACAAAATACGCAAGTTTAGCGACTAATTCTTGCTATCATTTAGGCAAAAGCCATATTTTTCAAGCCCTACATGATCATTTGGATAGCTTAAAGGATAATTGATGGACTTAGAACAAACTTTTTTAAAAATTATTGAAAAAAAACATAAAGAATTGAATTTAGGGCAAGATTACAACGCTATTTTTTCAAAAATTAGAGATTTTGAAGCCAACGCTATAGGGCAGATTGGTGAAGAGTTTTTAAAAAGCGTGCTTAACGCTATAGATGGAGTGATCAATGATGGCATTATTCATGATGAATACGATATTATGACAAAAAGCGGTGTGTCTTTTGAAGTTAAAACCGCACGAAAAGGCAGAACTAACAACACTTTTCAGTTCAATGGCATAAACCCACGATACAACTATGATTTTTTGATTTGCTTAGGAGTGTGCGAGGACAAATTGCTTTATAGAGTTTTTAAAAAAGATGAAATCAACTACATTCATAAAGAAAGAAAATACTTTATGAAACAAAATGAATTTAAAAAGCAATTGGTGCCAATGAATCCTGATAATCAAGTCAATTATAAACTCACTCTCAATATTAAAGAATTGAAAGAAATTACAAATCTCATCAAAGAGTTAGAAAGGGTTTTAGAGTTAGATTAATATTTTTAGATAGAATTAAGTGGATTAAAATGTTTTTAGGAATAGAGTTTGCTTATCTTGTCTTTAAGAAATAAAATGAAGTGGAGGATAGGATGTCTAAGATTTCAAACAATTATAACCCGCCTTTAACGATGAGGGATTACCATAGTCAAAAAGTTAGTCCGCACGCAAGAAAAGAAGAAAATAAGGAAATTCAAAATCTTTCAGAGAATGATGAAAAAATCAAATTAGCCAAACAAGCTAAGCAGGATAACCTAGCCATAGGGGATTTAGAAAGCCGTCTCAAAAGCTTAAAGGGCATGGATAAAGACGCTAAGGAATTGGTGGGGATTTCTAAAGCTTACGCTCATAATAATGAAAAAGATCGAAGCGATTTTGAGCATTTCAAAAGCCGTTTAGATAAAGCGATTGATTCTTTCAACCAAAAATCAGGCAATGATGGTTTGAAACTCCCTAGCAATATTGATATTGACGACACAAAGGCTTTGGAGAAATTTTCAAAATCATTAGAAAGTGAGAAAGAAAACATTCAAAACTCTTTGCACCAGTGGAAAAAACAGCTCGCTGAAACGAATCATTTGAACAAGGAATACAACACCTTAGATAAAACAAGATTGAACGCTCAAAAATTCCAAGATGTCCATGACACAAGCAAGATCACCCCATCTCGCTTGCAAGACTTGCTCGCTTGAAAGAGTTTGCTTATAGCGAGCCTTGTTTAGATGAAGAAGATAAAAAGGCTGTTTTAGAGGTTTTAAATTCCAAACAGCTCACGCAAGGCAAACGCTCTCTGTTATTTGAAGAAACTTTGTGCGAGTTTCTGGGCGTTAAGCATGCGTTAGTGTTTAACAGCGCGACTTCAGCCCTTTTAACGCTCTATAGGAATTTTAGCGAATTTAGTGCTGATTGTAATGAAATAATCACCACCCCTATAAGCTTTGTAGCGACAGCTAACATGCTTTTAGAAAGCGGTTACAAACCCGTATTTGCTGGAATTAAAAACGATGGCAATATAGATGAATTAGCCCTAGAAAAGCTCATTAACGAAAGAACCAAAGCCATAGTGAGCGTGGATTATGCCGGTAAAAGCGTGGAAGCAGGAAGCGTTCAAAAGCTTTGCAAAAAGTATTCTTTGAGTTTTCTTTCTGACAGCTCGCATGCTCTAGGGAGCGAGTATCAAAACAAAAAAGTAGGAGGCTTTGCGTTAGCGAGCGTGTTTAGTTTCCATGCCATTAAGCCCATCACTACGGCCGAAGGGGGAGCGGTCGTTACTAACGATAGCGAATTATATGAAAAAATGAAATTGTTTCGCTCTCATGGCATGCTCAAAAAAGATTTTTTTGAAGGCGAAGTCAAAAGCGTAGGGCATAACTTCCGTTTGAATGAAATCCAAAGCGCTTTGGGTTTGAGCCAGCTCAAAAAAGCCCCCTTTTTAATGCAAAAAAGAGAAGAGATCGCTCTAGTTTATGACAGGATTTTTAAAGATAACCCTTATTTCACCCCTTTACACCCCTTGTTAAAACACCAAAGCTCTAACCACCTTTACCCTATTTTAATGGATCAAAAATTTTTTACATTTAAAAGATCCATTTTAGAAAATTTGCACAAGCTTGGCATTTTAGCCCAAGTGCATTACAAACCTATTTATCAATACCAATTGTACCAACAGCTCTTCAATACAGCCCCATTAAAAAGTGCAGAGGATTTTTATAACGCTGAAATTTCCTTGCCTTGTCATGCGAATTTAAATTTAGAGAGCGTTCAAAACATCGCTCATAGCGTTTTAAAAACTTTTGAGAGTTTTAAAATAGAATAAGTTCCGTTTAGGGCTTCAAATCTTAATCACTAAGAATGGTGCGGAAGAAAGGAATCGAACCTTCATGCCTTGCGGCGCTAGATCCTAAGTCTAGTGCGTCTACCAATTTCGCCACTTCCGCACACCGCACGCCATCGCATGCATTAAGAAGTAGAAAATAAAGAAGCAGTATTTTAGCTTTTTAATCCTTTAAAAATACTGAAAAATTGAAGTTTTTTAAAATTTGGAGTTTTTTTGGCTTTTAGGGGGTTTTAAATTCTTTTAAGGTATTCTAACGAGACTATATCATTAGATAGTTTTAAGGAAATTAAGGAACAAAATGGAAGTTTCACGCAAGAAAATTTACAACCCCGATTCTACAGAAAGTGTGAATGAAAGAAAGATTTTTGGGGGTAATCCTACAAGCATGTTTGATTTGAATAAAATCAAGTATCAATGGGCGGATCATTTGTGGAAAACGATGCTCGCTAACACTTGGTTTGCTGAAGAAGTGAGCATGAACGATGACAAAAGGGATTATTTGAAATTGAGCGCAGAAGAAAAGATCGGCTATGACAGAGCTTTAGCGCAACTCATTTTTATGGATAGCTTGCAAACCAATAATTTAATTGATAATATCAATCCCTTCATCACCAGCCCCGAAATCAATTTGTGTTTGGTGCGTCAAGCTTATGAGGAAGCCTTACACAGCCATGCGTATGCGGTGATGGTAGAAAGCATTAGCGCGAATACTGAAGAAATTTATGACATGTGGCGTAACGATATGCAATTAAAAAGCAAGAACGATTATATCGCGCAAGTGTATATGGAATTAGCCAAAAACCCCACAGAAGAAAACATCCTCAAAGCGCTTTTTGCGAACCAGATTTTAGAGGGGATTTATTTTTATAGCGGGTTTAGCTATTTTTACACTTTGGCTAGGAGCGGTAAGATGCTAGGATCAGCGCAAATGATTCGTTTTATCCAAAGAGATGAAGTAACGCATTTGATTTTATTCCAAAATATGATCAACGCTTTAAGGAATGAAAGAGCGGATCTATTCACGCCAAAATTGATTAATGAAGTCATAGAAATGTTTAAAAAAGCGGTAGAAATTGAAGCTTTGTGGGGGGATTATATCACGCAAGGCAAGATTTTAGGGCTCACTTCAAGCTTGATTGAGCAATACATCCAGTTTTTAGCGGATAGCCGTTTGAGTAAGGTGGGTATCGCTAAAGTTTATGGCGTCCAACACCCCATTAAATGGGTAGAGAGCTTTTCAAGTTTCAATGAGCAACGCTCCAATTTCTTTGAGGCTAGGGTGAGTAATTACGCTAAAGGGAGCGTGAGTTTTGATGATTTTTAAGGGGCTTGTTTGAATAGTATCAAAAACCATTTGATGTGTGAAGAAATCCACAAGCGTTTCAATTTGCACCCCAAAGTGAGAGAGGCCATGGAGAGCATTGAAAGGGAAGTTTTTGTGCCAGCCCCTTTTAAACATTTTGCCTACACTTTGAACGCGCTTTCTATGCAAGCGCAACAATACATCTCTTCGCCCCTAACCGTGGCCAAAATGACGCAATATTTAGAAATTGATCATGTGGATAGCGTGCTAGAAATTGGCTGCGGGAGCGGCTATCAAGCGGCGGTGCTGTCTCAAATTTTCAGGCGCGTTTTTAGCGTTGAAAGGATTGAAAGCCTGTATTTAGAAGCGCGTTTGCGCCTTAAAAATCTCGGTTTAGACAACGTTCATGTTAAATTCGCTGATGGGAATAAGGGCTGGGATCAATACGCCCCCTATGATAGGATTTTATTCTCTGCTTGCGCTAAAAATATCTCTCAAGCACTTATTGATCAGCTTGAAGAAGGCGGGATATTAGTTGCGCCCATTCAAGAAAATAACGAGCAAGTCATCAAACGCTTTGTGAAGCAAAATAACGCTTTGCGCGTCCAAAAAGTGTTAGAAAAATGCTCGTTTGTGCCTGTTGTAGATGGGGTGCAATAAAGATTAAAGCATGATCAAACACTATCTTTTCATGGCGGTTTCGCAAGTCTTTTTCTCCTTCTTTTTAGTGCTGTTTTTTATCTCTTCTATCGTGCTATTAATCAGTATCGCAAGCGTAACGCTCGTGATTAAAGTGAGCTTTTTAGATCTGGTGCAACTCTTTTTGTATTCCTTACCAGGAACCATTTTTTTTATTTTGCCGATCACTTTTTTTGCGGCTTGCGCTTTAGGGCTTTCAAGGCTTAGCTATGACCATGAATTGTTAGTGTTTTTCTCTTTAGGGGTTTCGCCCAAAACAATGACTAAAGCGTTTGTGCCTTTAAGTCTGTTAGTGAGCGCGATTTTATTGGTGTTTTCGCTTATTTTAATCCCCACTTCTAAGAGCGCTTATTACGGGTTTTTGCGTCAAAAAAAAGACAAGATTGATATTAACATCAGAGCGGGTGAATTCGGGCAAAAATTAGGCGATTGGCTCGTGTATGTGGATAAGGCTGAGAACAATTCCTATGATAATTTAGTGCTTTTTTCTAATAAAAGCCTTTCTCAAGAAAGCTTCATTCTGGCCCAAAAAGGCAATATCAACAATCAAAACGGCGTGTTTGAATTGAATTTGTATAACGGGCATGCGTATTTCACTCAAGGCGATAAAATGCGTAAAGTTGATTTTGAAGAATTGCATTTGCGCAACAAGCTCAAGTCTTTCAATTCTAATGATGCGGCTTATTTGCAAGGCACGGATTATTTAGGTTATTGGAAAAAAGCCTTTGGTAAAAACGCTAATAAAAATCAAAAACGCCGTTTTTCTCAAGCGATCTTAGTTTCCTTATTCCCTTTAGCGAGCATGTTTTTAATCCCTTTATTTGGCATCGCCAACCCACGATTCAAAACGAATTGGAGTTATTTTTATGTCCTTGGAGCGGTTGGGGTTTATTTTTTAATGGTGCATGTGATTTCTACGGATTTGTTTTTGATGACCTTTTTCTTCCCCTTTATTTGGGCGTTTGCCTCTTATTTGTTGTTTAGAAAGTTCATTTTAAAGCGTTATTAAATGCGTTGCTTTAAGGCCACTATCGCTTATGATGGGGCGTATTTTTTAGGCTATGCCAAACAGCCCAACAAACTCGGTGTGCAAGACAAAATAGAAAGCGCTTTAAACGCGTTAGGGATTAAAAGCGTTGTGGTTGCGGCTGGGCGCACGGATAAAGGCGTGCATGCGAACAACCAAGTGCTGTCTTTTCACGCTCCAAAACACTGGAGCGCTAATAAATTATTTTATTATCTAGCCCCCAAACTCGCTCCGCATATTGTCTTAAAAAAGCTAGAAGAAAAAAACTTCCATGCGCGTTTTGACGCTCAAAAAAGAGCGTATCGTTACCTTTTGACGAAGAATTTAAAAACGCCTTTTTTAGCACCTTATATCGCTTGCGGGGATTATGGATCATTAGATTTATTAAGTACCGCTTTAAAGCAATTCACGGGCAAGCATGATTTTTCCATGTTTAAGAAAGAAGGTGGGGCTACAACCAACCCTAATCGCATCATCTTTAACGCTTTGGCTTATAAAACCTTTATCATGGGGCATGAGTGCGTGGTGTTTAAAATCATTGGCGATGCGTTTTTACGCTCCAGCGTGCGTTTGATCATTCAAGCATGCGTTCAATATTCACTAGAAAAAATCACGATCGCTGAAATTCAAGCGCAAATCCATAACATTAAAGCCACTATAAGAACGCCCATAATGGCTAATGGCTTGTATTTGCACAGGGTGTATTATTGAAATTTCAAAAGGTGTTCTTCCCAATCTAGAGCGCTTTTGATAATGGTGTCTAGGTTGTTATAAAGGGGTTTGAAGGTGGTGTTTTGTAAGATTTTAGCGTTATTGGCAATAAGGCTTGCTGGATCGCCCTGTCGTTTGTCTAAAATTTCCACTAAAAAATCGTTGTTTGAGATTTCTTTAACCTTTTTTATCACTTCTTTCACGCTATGGCCTTGATTGTAGCCGACATTATAGATCTCGCTCTTATTTTTTTCTAAAAGGGTTTGATAGCTCGCTAAATGCGCGTTAGCCAAATCATCTACATGGATATAATCCCTAATGCAAGTGCCGTCTCTTGTGGGGTAGTTAGTGCCAAAAATCCCCATTTTTTTCCTTTTCCCCACCGCGCATTCGCATGCAATTTTGATCAAATGCGTGGCGTTAAGCGTGCGCTGCCCTAGCGTGTAAGGCGTGGTATAATCATTATGCATGCATGCCCCAGCCACATTGAAATAGCGCAAAATAACGCATTTAAAATCCGCTATTTTAGAAGTGTCCAACAAAATCCTTTCGCTCATCATTTTAGACGCTCCATAAGGATTAATGGGTTTTAAGGGGCTTTCTTCGTTCAAGCTTGAACTAGATTCGCCATAAACCACGGCCGTAGAAGAAAAAATAAAACGCTTGATTGCATGTTTTAAACAAAGTTTGACAAGCTCTAAAGTGTTGAGCGTGTTGTTGGTGTAGTATTCTAAAGGCAAGCGCGTGGATTCTTCTACTGAGATTTTAGCCCCAAAATGCAAAATAGCTTCAATAGAGTCTTTTAGCTGTTGCTTATTCAAAAAGGCGTCTAATTTGTGCGTTTCATTCAAATTCGCTTGAATAAAAGTAACCCTATTAGGGTAGTAACGCTCTAACACTTTGATATGCTCTAAAAAACCGGTGCTTAAGTCATCTACAATAATGATATTTTCTTTGGTTTTTTCTAAAAACGCCCTTGCGGTATGCGAGCCTATATACCCGCACGCCCCTGTGAATAATAATGCCATAAAAACCCCTTTTGAAATGAAAAAATAACGAGTATTATAACATCTTAATCCCCATTTATCATTTAAGGATTTTTTAAGAAAGTTTAACCTATAATTTCATCTTTATTGGCTTTAAAGGGCTTATAGCTCAGGTGGTTAGAGCACACCCCTGATAAGGGTGAGGTCGGAGGTTCAACTCCTCCTAAGCCCACCATTCTTTTACAATCTTTGGGGAATTAGCTCAGCTGGGAGAGCGCCTGCTTTGCACGCAGGAGGTCAGCGGTTCGATCCCGCTATTCTCCACCATTGTTTTCTCCTTAAATTTTTTCTTTTTATCAGTCGTGTCTTGGTTGAGAAATCTTAAACGATTGGATCGTCTTTGTTTAACGCCGCAAGTCTTTTAACTCAAAGCTCCTTGATAAAAGATTGAGTTGGATTGAGATTTTTTGTTTGCTTTGTTCTTTATATTGCAATTGCACAAAATCTCTTTTGCTTTATAACTTTTCGCTTTCTAGCTTGGTGGCTTTATTGGCTTAAATTTTTAGGGCTTTTGGTGTAACATTTCTCATTAGCATAAGGGTGATCCCAAAGTATAGACTAGCACCCTTAAAATCTATAAAATTCCTATCGCTATAAAAATTTTTACTCCTACTATCTAAATTACTGCTAATCTTTACGCCGTTATTGAGTTTTTCAATGATTGTAAGCGTGTTGTTACTAAATTGTGGGTTTTGAGCGCTTAATTCTTTCTTTATCAGCTCAATTTAAGCCTTTCGTTAGAGCGTGGAAAAAATGTTAGAAACCCTCACAAAACAAGCTAATATATTCCATTCAATTTATTTCAAGGACAAACAAACATGAAAAAATTTCTTTATACCCTACTCGTGCTTCTTTTAATCGGCCTTTTAACAACCTATCTTATCCTTTTTACAGAATGGGGGAATAAAATCATCGCTTCGTATATAGAGAAAAAAATCAACCCGAACGAACGCTACTTGAGCATTAAAACCTTTAAATTGAGATTCAACTCTTTGGATTTTAAAGCTCAAGCTAACGATGATTCCACGCTCATTCTTAAGGGGGATTTTTCACTTTTAAAGCAAAGCGTAAATTTGAATTACCATATAGATATTAAAAATTTACGCTCTTTTAAAGAATGGATACCCTACCCCTTAAGGGGGACCATTGTTACTTATGGGAACATTAAAGGGCATAGAAAAGCCCTTGTGATTCAAGGCGTCTCTAATGTGGCTCAATCCCACACTGCCTACAACGCCCTTTTAGATAATTTCAAGCTTTCTCACTTAAATTTGAACGCACAAGACGCTAATTTAGAAGATTTGCTTTATTTACTCAACCGCCCCGCTTATGCGAACGCAAAAGTGTCCTTACAAGCGGATTTTAACTCTCTAAAGCCTTTAGAAGGGCATTTGATTCTAACAGCCAATAACGCTTTAATCAATAACGCCCTAATCAATCAAATGTTTCATTTAAACCTTAAAGACACGCTTATCTTCAGCCTCTCGCACTCAAGCGATTTTAAAGAAAACAAAGCCATCAGCGATACCACCCTAACCAGCCCTTTAGTTAATTTTACAGCCCTAAAAAGCGAATATCTTTTCTCTGTTTTAAAACTCAACGCCCCCTACACTTTAGAAATCCCCAACCTAGCCAAACTCTATAACATTACCAACCACCCCTTAAAAGGGAGCTTGACTTTAAATGGCAATATAGAGCAAAGCCCCAAACTTTTAAAAGTCAGCGGCCATTCAAATTTACTAGACGGCGCGCTGGATTTCACGCTTTTAAATAAAGATTTGAAAGCCCGTTTTTCCAATATTTCCACTTTAAAAGCCTTAGATTTATTCAACTACCCTAAATTTTTCCAATCCATTGCAGACGCTAACTTGGATTATGATTTTATCGCTAAGCAAGGTGCATTGAAAGCCCGCCTAAAAAACGCAAGATTCCTCAAAAATGCATTCAGCGATTTCCTCTACTCCATTTCTCAATTTGATATTACTAAAGAAATCTATAACGATGCCAATCTAGTAAGCCAAATCAACCAGCAACGCCTGCTCTCTGATTTGAGTTTAAAAAGCCCCAAAACCCAATTGAAAATCCATAACGGCTTGTTGGATTTAAACACCAAGCAAATGGACATGCTCATGGATGCGGAAATCTTAAAATTCATTTTTAAAATGAAACTTCAAGGCAGCATGCACCAGCCAAAATTTTCCCTCATTTTAGATGAAAAAGCCATTCAGCAAAACTTGCAACAAGGCTTGAAAGAAATCTTGAAAAACGACACCCTTAAAAAAGGTTTAGATCATTTGCTTAAAGATGATAAGCTCAAGGAAAAGCTTGAAAAAGGGCTTAAGGGGCTTTTTTAAACCTGATTTTAAAGGATAGAAATGGCGCACATTTTAGTTAGCGGGGCGACTTCAGGGTTTGGGTTAGAAATCGCTAAAGCGTTTTTACAAAAAAGCCATGTGGTTTTTGGCACAGGGAGGCGAAAAGAGAATTTGCAAAAATTACAGCTCGCTTATCCCAAGCATTTCATTCCCCTGTGTTTTGATCTTCAAAACAAGCTTGAAACTAAGCGGGCGATAGAGACTATTTTTTCCATGACGGATCGCATTGACGCTTTAATCAATAACGCCGGCTTAGCGCTAGGCTTGAACAAGGCTTATGAATGCGAGTTAGACGACTGGGAAATCATGATAGACACGAATATCAAGGGGTTGTTGTATCTCACTCGTTTGATCTTGCCCTCTATGATAGAGCATGACCAAGGGACTATCATCAATCTTGGCTCTATCGCTGGCACTTACCCCTATCCTGGTGGGAATGTCTATGGAGCGAGCAAGGCGTTTGTGAAACAATTTTCTTTAAATTTGCGAGCGGATTTGGCTGGCACTAACATTAGAGTGAGTAATGTTGAACCCGGTTTGTGTGGCGAAACCGAATTCAGCATGGTGCGCTTTAAAGGCGATAAAATCAAAGCCCAATCTGTCTATGAAAACACCCTTTACCTTAAGCCACAAGATATTGCTAACATCGTGCTATGGATTTACGAACAACCCTCGCATGTCAATATCAACCGCATAGAAATCATGCCCACAAGCCAAACTTTCGCTCCCCTACCCACCCATAAAAACCCTTAAGGGGTTTAAAGAATTTAAGGGGTTTAAAGAATAAATTTAAACTTTAACAACTCTTTAAGTTTCAAAAAAAGGGGATTTTGGTTGTTTAAACTCATCATCTTAAGGGGATAGGAAGTATTTTGAAATCATTCTCCCCTAAAATCCCCCCTAACCCAAGAAGACCGCTTTTTTAAAGCCGTTTGATCAAGCCTTATTCAAACTAAACTTTGATTTTAAGCTGCTTGAGAATATCGCATGCCCCTTTAGCGCCTAATTTACAGCCTTTTTTAAAGTTTTCTATGGCTTGCTTTTCATTCCTTGTTACGCCTTCGCCATTGTATTGCATAGCCCCTAAATTGAAACACCCTCCGCCATTTTCCAACTCGCATGCCTTAGAATAACGAGCGAGAGCCTCTTTAAAATTCTTCGCCGCGCCTTCGCCATGATGATACATGTTCCCTGCGTTAAAGCACCCTGGGCTGTCTTTTAAGTCGCAAGCTTTATCATACGAAGCGAGTGCTTTTTTCAAGTCTTTAGGCGTGCCTCTGCCTGCATCATACAAGCTCCCTAATATCGTGCAACCATCGCCATCGTTCAAATCGCAAGCTTTAGCGAAATATTCCACCGCTTTTTTAAAATCCCTAGTTACCACTTTACCATCATGATAGATCCCCCCTAAGCTCGCGCACCCTTCAGCGTATTTCAAATCGCACGCTTTAGAGTAGTATTGTAAGGCTTTGTTGGTGTTTTGGGACACGCCTTGCCCGCTGTAATATAAATTCCCTAGCAAATGACACCCATTGCTATAATTCAAATCGCAAGCCTTAGCGTAAAATTGAGCGGCTTTTTTCAAATTTTTTTCCACCCCTTGCCCTTGATAATAAAGCACCCCTAAATTAAAACACCCGCTATTTTCTTTCAGATCGCACGCTTTTTCAAAATATTTCTTCGCTTGAGTGAAATCTTGCTCTTTGTAGCTCTTTGCACCCAAACCCACAAGCTCTTTAGGGTCTTGCTCTGCCATTAGCCCCCCTAAACACAACGCACCCAAACACAAAACCCTAAAAAGGGATTTTTTGACATTTTCTAACATGATGTATCTCCTTATTAAAAATTTTATTATAGTGTTATTAAGCAAATACAAAACGCCATGATCTCTTTGTTATCTTAAAGCTAACGCCCTCTTACAAATTTCTGTGATTTTATCCCACTCTTTGTTTTGAATTAAATCTTTAGGGGTAAGCCAGCTCCCCCCCACGCACACAACATTTTCCAAAGCCAAATAAGAACGCATGTTATCCACGCTAATCCCCCCAGTGGGGCAAAATTTCACCCCTTTAAAAGGGCCATTAAAAGCGTTTAAAAGTTTAACGCCCCCGCAATACTCTGCCGGGAAAAATTTCAAAGCGTGATAACCCAATTCTAAGGCTTGCATGACTTCACTACTGCTAGAAACCCCAGGTATTAAAGGCATGCCTTTTTTCTTTGCGTGTTCTAAAAGCTTTATCGTAAGGCCCGGGCTAATCAAAAACTCTGCCCCCCTATTTTGCGCTTGCTCTAATTGAGTGAGATTGAGTATCGTGCCAGCTCCCACGCGCATTTTTGGTACATTCTTAGCGATAAGCTCTATGGCTTCTAAAGCGCAACTGGAGCGCAAAGTTACTTCTATGATTGGAATACCCCCCTCTATCAGGCTTTGCGCTAAAGGCACAGCGTCGTTTAAATCCTCAATCACCACCACAGGGACAATGGGGCTGATTTGTAAAACTTCTATTATTTTATCTTGCATTTTATCTCCTTTATATTTTTATACCTTTATGCCAAAACTCATGCCACCCTCTTCAGCCGTATTAACATTCAATCTCAAGCTTGTAAATAATTCCCTACCCAGCCCAAAAGTAGGCTTTTCTAAATTTTCCAAGGTTTCTAAAAACAAAGGGTTGATGCCTCTATTTTCAAAATCCTTTTCAAGCACATTCAAAGCGTTATTAGGAGCGTCTAATTCTATCCAATCGCCATCTTTAATCTTAATGATCGCCCCGTTTAACGCTCCCTCAGGGCTTAAATGGATCGCGCTAGGCACTTTCCCGCTCGCCCCGCTCATGCGTCCATCCGTAACCAGCGCAACCTTATAGCCCATATCCTGCAAAGCCCCTAAATTCGTGGTGAGTTTGTGCAATTCTGGCATGCCGTTAGACTTAGGCCCTTGGAAAGGCAAGACCGCCACAAAGTCCCTTTCTAATTCTTTATTTTTAAAGCGTTCTAAAAATTCGCTTTGGGTTTTAAAAACAATCGCTCTGGCCTTGACTTTCCTGTGCTCATCTTTAATGGCTGAAATTTTAATCACGGCCCGCCCCAAATTACCCTTCAAAATTTTAAGCCCCCCATTAGCGGCGAAAGGCTCACTCACAGGGCGTAAAATATCCGTATTCAGGCTATGATTGATGGCGTCTTTATACACCAATTGGTCGTTTTCTAAAAAGGGGGTTTTGGTGTAATTTTGCATGCCTTTTTGCGTTTCTGTATCCATGATGGTATGAGTGTCTTCAAATAAAAGCCCCTCTTTTAACAATTCCTTGATCACAAACGCTAATCCCCCACACGCTTCAAAAGCGTTCACATCCGCTGATCCGTTAGGATAGACTTTAGCTAAAAGGGGTATGAGATTAGAGACTGCGTCAAAATCGTCCCAATTGAGGATCACCCCACACGATCTAGCGATAGCGATCAAATGCAAAGTGTGGTTAGTAGAACCTCCGGTTGCCATTAAGCCTATGAGAGCGTTAAGAATGCTTTTTTCATCAATGAGTTTGGCTAAAGGCAGAACCTTCCCGCTCGCTAATCTTTTGGCGCTCTCTTCTACTAAAACCTTCCGTAAGGGGTTGTTAGGGTTGATAAAACTAGAATTAGCCACATGCAACCCCATAAACTCCATCATCATTTGATTAGAATTAGCCGTGCCATAAAAAGTGCAAGTACCCACATCATGATAGCTTTGCATTTCCACTTTTAAAAGCTCTTCTCTGTTGATTTTTCCCATTGCAAAATCTTGGCGCGCTTTGGCTTTTTTATAATTTTCTATTCCGCTCACCATAGGCCCGCTTGGCACAAACACGCTCGCTAAATTCCCAAAACTTAACGCTCCTATAAGCAAGCCTGGCACGATTTTATCGCACACGCCTAAAAAAAACGCCCCGTCAAAAACATTATGGCTTAACCCTACGGCGGTGCTTAAGGCAATCACATCTCTACTGAATAAGCTCAATTCCATGCCATCATAACCTTGCGTGATACCATCACACATCGCTGGCACCCCACTAGCGACGCTCGCATAGGCGTTATGCTCTTGCAATTCTTTTTTAATCCAGTCAGGGTAATTTTTAAAAGGTTGGTGGGCTGAAAGCATATCGTTATAAGCGGTGATGATCGCAAAATGCTTTCTTTTATGCGAACCTAAAGGCATCTTTAAATGCTCTGGCATGCTCGCTGTAACATGCGCAATATTCGCGCAACCCAAACTCTCAATCTTGGGCTGGTTTTTAGGGTTAAAGATATTTTCCAAATAAAGCTCTCTGGTTTTTTTGCTACGCTCTGTAATTTTTTCTTTGATTTGTTCTAAAGAATGCTTAGGCATGAACACCCCTTCAATTAAGATTTAATATATAATAATAACTTAAAAACACTCTAAAAGGGTTATTGATGCTAGATTTTGATTTGGTTCTTTTTGGCGCGACTGGGGATTTAGCCATGCGAAAGCTCTTTGTTTCGCTCTATGAAATTTATACCCATTATGGTTTTAAAAAAGATTCTAAAATTATCGCATCGGGGCGTAAGGAGCTATCCAATGAAGAATTTTTAACGCTTCTTTGCGAAAAAACGCAGTTGCATTCAAGAGAAAAGGGTGAGGAATTTTTAGCCCATATCAGTTATTTTTGCGTTCGTTTGGATAACCCTAAAGACTTTGGAGAATTGAGTAAAATCGCTACAAACAATAAGCCCTTGATTTTCTACTTTTCTATCTCGCCTAGTTTTTTTGCAACGACCGCTCAAAATTTGGCCCAAAATGCGCTCAATCACGCTAACACTCGCTTGATTTTAGAAAAACCCTTAGGGCATGATTTAAAGACTTGTAAAGAGATTTTCCAAAGCATTAGCGCTTTTTTTAAAGAAGAGCAAATTTTTAGAATCGATCATTATTTAGGGAAAAAGGGCGTTCAAAATATCCTTGAATTGCGCCTGAATAACCCTATCTTAAGCATTTTATGGGATCAAATCAGTGCGGTTGAAATCTGTGTGTATGAGACTTTAGGGGTGGAAGAAAGGGGCGAATTTTACGATAAAATCGGGGCTTTAAGGGATATGGTTCAAAACCATCTCTTGCAAGTTTTATCCCTTATCGCTACAGATTTACCCAACGATTTAAAGGATTTGAGGAAAGAAAAAATCAAAGTTTTAAAAACCTTACAACCCCCAAAAGATTTTAAAAAACAGGTCATTCGGGCCCAATATCAAGGCTATAGAGATGAAAATAAGGTTAATAAAGAGAGCCAGACAGAGACTTTTGTCGCTATTAAAGCCTTTTTGGATACGCCTAAATTTAAAGGCGTGCCTTTCTATATTAAGCACGCTAAAAAAATGCCCCACAACCAAGCGAGCGTGAAAATCCATTTTAACGCAGTCAATACGCTAGAATTTTTCCTCTCTCAAGATAAAATCACCCTCACCCTAAAAGATCATCAAAACCCCCTTATTTTAGAAACCCATAACAAACAAGAATTTTTACAGCCCTATGCTAAGTTGCTCTATGATGCGATACAAAATAACCACAATAATTTCGCCCACCAATTGGAATTAGAAGCGTCATGGGTGTTTATTGACACGCTCATAGAGGGTTTTATCAATAACGCCACGCCCTTATACTCCTATGAAAGCCATAATTTAAACGAATTAGAATTTTTAAAACCACTCTATCAATAAAGGGATTTCATGGGTTATCAATTGTTTGAATTTGAAAATTTGAAAGATTGCCACAGGGCTTTAACAGAGCGTTTTAAAGAATTTTTTAACGCCGCTTTAAAAAAGCATCATCAAGTTTCTATCGCTTTTTCTGGAGGCCGTTCGCCCATTAGCTTGTTGCAAAAATTGAGCGTTTTAGATCTCAAATGGCATGCGTGTTTAATCAGTTTAGTAGATGAACGCATTATAGACACAAGCCACAAGGATAGCAACACCAAATTATTGCATGATTACTTGTTGCAAAATAACGCCTTAAAAGCTTCTTTCACCCCGCTTTTGCCCAAAAAGATTTCTAGCGATACAAACGAACTTTTTCATTTTGCTAACCAGCATTTCAAACAGCCCCATTTAGCCATTTTGGGCATGGGGACTGATGGGCATACGGCTAGCCTTTTTCCCGAAACGAGCGCTTTTTTAAACGAAGAAAAAGAAAATATCGTTTTGACTAAGCCAATTAACGCTCCTTATGAGCGCCTGAGCATGTCTATCAACGCCTTAGAAAATTGCGAAAAACTTTTCTTAAGCATTAGCGGAGTAGAAAAAAGGGAGGTTTTAGAAAAGGCTTTAAAAGAAAACGCCCCCTATTCTCTGCCGATTGCTCGGATTTTACATTCTAAAAAAGTTACCACGGAGGTGTTTTATGCCAAAAACTGAAACTTACCCAAGACTCTTAGCCGATATTGGCGGCACGAACGCGCGCTTTGGTTTGGAAGTCGCCCCACGACAGATTGAATGCATTGAAGTCTTGCGGTGCGAAGATTTTGAAAGCTTGAGCGATGCGGTGCGGTTTTACCTTTCTAAATGCAAAGAAAGCCTTAAACTGCACCCTATTTATGGCTCTTTTGCTGTGGCTACGCCCATTATGGGGGATTTTGTCCAAATGACTAACAACCATT
The DNA here is from genome assembly GCF_000274605.1 of Helicobacter pylori NQ4053. Taxonomy (NCBI): domain Bacteria; kingdom Pseudomonadati; phylum Campylobacterota; class Epsilonproteobacteria; order Campylobacterales; family Helicobacteraceae; genus Helicobacter; species Helicobacter pylori. The sequence goes on from NZ_AKNV01000006.1 coordinate 81,020, forward strand.
GGACTTTTTCTATTGAAACGACACGGCAATGTTTGACTTTAAAAAAATTGCTTGTCATCAATGATTTTGTCGCGCAAGCCTATGCCATTAGCGCGATGCAAGAAAACGATCTGGCCCAAATAGGCGGGATTAAGTGCGAGATCAACGCCCCTAAAGCGATTTTAGGGCCAGGAACCGGGCTTGGGGTAAGCACTCTTATCCAAAATAGCGATGGCTCTTTGAAAGTCTTGCCCGGCGAAGGAGGGCATGTGAGCTTTGCCCCTTTTGATGATTTAGAAATTTTAGTGTGGCAATACGCCCGCTCTAAATTCAACCATGTGAGCGCGGAAAGGTTTTTGAGCGGGAGCGGTCTGGTGCTGATTTATGAAGCCCTGTCTAAACGCAAAGGCTTAGAAAAAGTGGCGAAGTTAAGCAAGGCTGAATTAACCCCGCAAATCATTAGCGAACGCGCTTTGAATGGGGATTACCCTATATGCCGATTGACCTTGGACACTTTTTGCTCCATGCTTGGCACGCTCGCTGCTGATGTGGCTCTCACTTTGGGGGCTAGAGGGGGCGTGTATTTGTGTGGGGGGATTATCCCACGATTCATTGATTATTTTAAAACTTCGCCCTTTAGAGCGCGTTTTGAAACGAAAGGGCGCATGGGAGCGTTTCTCGCTTCTATCCCTGTGCATGTCGTGCTGAAAAAAACTCCCGGACTTGATGGGGCAGGCATTGCGTTAGAGAATTACTTACTGCATGATAAAATTTAGCAAATAGTAGCCGCTTAAGATAAAAGCGATTAGTGTAAGGGGTGCGTTTAGAGCATGCCAAACAACGCTACCATATAACCAACAGCTATAAAATTAGTTAAACCTATAGAAACATAAGCAAACCATAAAAACGATACAATAGCGGTATTTTAATGAAACAAGGAGTTTTTATGAGAGTTCCATCTAAAGGTTTTGCTATTTTTTCTAAAGACGGGCATTTCAAGCCCCATGATTTTAGCCGCCATGCTGTAGGCCCTAAAGATGTGCTGATTGACATTCTTTATGCAGGGATTTGCCATAGCGATATTCATAGCGCTTATAGCGAATGGAAAGAAGGCATTTACCCTATGGTTCCTGGGCATGAAATTGCTGGGGTCATCAAAGAAGTGGGTAAGGAAGTTAAGAAATTTAAGGTTGGCGATGTGGTGGGCGTGGGCTGTTTTGTCAATTCATGTAAGGCGTGTAAGCCCTGTAAAGAACACCAAGAGCAATTTTGCGCCAAAGTGGTATTTACTTATGATTGTTTGGATTCTTTCCATGGCAACGAACCCCACATGGGCGGATACTCTAATAATATTGTCGTGGATGAAAACTATGTGATTAGCGTGGATAAAAGCGCTCCTTTAGAAAAAGTAGCCCCCTTGCTTTGCGCGGGCATCACCACTTATTCGCCCTTAAAATTTTCTAAGGTTACTAAAGGCACAAAAGTTGGCGTCGCTGGGTTTGGCGGGCTAGGAAGCATGGCGGTTAAATACGCTGTGGCTATGGGGGCTGAAGTGAGCGTTTTTGCAAGAAACGAACACAAAAAGCAGGACGCTTTAAGCATGGGAGTTAAACATTTCTACACGGACCCCAAACAATGCAAAGAAGAATTGGATTTTATCATTTCAACCATTCCTACCCATTATAATTTAAAAGACTACCTCAAGCTCTTAACTTATAGTGGCGAATTAGCCCTTGTAGGGCTCCCTCCTGTAGAAGTTGCTCCAGCACTCAATGTTTTTGAATTTATCCATTTGGGCAATCGCAAGGTTTATGGCTCATTGATTGGGGGCATTAAAGAAACCCAAGAGATGATGGATTTTTCTATCAAACACAATATTTACCCTGAAATAGATTTGATTTTAGGCAAGGATATTGACACCGCTTATCATAACCTAACCCATGGGAAAGCGAAATTCCGTTATGTGATTGACATGAAAAAATCGTTTGATTAAAGGTTTTGGCTCTAGCTCTTTTTTAAGAGCTTGAGTTGGATTAGGATTTTTTCACCAGTGCATGGAGTTTTAAGAATCGCAGAGTCTTACCCACAAGGCTCTTGAGTGGTATGAGGATGCAGTGTTTGACAAACACCCTAAAGAGTTTCTTTCGTGCATTTTTAGGGAGCCTATAAACATGCGAGAAGTAGTGGTTCAAGAACGCTTCAAGGGAGTTTTCTTTGATCTCTGTATGGGCATGCGAGAAGTAGTGGTTCAAGAACATTCCGAGATTTTCTTGCTTGATTGTGGCATGGATGCGCGAAAAATAATGGTCTAAAAAGGTCTTGAGCGCGTCATGGGCGATCTGCTCTTCAGTCTTCCATAGGGGAAAGTAGTAGTGATAGGCAACGATACTGTGGTAGCGATGCCATTTTTCACTGCCTATTTCCACCCTAGCGATCGAATCAATCCAGTCGCTCATAAATGGGGTTTTAGCCAAAGCGTTCAGCCACAAATCCGCTTTTAAACCAAAAGGATAATCCCAAGGCTTCACCGCCCCCCACCAAGCGTCATAGTGGATAATAGTAGGGTTTTCTTGCACCTCTAAAATGGTTTTCTTGTAATTCTCGTTTAAATACGCATTAGAAAAATCTTTAATGGTGTAATACCAAGGGAAAACGCAATACTCAACCCCTAAAGCTTTCATATTGGGCCAACACCATTTCGTAAAATCCAACTCCCCTTTAGCCTCATTCCCCTTTAAAAGATCATGCATTCTTAAGGTGAAATTTTTCTTGCGTTGGTAATCTAAATTACAAAACAAAAACCCTTCCATCATGTGGTGCTTTTCAACTTCCAAAACCCCATAAAAATAATTCTCATCATTTTCTTTAATGTTTAAGAAATCAGCGCTAAATTCATTGCAAAAGATAACGTCCACATCGCTCCACACCATTTTGGAATATTTGGGGAATAAATCCGCTAGAAAATACTTCACTAACACCATTTTAGAAAAACGCTTGGTGAAATCCTCATCAAAAGGGTTAGGGATAGCGTCTAAAAAAGGTTCAATATCTTTTACTTCTAAAGTAGCAAATTCTTTAAAAGGCTCTGTAATTTGATTAAGCTTTGCTGTATCTTCTTCATTCAAGCCTACCACTAAAGCGTGTAGGGTGTAACGGATTTTTTTATTGGCTTTAGCGATGCTTTCTAGCAAGGAATAAAGACACGCGCCCGCAGGAATGAGGTAATTCTTATCAAAAGCAAAAGCGATAGGGATATGAAAATCTTGTTCTTTAAAAGAATGGCTTGAAGCTGAAGTCATGAAAAATGAAACACCCTTTTTTAATGGCTATTTTATCCAAAAAAAAAACAGAACTTGAAAGGGTTCTGTTTTTGGTTTTTATGTTGTTTTTAAAGCAAATTAATTTAAAATTTTACCTTATTTTTGCCACCATTTTTAAAAGGCGTTGATGAAAGGGGCTGTGTTTTAGTTTGATTTTCTTAAAAAAATCTCTTTATGCGTTGTTAATTTCAGGTTTTTTAATACCACCCTTAATAAAAGCGGCTAGTTTTGTCTATGACTTGAAGTTCATGAGCTTTAATTTCAATTTAGTGGCCCCAGCTAACAACCCCTATTGGAATAGCCTAACCAAAATGCAAGGTCGTCTCATGCCTCAAATTGGCGTTCAATTGGACAAAAGACAGGCCTTGATGTTTGGAGCGTGGTTTATCCAAAATTTACACATGCATTATAGCTATTTCCCTTATTCGTGGGGGGTTACCATGTATTACCAATACATAGGGAAAAATTTGAGATTTTTTTTAGGCATTGTGCCGCGAAGCTATCAAATAGGGCATTACCCTTTAAGCGCTTTTAAAAAACTTTTTTGGTTTATAGACCCCACTTTTAGAGGAGGAGCATTCCAATTCAAACCAGCTTACGATCCTAACCGCTGGTGGAATGGATGGTTTGAGGGCGTTGTTGATTGGTATGGGGGGCGTAATTGGAACAACCAGCCCAAAAAGAAAAATTACGATTTTGATCAATTCTTGTATTTTGTTTCTTCAGAATTTCAGTTTCTTAAAGGGTATTTAGGTTTAGGGGGGCAGCTTGTCATTTTTCATAACGCCAGCCATCATAGCATGGGAGATAATTACCCTTACGGCGGTAATTCTTACTTAAAACCAGGCGATGCAACCCCACAATGGCCTAATGGCTACCCTTATTTCAGCCAAAAAGATAACCCACAAGGCGGAGAAATAGGGAAATACTCTAACCCTACCATTTTAGACAGGGTTTATTATCATGCTTATTTAAAAGCGGATTTTAAAAATCTCATGCCTTATATGGACAATATTTTTATGACCTTTGGCACGCAGTCGTCTCAAACCCATTATTGCGTGCGTTATGCTAGCGAGTGCAAAAACGCTCAATTTTATAACAGCTTTGGGGGGGAATTTTACGCCCAAGCGCAATACAAAGGCTTTGGGATCTTTAACAGATACTATTTTTCCAACAAACCCCAAATGCATTTTTATGCCACTTATGGCCAATCCCTTTATACCGGATTGCCATGGTATAGAGCCCCTAATTTTGACATGATAGGGCTTTATTATGTCTATAAAAATAAATGGATAAGCGTGCGAGCGGATGCGTTTTTTAACTTTTTAGGTGGGGGCGATGGGTATCATTTGTATGGGAAAGGGGGCAAGTGGATCACCACTTATCAGCAATTCTTAACCCTAACCATAGACACAAGAGAGTTGATTGATTTTGTCAAATCTAAAACCTCTAAATAACCATATCTAAAAATTATAGATATAATTGAAATAAGCGACCGGTAAGCGGTGCCATAAAGTAGTCGTGCTCAAGCCATCAATAATTTCAGTTCTTTTGTTAGGAATGACAGGGAATTTCAACCCGAAAGTGATTTCATTGTGGAAAAAGCCAAAACGAAAACCCACTTTCACAAGCAATTGGAAAAGCGAATTTTCTTTGCCTAAATTTTGAGCGATAATCCCATGCATAGCCCCTCCTGGCATGTAAGTCGCCCCAGCGATGCCTAAGCCAAACTCCAACCCTAAAAACATCTTTGGCGAATTGAAAGCGTCCCACAAACCGCTAAATTCTAAACCATAGGTAGAAATATAGGATTTGTGAGAAGAAAAGGTCTGATCATAAAACAACCCGTAACGAAAACCCACATGCTCTACAGCTTGCGTTTTAGCCACAAATTTCCCCCCTAACACCACACCAAAGCCATTGCCGGTCATGAAATACGATTTATCTACAGACTCGGTGCTAAAAGATGTGTTGATTGCGCTAAGCTGATACCCAACCCCTAAATAAAACGTATTCCTATCCGCAAATTTAGGTTTTTTTGATTTTTCATCAAGATCTGCCTCTGCGGCTTGAAGCGATGATAATAACGCCATGCCCATCAATATTTTAATCGTTGTTTTATTCATAACCCAATTCCTTTTGTTATCCTGCCCCACACTTGCCCCATACAGACTAAAATCAAATCACACCTTAAATAATAACAAAGTTTAAAATAAATATTAGTGGTTTTGATTAAGAACGCCTATCTTTTTAGAATAAATAGCCATAAAATAGCCATAATTCTTGTAGGTATGCCCCCATTTTCCTATAAAAATTCCTAAAAAGATATTGTTATAAGACACATTAATAGTTTTTCTTGTATAATATTTGGGCTAAATTCAATTTATTTTATACGATATTAAGGAGACATATTACCATGTTTCAAATTAGATGGCATGCGCGAGCTGGTCAAGGCGCTATCACCGGCGCTAAAGGGCTAGCTGATGTGATTTCAAAAACAGGCAAAGAAGTGCAAGCGTTCGCTTCTTATGGTTCAGCTAAAAGGGGGGCTGCTATGATGGCTTATAACCGCATTGATGATGAGCCTATTCTAAACCATGAACGCTTCATGCAACCGGATTATGTGCTAGTGATTGACCCTGGTTTGGTTTTCATTGAGAACATTTTCGCTAACGAAAAAGAAGACACGACCTATATCATCACTAGCTACCTTAACAAAGAAGAATTGTTTGAAAAAAAACCTGAATTAAAAACCCGTAAGGTGTTTTTGGTGGATTGTTTAAAAATCTCTATGGAAACCTTAAAACGCCCTATCCCCAACACGCCCATGCTAGGGGCTTTAATGAAAGTGTCTGGCATGCTTGAAATTGAGGCTTTTAAAGAAGCTTTTAAAAAAGTTTTAGGCAAAAAACTCACGCAAGAAGTCATTGACGCTAACATGCTCGCTATCCAAAGAGCTTATGAAGAAGTTCAATAACATTAAGGATTAAAGATGAAAGATTGGAATGAATTTGAAATGGGAGCGGTGCTCTTCCCTTTTGAAAAGAACGCGCAAAGCGAAATGGAAAAACACAATGATGAGCGCCATTACACTGAGCAAAGTTACTTCACCACTTCAGTGGCTCATTGGCGCGTGGCTAAGCCTGTGCATAACAATACTATTTGTATCAATTGCTTTAATTGTTGGGTTTATTGCCCAGACGCTGCCATTCTTTCAAGAGAGGGCAAATTAAAGGGCGTGGATTATTCTCATTGTAAAGGCTGTGGCGTGTGCGTGGATGTCTGCCCCACTAACCCTAAATCGCTATGGATGTTTGAAGAACAAATTGAGCCTGCCACCGCTCTCACTCAATGGCCGCAAAAACAAGAAAAGAAAAAATCATAAGGAAAAAATATGGCAAAAAGTATCGAATTGCAAGAGATAGAAGTGTGGGATGGCAATACCGCTAGCTCTAACGCCCTGAGACAGGCTCAAATTGATGTCATCGCAGCCTATCCTATCACCCCTTCAACGCCCATTGTGCAAAATTATGGCTCGTTTAAGGATAACGGCTATGTTGATGGCGAGTTTGTTTTAGTGGAATCTGAGCATGCCGCCATGAGCGCATGCGTGGGAGCTGCGGCTGCCGGTGGGAGAGTTAGCACTGCGACTAGCTCTCAAGGCTTAGCGTTAATGGTAGAGGTTTTATACCAGGCTTCTGGCATGCGTTTGCCTATCGTTTTGAATTTAGTCAATCGCGCTTTAGCGGCCCCTTTAAACATCCATGGCGATCATTCTGATATGTATTTAAGCAGGGATTCTGGCTGGATCAGTTTATGCACATGCAACCCCCAAGAAGCTTACGATTTCACTTTAATGGCGTTTAAAATCGCAGAACACCAAAAGGTGCGCGTGCCTACTATCGTCAATCAAGATGGCTTTTTATGCTCGCACACCGTGCAAAATGTCCGCCCTTTGAGCGATGCAGTGGCCTATCAATTCGTAGGCGAATACCAAACCAAACATTCCCTTTTAGATTTTAATAAACCGGTAAGCTATGGCGCGCAAGCTGAAGAAGAATGGCATTATGAGCATAAAGCCCAACTCCACCATGCCATCATGAGCGCGTCTTCTGTGATTGAAGAAGTGTTTAATGATTTCGCTAAACTCACAGGCAGACAATACCATTTGACTAAAACTTTCCAGCTAGAAGACGCTGAAATCGCTATCTTTGCGTTAGGCACTACTTATGAATCCGCTATCGTAGCGGCTAAAGAAATGCGTAAAAAAGGCATTAAGGCTGGCGTGGCCACTATCCATTCCTTACGCCCTTTCCCCTATGAAAGATTGGGGCAGGATTTGAAAAATCTTAAGGCTCTAGCGATTTTAGACAAGAGCTCTCCAGCGGGCGCTATGGGGGCGATGTTTAATGAAGTAACGAGCGCGGTGTATCAAACGCAAGGGACTAAACACCCCGTGGTGTCTAACTACATTTATGGTTTAGGCGAAAGGGACATGACGATCGCGCATTTATGCGAGATTTTTGAAGAAATCAATGAAGACGCTCTTAAAGGCACGCTCACGCACCCTACCCAACAATTCGTAGGCTTGCGTGGCCCTAAAATGAGCTTTTTTTAAAAAGGAAATATCATGGTAAAAGAAGTCAAAACACTCAAAGGTTTTAGCCAAAGTGCTGAGAAATTTCAAGGCTCGCACTTGCTTTGCCCGGGTTGTGGGCATGGCATCATTGTGCGCGAAGTTTTAAACGCTGTAGATGGGCCTATTGTTTTAGGCAATTCTACCGGTTGTTTAGAAGTATGCTCGGCTGTGTACCCGCACACTTCATGGGATGTGCCTTGGATTCATATCGGTTTTGAAAATGGCTCTACCGCTATTTCGGGGGTTGAGGCGATGTATAAGGCTTTAGTGAATAAGGGTCGCTATCAAGGTCAAAGACCGAAATTCGTGGCGTTTGGAGGCGATGGGGCTAGTTATGATATTGGTTTTCAATTCATCAGCGGTTGCATGGAAAGAGGGCATGACATGACTTACATTTGCTTGGATAATGAAAACTACGCCAATACCGGCGGTCAAAGAAGCGGATCTACGCCATTAGGGGCTAGCACTTCTACCACGCCAGCGGGATCAGTTAGCTTTGGTAAAAAAGAAAAGAAAAAAGACATCGTCAATATCATGGCAAGCCATGGGGTCCCTTATGTAGCGCAACTCTCTCCTAACAAATGGAAAGACATGAATAAAAAGATTAAAACCGCGCTAGACACTGAAGGGCCTTGCTTTATCAACGCTCTTAGCCCATGCACGACTGAATGGAAATTTGATTCCAATAAGACCATTGAATTAGCGGATATGGCTGTGGATAGTTTGATGTTCCCCTTGTTTGAAGTCTTTAATGGCAGGGAATTGAAAATCACTTACCGCCCCAGAAATATCATTCCTGTAAGGGATTATTTAGGGGCTCAAAAGCGCTTCAAACACCTTTTCAAAAAGGAAAACGAACACATCATTGAAGAATTGCAAAAAGATGTGAATGAGCGTTGGGAATACTTGCAACGCAGAGAAGAAGCTAAAGTATAACTCTTCCATTAAATCAAGGCGCTTTTTGCGTCTTGTGCGATTTTCCCCCTTGACTTTTTAAACCCCTTTAAAGTAACATAATCCCATTTTGATTTTAAGGATTGTCGGTGTTAGAACGCTATGCGAATGAAGAAATGAAAGCCCTATGGAATGAGCAAACCAAGTTTGAAACCTATTTAGAAGTGGAAAAAGCTGTCGTTAGGGCGTGGAACAAGCTTGGGCAAATCCAAGATAGCGATTGTGAAAAAATCTGCTCAAAAGCGGCATTCAATCTTGAGCGCATCAAAGAAATTGAAAAAACCACTAAGCATGATTTAATCGCTTTCACCACTTGCGTGGCTGAAAGCTTGGGCGAAGAATCCCGCTTCTTTCATTATGGGATCACTTCTAGCGATTGCATTGATACGGCTATGGCGTTATTGATGACCAAAAGCTTAAAACTCATTCAAAAAGGCGTTAAAAACCTCTATGAAACCCTTAAAAATAGGGCTTTAGAGCATAAAGACACGCTAATGGTAGGCAGAAGCCATGGGGTGTTTGGCGAGCCCATTACTTTTGGCTTAGTGTTAGCCCTTTTTGCTGATGAAATCAAACGGCATTTAAAAGCCTTGGATTTAACGATGGAATTTATCAGCGTGGGAGCGATCAGTGGGGCTATGGGGAATTTCGCGCACGCCCCCTTAGAATTAGAAGAATTAGCGTGCGAATTTTTAGGCTTAAAAACCGCCAATATCAGCAATCAAGTCATTCAAAGAGACCGCTACGCTAGGCTTGCATGCGATCTGGCTCTTTTGGCGAGTAGTTGTGAAAAAATCGCTGTCAATATCCGCCATTTGCAACGCAGTGAAGTCTATGAAGTGGAAGAAGCTTTTTCAACAGGGCAAAAAGGGAGCTCTGCAATGCCCCATAAAAGAAACCCCATATTGAGCGAGAATATCACCGGGCTTTGTAGGGTGATTCGCTCTTTTACTACCCCTATGTTAGAAAATGTCGCCTTATGGCATGAAAGGGACATGAGCCATAGCTCTGTGGAGCGTTTTGCGCTGCCCGATCTGTTTATCACTAGCGATTTTATGCTCAGCCGCTTGAATGGCGTGATTGAAAATCTGGTGGTTTATCCTAAAAACATGCTTAAAAATTTAGCTTTGAGTGGGGGGTTAGTTTTTTCGCAACGGGTGTTATTGGAATTGCCCAAAAAAGGTTTGAGCCGAGAAGAAAGCTATTCTATCGTGCAAGAAAATGCGATGAAAATATGGGAGGTTTTGCAACAAGGCGCTTTTAAAAACGCTGATGAAAATTTGTTTTTAAACGCCCTACTCAATGATGAACGCTTGAAAAAATATTTGAGCGAGGACGAAATCAAAGCATGTTTTGATTACAGCTATTACACTAAAAATGTGGGAGCGATTTTTAAAAGGGTGTTTGAATAAGGCGCGTTTTTAGCCTAAAATTTTTTGGCTTTGTTCTTATGGATTATTGATTGTAGAATTTAAAAAAACTCAAAGCGTTTTTAGAATAGATATAATCAAAAAGCTTGATTTTAATCAAACGATAACCTCTTAAAAAAACGCTCTTGAAAGGTTAGGGTTTTTTTGGGGGTTTTAGGGGAAGATTATTTCAAAATACCCCTTATCCCCTTAAGAAAACGAGTTTAATAAAGTTTAAAACGATACAATAAAGTTTAAAACCAATTTGTAAAAAATTAAAATTTCAATCAAAGGGCTTTTTTGAAACGAGCGTTATGGTTAATTTTAGGGCTTTTTTATGCGCTTAATGCAGAGAGCTTTAAAGATGTTTTGACTAAAGGGGATTACACTTTTTTTAATAAAAAGGTGGTTTCGCCTATCAAACGCTATGCGGATAGATCGGCGTTTTATCTGGGGCTTGGGTATCAGTTGGGGAGCATTCAGCACAACTCTAGCAACTTGAATTTATCCCAACGATTCAATAAGAGTCAGATTATTTTCAGCGATAGTCTAAGCCCTGTTTTTAAAAATTCGTATGTGTCTAATGGTCTTGGCGTTCAAGTGGGCTATAAGTGGGTGGGTAAGCATGAAGAAACGAAGTGGTTTGGCTTCAGGTGGGGGCTGTTTTATGATTTGAGCGCCTCTCTTTATGGCCCAAAAGAATCGCAGTCTGTTATCATTTCCACTTACGGCACTTATATGGATTTATTGCTTAACGCTTATAATGGGGATAAGTTTTTTGCTGGGTTCAATCTGGGAGTTGCTTTTGCCGGGGTGTATGACAAATTGAGCGATGCGTTATTGTATCAAACGCTTCTTCAAAACACTTTTGGCGGGAAAGTGAATTCAAACGGCTTCCAGTTTTTGGTGGATTTAGGGGTTCGTTTAGGGAATAAGCGCAACCAATTTGGCTTTGGGATTAAAATCCCTACTTATTATTTTAACCACTATTATTCCATGAATAACATTAGCAATAATAGTGAAAATGTCTTAAAAGTTTTACGATTTTTAGAATACGGGATCAACAGCTTGTTGTATCAAGTTGATTTCAGGCGCAATTACTCGGTTTATTTCAACTACACTTATAGTTTTTAAAGCACAGTTTTTAAGCGATAGCGTTTAAAGCGTTCTTAATTGAGCGATTTCGTCTCTCAAACGCATCGCTTCTTCAAAATCCAAATTTTTCGCGCATTCTCGCATTTTTTTATCCAATTCTTTAATGATTTTTTCCCTTTCGCTTTTAGGCATTTTGTCCTTTTTTAAAGCTTTAGCGATTTTGATTTCATCGTCTCTTAATTTCAACTCCTCTTCTAAAGCGCGCGTAACGGTTTTAGGGGTGATGTTATGGATTTTATTGAACTCTTCTTGCTTAGTGCGCCTGTAACTCGTGATCTCAAAGGCTTTTTGCATGCTTTGAGTGATCTTTTTAGCGTATAATAAAACCTTGCCATTAGCGTTTCTAGCGGCTCGCCCCATGGTTTGAATGAGGCTTGTTTCGCTCCTTAAAAACCCCTCTTTATCCGCATCCATGATCGCTACTAAAGAGACTTCAGGCAAATCCAACCCCTCTCTTAAAAGATTGATCCCTATTAAAATGTCAAATTCTTTAAGCCTTAAAGAGCGGATAATGTGATTTCTTTCAATCGCATCAATTTCACTATGCATGTAACGCACCTTCAAGCCCCATTCAGCATAATATTTACACAATTCTTCTGCCATTTTCTTAGTGAGCGTGGTGATTAGCACCCTTTCACCTCTGGCCACCACTGACTTGATTTCATCAAATAAATCCTGGACTTGCTTATCGCTGTCTCGCACTTCAAATTTGGGGTCTAAAAGCCCTGTAGGGCGAATGATTTGCTCAGCGACATTCTTTTGAGAAAGCTCTAATTCGAGCTTATTGGGCGTAGCGGACACAAAAAGGAACTGGCAATTTTTATGGATAAATTCATCAAACTTTAAAGGGCGGTTGTCTAAAGCGCTAGGCAATCTAAAACCATATTCCACTAAAACGCTTTTCCTGCTCATATCCCCTGCATACATCCCTCCAAATTGCGGCAAACTCACATGGCTTTCATCCACAATGACTAAAAACTCCCGCTCAAATATCCCTAAATAATCAAACAAGCAAAAAGGCGTTTCGTTAGGGGCTTTACCCGTAAAATGGCGCGCGTAATTCTCAATGCCCTTACACACACCGGTCGCGCTAATCATTTCTAAATCATGCTCGGTGCGTTGTTTGAGGCGGTTGTATTCAAGCATTTTATCCTGCTCTTTAAAAAATTTCAATCTTAAAGCGAGTTCATCTTCAATGCTTTTAATGGCTGAATTCAACCTCTCACTCCCTACGGCAAACTGACTGGCCGCATAAAGCATGACAGAATCCAAGCGCTTGATTTCATTTCTTTCTAAAGCGTCAAAGACAGCAATCCTTTCTATCTCATCGCCAAAAAATTCAATCCTGATAAATTCAGCGTCATTATAAGCGGGGAAAATATCCACGCATTCCCCCGTCGCTCTAAAGCTCCCCCTATCAAACACCACTTCATTACGGCTATAACCCATTTCCACTAGCTTTAATAAAAAGCTCTTGTAAGCGCGCTTCTCGCCCACTTTGATTTTTTCCATGACTTTCAAATATTCTTCAGGGTTACCCAAACCATAATTAGCCGAAACGCTCGCTATCACGATCACATCATCATAACCTAAAAGCGAAGTGGTCGCGCTCAATCTCAAACGCTCCAAGTCATCGTTAATAGAGCTGTCTTTTTCAATGAATAAATCCCTTCTAGGGATATAGCTTTCAGGCTGGTAGTAATCAAAGTGGGAGATAAAATACTCCACCCTATTATGAGGGAAAAACGCCTTAAATTCGCTATAAAGCTGCGCGCATAAGGTCTTATTATGGCTCATGATCAAAGTGGGTTTATTGGTTTGAGCGATGATATTGGCCATCGTATAAGTCTTACCGCTCCCTGTAACCCCCACTAGAGTTTGATAATGGTTGTTATTTCTCAAGCTTTTTGTTAAAGCTTCTATGGCTTGGGGCTGATCGCCTGCTGGTGGATAAGGGCTTTTTAAATCAAATAAAAGCATCTTTAAACTCGCATTTTTTAGGGGTATTATAGTGGTTTTTAACAAGCCTTATTCAAACTCAAAAAAATCAATGTTTTGATAATGATCGGTCTTTTTCGCTTCGGTGATCTCGCTTGTAGCTTGTTGCTTTTCTTGCGTGATGTGGTTTAAAACTTCTTGCTTATTGGCGTTTATTTGCGTTGTAGCACTTTCTTTGGCTTCGTTAATGTTAGTTATCGCTTGCGTTTGATTGTTGCTTATTTCATTATTAGCGTTCGTTTTCGCTTCGGTGATCGCTTCAAGGCTTTGGGTTTTGTTTTCTGTGATTTGGTTGTTAGCGTTATCTCTGGCTTGGTTTAAAAAGATTTGATAGCTCGTTAAAAGTCTTGTCGTGGTTTCTATCAATTGATTTTCTAGCTTTTTAATTTCGCTTTTAATGTTCTCGGCGTTAGCGTTTAGGGTGTTGGTTACTTCTTGCTCGTTGCTTTTCATGCTCGTATTAAACTCGCTAAAAAAGCGCTCGTATTCTTTCATTTTGTTTTTTAAGCTCTCGCCGGCGTGATTAAGCCATTCAATGGAATTTCTCAAACTGCTATCAATCTCGTTCGCATTCTTGAAAAAATCCAAACTTAAAAGCACTTCTAAAATCCTAACAATCCCTTTAAGGCTTAATTCCACTTGCTCGGTGAAAAGCGCGTTACTATGTAAAGCGCTCTGTAATTGCTTTAAAAGCTCGTTAGTGATTTCTTTCACTTCTGGCTGTTCGGTGATTTCTAAAGCGCTGTTAGGCAAATTAGGATAATTCATTTTTTAGATCCTTGTAAAAACTTCTCATGGGCGTTAAACTTTTTTTCTAACTCTGGCAGTAGATCTAATAATTCACTGCTCTCCTTACTGCTTCTACCGCTTTCAATGCCGTATTTAATGAAATCAAATATATTTATTTGGCTAATAGGCTTACTCGTTCCTGTGAAAACATTGGATGCGTTTTCTATCATTTGTTCTTTAGCTTTTACTAAAAAGTTATAGAACTGCGCACTAGGATTTTCAAGGCGCAAAAAGCGCGCAAAGGAACTCCCTAATAATTGGCTTATTAGGCTATTGTAAGCGTCCTTATTTTCTTTAATGAAAGCATTCATGCCGTTTTCATCTGTGCTATTGACTAAGTAGTCAATGTCATGCGCTAACTTAGAAAAATTATCAAATCTGTTGCCGCTTTTAAGCATTTTAGCGGTAGTGTCTAGTGCATCGGTTAGATAAGGTGAAATCGTGAAATTTTTAATCATGGTATCGTTATTGAGATTATGAAAATTCGCGCTGTTATTGGCAAACATTTCCTTAAACGCTTTAAATTGTTCTCTGTCTAGGTTTTTATAAGCGTTATCAAACACTTCTAAAAAGCTGTTATTTGGGGTGTTTCTGGCGTAATGACTCAAAAGGCAAAGGTTAGCGTTTTCCACTTGATTAGCGCTTGGGTGTTTAGCGTCTCTTTCTAACACTCTTGCAACCTGATTGGCTAAATTCTCCACGCTGTCGCTTTCAAATTTATGCGGTAAATGTTTCAATTTGTCGTTATAACTGCTCATCGCACTCAAAAGCGTATCGCTAAAGCTGTTTATTCGGTTTTCGTTAGATTTGCTCGCTAATTTAAGGATCTCCTTGTCGTTTAATTCCTGCTCTGGCATGCGCACTAAAAGCTCATTAGGCTTTAAACTAATGTTGAAGTTCTGCTTAATCGCTTGTTCGTATTTTTTTCGGCTCTCTGCGGTGAAGTTCAGCATGCCTTGTATCCTGTGGTTGCCTGCGATAACTTGCCCGTCTGTTAAGATAATGGGCAAATCATCAAAACCCCCGCGCCCTACAATCAATTTAGGATCAAAGCGCTTGGCTATCTCTTCTACTTTCTTGCTATCCACTGCGGTGCGTGTTTGCGTGCCAGTGTTTTTGAAATTGGGCTTTAAATCGCTCTTATTGACGATCACAAACTTTAAGGGGTATATCTCGTCATCGTTTAAGCTAACGCTCGTTTTAGGGGCATTTTCTAGCTCTTTATAGGGTATATTTTCACTTTTGGCGATTTCTCTGTCTAATTCGCTTTTACCTAGCGTGGCGTTTTTTTGCGCTCTGATTTTATCTCTCAATTCGGCTTGTTCTTTATCTTTAATCTTTTGAGCACGTTCTTTTTCTGCTTTAGCTAATCTTTCGCTTTCTAGTTTCTTTTCCTTTTCTAGTTGGCTTTTTTCTAATATAGAAAGAGGCGTTTCTTGACTTGTTAGGCCTTCTTTAGTAGAATTGTTTTCATTAAGGTTTAAGGCACTATAGTTGCTATTGTCTTTGTAATCGTTAGAAAGTGGCGGTTTGGTTTCTAACTCCCTTAATACTTTTTCATCTCTCTCATAGCTAGTAACCACAAAATGATTATTTAGATTGTTATTATCCCATGTGTTTTTTAGCCCCACTCTTATGTTATTTAATTCCACGCTAATGCGCCCTAAATCGTCTTTAAATAACGTTCCGTTCTCAATGACTTCAGGGATAGATTTTAATAGCTCATCTGTTCTTTCTTTAATTTGCTCTGCATTTAATCCTAATCTTGTGTATTGTTTTTCTCTCTTTTCTAAGATGTGCGCTAATCCGTAGCCATCCTCTCCATCCTTGCCCCACACAAAATCAATCCCTCCTAAATCGTCCCTGTAAGCTGTGCCTGCAACTTGTCCGTTTTTCTCTTGCAATAGTTTCTCTAACGCTTCTTTTGGCTTTAAAGCAAACTCGGGGTAATTAGTGCCAAACTCTTTGAGTGGGGTTGTAGCGCGTTGTTCTTTAAGAAGCTTTTCGGCGTTGGCTTGCTCTAGTGGGCTTAAATTCTTAACTTCTTGTGTGGTTTCGTTTAAATTTTCGCTTGTTTTTAATAAATCCTCTTGATCTGTTAGCGGTTTTGGTGTATTATTCTCTGTAGCACCACTATAGGAACTCAACCTATGGCGCACCTT
The DNA here is from genome assembly GCF_000274605.1 of Helicobacter pylori NQ4053. Lineage (NCBI taxonomy): Bacteria > Pseudomonadati > Campylobacterota > Epsilonproteobacteria > Campylobacterales > Helicobacteraceae > Helicobacter > Helicobacter pylori. The sequence continues at coordinate 97,425 of NZ_AKNV01000006.1, forward strand.
CGCATCAGCGTCGAGTGAGGTGCTTGAAAATTCTTTATAGACTTCATTATTTTTATAACTCCCATTGTTCTTATACATTGTTTTTAAAGCTAATTCATTTTTCTTATTGATCGCTTGTTCTACCACTACCGCATAGCCATTAACTTGTTTAAACGCCGTTATAGCTTCTTTATCGTATTTGTCTAAAGTCCTAATAATTGCATCAGCGTTATTAATGATATATCTATAATTCGCTATGTCTTCGTTCGTAACAGGGATTTCACCATTTTTAACATTAACAGAATTAACGCCATGCCTTTTAAGTATATGAGCGATAGCATCATGATCTAAACTCGCTCTTATGTTTTCAGGGTGCTTAAAGTTAGCGTCTTTTAAAAGCTCTAATTCTTTGTTAGAGGCTTTTTCTATAATCATTTTTTTGTTGTTTTTGTGTAAAAATTCAACGATTTCAGGGTTTAGGTTATTCACTCCAAAAGTGATCGCGTCTCTCCCGCTTGTAGGGATTTCTGTGTTATTTAATAACTCTTTGATCTGCTCGTTAGTGAGTTTTTGATTAGAAAAATCAAACGCTTTTGTTTTGATCTCTTCGCTCGCGCTTTTAACGCCATTAGTAAGCTCTTCAATGATTTTAAGCGTGTTGTTGCTAAATTTAGCGTTTTGGGCGCTTAGTTCTAAATTTTTACTAAAATCGCTTATAGAGTGGCTTCTCTCAAGCGCTCTTTTAATGTGATACTTTAAGGCCGCTCCTGCGGTGGCTTCGTTTAGGGCTTTAGGTAACTTCACTCCTAAAATGCGATCGGGTGCGTTCCTGTATAGTGTTCCTAGCGTGAATTTAGTCCATTGGTATTTTAACGCTCCGCTTAAAGTGGTCGCTAAACCTTGGCTTAAGTTTTTCGTAATAGCGGGTTTTAGGCTTTCGGCGATCTTAGCGTCGTTTTTAAAAAGCTTATGAAACCCGCTCGCTATTGTTTGGAGTTGGTAAATTTAGAGGTTTGTTAAGAGAATATTTAGGCGAGACAAACAAAGCAAGGTTATAGCAAGCAATGTTTTTTAGCTAAAGTTTTTGGTAGGAAGCCACTTAGTCATGAAAAATGCAATATCTTTAATCTATCGCTTCAAATCAATTGTTCAAAAAACGCATGCTACTTAAAATAAAACAAAAATCCTTGAATCAAGCCCAAGTTTGAGAGTTATCGGCTTGAAGTATTCTTTTTCTTACAATTTTTATCAATGTCAAAATCGCATGCTTTTTGCATGTATTCTTCAGCCTTTTTTTTATCTTTTTCTACGCCTAACCCATACTGATAAGACTCTGACAACCCTTCATAAGCTCTAGAAGAACTCATATCAGCCGCCATTTTATAATAGACAACAGCCTTATCTTTGTCTGGTTCAATACCCAACTGATCATTTCCGCTATAATAAATATCCCCTAAAAGGATATAAGCTTCTACATTACCCTTATGTATCGCTTTTCTAAAGCACTCTGTCGCTTTCACATAGTTGCTTGGAACGCCCCTACCCTCCATATACATGATGCCTAAGTTGATATAAGCGTTAGTATAGCCTTTCTCTGTAGCTATTCTAAAATACTCCACGGCTTTTTTTTCATCTTTAGGAACGCCCCTACCCTCTTTATACATCACGCCTAAATTGTTATACCCTCTAGGTATATCGTTATCAACCGCTTTTTGAAAATATTCAGCCGCTTTCTTGTAATCTTTAGGCACACCCCTACCATTTTCATACATGATCCCTAAAAGAACATAAGCAAGCGGCTCGCCATTTTTAATAGCGCTCTTATAAAAAGAAGCCGCTCGCTCATACTCCTTATTATTATAAGCTTCCTCCCCTTCATAAATGTAATTCCTTTTTTGTTCAAGGTGTTCTGCACCAAGAGCGCTAAATAAACATAAACTTGCCAAACAAATCTTCAAGGCTAATTTGCTTGCGTATCCCATTGTTACTCCTCTGCTTTAATAAGATCAAACATAATGTCAATAGCTACCAATCTTAAAAAAAGAAACTGCATGCGTTCTAGAACCAGCAAACATTCTCAAACTCCATTCTGCATACACCATTTTAGATCTAATATCATCTCTTGTAATGAGAAATTTTACACTATTTTTATGAATTTTAAAACTAAATTTAAGACTTTCTCGCTAAAAAAGTCCCCCTTCCCAAAAAAATAAGGCTAAATAGGATTAAAATTCTTTCCTTGGATCCGTTGAACCATAGAAAACGCTCCCCTTAGTTTTAGGTAAAACTTGGATCGCATTCACATCGCCCATGACCGGCTTAGTAACGATTTGATAGCCCATTTTAGTGAGGTTGTCTTTCACATCAGCGGGCATGCCAAACTTTTCAATCCTTAATTCATCAGGCAACCATTGCATGTGAAATCTTGGGGCTGAGACCGCTTCAGAAATATTCATGTTATAATCAATGACATTGGAAATCACTTGCAACACTGTAGTGATAATCCTAGACCCTCCAGGGCTTCCCACCACCAAAAAAACCTTATTGTTTTTCAACACAATCGTAGGCGACATGGAGCTTAAAGGGCGTTTATTGGCTTCAATCGCATTCGCATCGCCCCCTACTAAACCATAGAGATTAGGGTTTCCTGGTTTTATGGAAAAATCATCCATTTCATTGTTCAATAAAAATCCTGCCCCATCAATACTAGCAGCGCTCCCATAAGAAGCGTTAATGGTGTAAGTAACGCTGACTGCATTCCCCCACCTGTCCGCTACAGAATAATGCGTGGTGTTGCTCCCCTCATGCAACTGCCCCATTCCTGGTTTGATTTGAGAGCTTGGCGTGACCGTATCTGGCTGGATAGTGTCAAAAATCTTTTTGGCATACGCCTTATTAATCAATTTATCCACCGGCACCGAAACAAAATCAGAATCTCCCATATAAACCGATCTATCCGCATAAGCCTGACGCATCGCTTCTGCAGCGATATGGATATTCTTAGAAGCCCCATACCCAAGGGCGCTTAAATCCGCATTTTCCATGACATTTAAAATCTGGATCAAATGCGTACCTCCCGAACTTGGCGGCGACATAGAAATGATCTTATACCCACGATAACTCCCTACCACGGGTTTGCGCCATTTCACATTGTAACTGGCTAAATCCTCTTTAGTGATAATCCCCCCATTTTTTTTCATATCTTTCTCAATAAGCTCAGCGACTTGCCCTTGATAAAAGCCTTTAGCGCCTAGCGTTTTGATTTGATTCAAAGTCTTAGCTAGATCTTTTTGGACAAACAAATCCCCTTCTTGATAATCAAGATGCCCTTTTTTAAAAAAATACTTTTTGCTAGAACTGTATTTTAAAAACCGCTCCCTTGCTTCTTTTAGGGTTTCTGCTTGTCTTTGTGAAATCGCATAACCATTTTCAGCCAATTTAATGGCAGGATCAATGAGTTGCGATAGTTTTTTGGTGCCGTATTTTTTCAACATCGCTTCCATGCCCGCCACCGTTCCAGGAACCCCAGCCGCCAAATAGCCATCTTCGCTGAGTTTAGGGACTACATTGCCTTGCTTGTCTAAAAACATGTTTTTAGTGGCTTTTAAGGGGGCTTTTTCTCTAAAATCTAAGGCAACATTTTCACCATTAGCCAAATGGATAACCGCAAAACCGCCTCCACCAATATTGCCTGCTGCAGGATGGACGACCGCAAGAGCAAAGCCAATCGCTACCGCCGCATCAATCGCATTGCCTCCCTCTTCTAAAACCTTTTGCCCAATTTCAGTGGCTAGCGGGTGGCTAGAAAGGGCTAACCCTACTTTAGTGTTTTTAATGGGAGGGTAACTCGCCGCGCTCAAAGGGTTTAACAAACCCAAAGAGAGCGCTATCACGCCCAAGCCAATCGTCTTTAAAAAACTCCGTCTCATCTGTTTTCCTTTCAATCAACAATAATCGTTATTATAACACAAGCTTTACAAAACACCCTCTCGCTTATAGCTTATAATGGCTATTAAGCATTATCGTTAATGAGTTTTAAAATGAATAGAGTTTAAAAAATAAGTTTAATAAGGCTTGTTTGATAAAAACGCTATGGGTAGAAAACTTATTGTTTAATCCCCAATAAAGTGTCTATCATCCGATCAATAGCGCTAATGACTTTAGCGTTAGCGGCATAGCCGCTTTGAAACTTGATCAGATTCAGCATTTCTTCATCCACGCTCACTTGCGAAATAGAGAGTTGCTCTTTTTTAATGGTCTCTAACATGCTCTTTTTAGTGTCCAAAATACGCCCTGATTTTTCAGCGTCCGTGTTGATTTTACCGGTTAAAAATTGATAAAACTCGCTGATTTTCATTGGTTTAATATCAAACTTGTCGTTATAAAAATCCACGCTATCGTATTGCAATTGCTGCATCATGTTCGCCACATCAAAATTCCCGTTAATGGGGGCAAGCCATGGGCGGATAGTGGTAGGCTCTTTTTTATATTCTTTATTCAAGCTGATATTAGAAGCGTCATCGCCTTGAAAAAAAGGGTTGAGTTTTAACGCTCCCATAAAATTCGTGCCGTTATCTTTCATAGAAACAAATAACCCTTGCGAAGCGTTTTTAGGCTGGATAACAAACTTTTTAGTCTCATTGTTAAAGCTCGCTGTGAAATAATCATCAAAATCGTTTTCGGTGTTGTTGTCTTGATTGTCATCGGTGTTAGCGTTAATGGCTTGGATAATATCGTTCATGGTTGTAATGGGCGTGATAGCAATGGTTTTTCTGGCGATTTCTTTACCATCGGTGTTGTAAGCGATTAAATCAAACGAGCCGTTTTTGATATTGTAATTAGTGTCTTTAAAGGCTTCATCGCTATTAAACTCCACCGGCTCGCCCTCAATATGATGGCTCGTGCTTTGAGCGTAAATCGCATTCGTGGATTCTATCAAGCCCCTAGCAAAAGAATCCAACAAATCAATATAATCTTGTAATTTGCCTTTTAAAGTCCCATTAGAGCCGTCGTTATACACATTCAATAACGCCCCCACTTTCCCTTGATTGAGCTTGTCAGTAATATTAGTGAGCTTAAAATCATCGCTTTGAAAATAGATTTGGTTCAAACCCCCTTTATTTTCGGACTCTTTAACCATTAAAGGATGGAAAATAGAACCATCAATGATATTGAACCCATGCCCAATGTTAAGGTTATAGCTCTCATCAAAATCCGCTGAGTCTTTATCTGTAAGCGAATGAGTTTTAATGCTGCTTTTAAAAACATTCCCCCCTAAAAGCTCTCGCAAATGGAATTCTAACTCATCTCGCTTATCCCTTAATTCATTGGCATGCTTTAAACTCTTGTTGTTTTCCACTTCTTTAATGCGTTTGTTGATCTCAGCGATTTGAGAACCCAAGCTATTGACTTCTTTAATCACGCTTTTTAATTCTTCACTCGCCTTGTGCTGTAAGGTCGTTAATCTTTCTCTAGTGTCTTTAATGTTGTGCGTCAAAGCTTCTGTTTTTTGAGCGAGAGCCTGTTTTTGAGCGGAGTCTTTGGCGTTTTTAGACAATTCTTTCCATGAGTTAAAATAATCTTGCAAATCCGTAAAAAGGCTCGCTTCATCAATGTCCGGAAAATACGCGCTCGCTTCTTTTAAATGCGAAAACTCTGTATCGTAATAAGTGTTTTCGTAATTAGCCTTCGTGTAACGAGCAAAAACAAACTCATCATGCACCCTTTCAATGGCTTCTACATCCACGCCCATATTCACGTTTTTAGTGCCATACATATAGGCCGCTTGGGGCTTTGCAATCACGCGCTGACGGCTATAAAATTCATCGCTGGCATTAGAAATGTTATTCCCGGTAACATCCACCATGCTCTGATGGGCTTGCAGGCCCGTGTAAGAAGTGTTGAGTGAAGATAAGATTCCGCCCATTTTACGCCTGCACTCTTAAAAAATGACTCCCCACATGCCTAGAGCCTTTATAATCGCAAGTGTCATGGGGAATGATTTGTTGGATGAGCGAAGAATAAAACTCAGAAACCGCAAACGCCATGCGCGAATAAATCAAGTTTTTTTCTTTCAAAACAAGCAAGGACTCTCGCATTTGGTTTAAAAAATCGCTCGTTTTTTCGTCTAATAATTCACTCATTTCTTTATCAGGGAATTGATTTTTTAAAGACAACATTTGTGCATCTATATTCGCTTTTTCTTTCTCAAAAGCTTGAATCGCTAGCTGTTTTTGATGGTTTCTTTCAAAAATTTCGGTGTGTTTAGCGAGCTTGATGTCTCTTATATCGCACTCCGTTAAATCAATCAATTCTTTCAATTGGTTGAGCGCGTTTTCTAAATGAGAATGTAAAACGACCATAACAAATCCTTTAGCTCTTGTTTCAGCCGTATTCAAGCAAATACTATGCCATTTTTAGTTTTATTATAAAACTCAATTTCTTAAGGGGATAGGGGTATTTTGAAATCATTTTCCCCTTAAAGCTCCCTTATTAAATCGCTTTTAACATTTGCTGTGCGATTGCAGCAATCACATTCACGCTCATCGCATTCCCCGCTTGGGATAATAAATGGCTTTCTTTAAAGTTAGGATTATTTTTAATCTTAGCGATCAAATCCCTAGGAAATCCTTGCAAAAGCAAGCTTTCAACAGCGTTTAATCTTTTGATTTTGCCTTTTTGGGTATAAAACAAACCATGCCGAGAAGTCCTTAAAGTAGGAAAAACATTAAAATACAACCTTAAATCAGATTGTCTTGTGTCTAAAACGGCGTTTTCTAAAGTTAAGATATTCTCTAAAAAAACCCGGTTGTGGTTGTATGGGTTGTGCAAGTATCTTTGGAAAGTAGCGTTACTCACATCCAAATAGCATTCATTATCAGTGTCTAAAAAATTCTTAAAACAATAATCATTGGCTAAACCTAAAGGGAAATGAAATGGGTGTTTCAAATCCTTCCTAAACCCTACGATATAAAGGCGTTCCCTCTTTTGGGCTAATTGGAAATCAGCGCTGTTTAAAATTTGATAATGAGTTGTATAGCCCGCTTCTTGTAGGGCTTTGATAATGGTTTTAAAAGTTTCTTGTTGCTTATGACTAATCAAGCCCTTAACATTTTCAAGCAAGAAACATTTGGGCTGTTTGACTTTTAAGATACGAATAAGCCCATAAATAATCGTCCCTCTTTCATCTTCAAGCCCCTTCCTTTTGCCATTGATAGAAAAAGCTTGACAAGGAAACCCACTAATGAGCGCATCAAAATCGGGTAAATCATTAGGGTTGATTCGCATCAAATCCCCAAAATTATGGGTATCTTTAAAAAATAATTCATAAGTTCTAAGGGCTTCATGATTGATTTCTGCATGCCCTACGCATTTTAAATGGCATCGCTCCAAGCCCAAACGGCCTCCACCAATACCAGAGCAAAAATCCATAAAAGTTAAAATTTCCAATCAATCATTCCTGACACGCAATAAAAACACGCCCTATTTAAGAAAGCAACAAACTCATTTTAAAACATAAAGAAACTAAAATTTAATGAAAACAAAACGACTGCAAGAATAAACCCCCTAGAAATGAAGCCCCTAGCTTATCCCCAATAAATCCTGTGCCATTTTGTGAGAAGTCTCATGCAAGTTGATTTTATACTGGTTATTTTCAATCGCTTTCTTGATTTCAGCTACCCTATCAAGAGCGGCTTCACTATTTTCAACTTTTTCATTCTTTTCCACACGCTTGTAATTCCCCAAAGATTGCACCGGAGCAAGAGAAGAAACGGCATTGATCATTGTAAAATCCTTTAATTTAATATTCATTCCATTACAGCAAGTATCGGCAAAAAAGAAAAAAAGTTAATGGATTTTTGAAATCTGTTTTTGCAATTCCTTACCAAATTTCTTGGTGGTGGTGATGGGTTTTTTTCCGGTTTCTGCCACAGAGCCAAAAGATTGCGATTGCAAACTTTTAAACATAAAAAACATTAAAAAAATTAAAATATAACAAAATAAAAAAAAGCAAATGGTAGGGAATAGCCAATTTTTGAGGTTAGAACTATTCATGACCTTGCCTTTTAAATACTCCTATACCCTAATTACCCATGCGAGCATGAGCAACCACAACCCCCACCTTTCTTTTTGCCATGACCCCCATGACCGCCACAGCAACCTGTCCCACCGCCATGGTGTGAAGCTAAAATTTCTTCTTCGCTCACTTCTCTAAAACCTAAAACCTTGAAACGGAACGCTAAAGTTTTCCCGGCTAACGGGTGGTTATAATCCACCATCACATGCGTGTTGCTAAAGTCTTTGATAGTGGCTTGAATGGTTTGGTTGTCTTCAGTTTGCCCAAAAACGCTCATGCCTTTTTCTAATTCAATGCCTTCAAATTGATCTCTAGGGACTTCTTGCAAATAGCTGCTTTCATAAACCCCATAAGCTTCTTCTGGGGCGATAACAACCTCTTCCCATTCGCCAATTTGAGCCTTTAATACCGCCTTTTCTAACCCTGCTATGATCTGATTAGCGCCTATAATAAACTCTAAAGGCTCTTTAGAAATATTGCTGTCTAGCACTTCGCTAGAGCCTTGCTCCCTCACTTCATATTCAATCAAAGCGGCTTGTTTGATTGACTCTAAATCATGGTTTTGCATGGTGGTGTTTCTCCTTGTTTTCTAAGATTTTTTGCGCCATTTTAGCTTGTTCGCTTGAAGGATACAAGTGCTGCAAAGTGTTTAAAAATTTATAATAGTTTTGATCGTCTTTGATTTTTTTAAACGACCATGCCGTATGCCACAAAAGCACAGGCATGTAAGACGCTTTTTGATTTAAAAGAGCGCTCTCTTTGTAATATTTGATCGCTTCTCTATACCTCTTTTCCCCATAAGCCACTTCTCCAAGCGCATAACGCACATAATAAAGTCTGTAACTATTGGCTTCTAACCACAACAAACGCTCTTTGGCTTCTGCATAGGATTTGTTTCTAAAAAAAGACAGAGCTTCTTGAAAGATCTCTTTTTGCTTGGACAAATCTTTATCAAACTCAATTTTTGCCTTTTCTTGGGTTTTTTTCTCTTGATTTTTTGGGGCTTCGGCTTTTGAAAGGGGGGTCTCATTGGATCGAACGCTTGATTTGAGCGGCTTTTCAGCTTTTTCCTCTTGTTCTTTGAGGGCTTTTTGGATTAAGGCGATTTGTGAAACCAAATCTTGGCTTAATTTGGTCAATAATTCACTCATCTCTTTGTTTTGCTTGTCTAGCTGTTGGATGGCCTGTTGGTTAGCGTGAATCTCATTCCTTAAATCCTCTAAAGTTTGCGATTGTTGCTTGAGCGTGTTAGCTTGCACTTCTTGAGAGGCTTTTAAGGCTCGCAAGGATTCTTCTTGGGAAAGGATAGCGTTATTGAGATCTTTAATCTTATTAGCCTGCCCCTCATAAACGCTCCTTAGACCCTCTTGAGCTTGAGTGTTAGCTTCCACTTGCGAATGGATTTTGGTCAAAATATTAGAAAAATTCTTACTATTGACTTGCAACTGCTTGAGTTCTTTTTTAGTAGCTCCGCTTTGTAAATCAAACGCTGAAGGCTCCCCATTGAGAAAAAAGGGAGCGATAAAAGGGATAAAAAAAAGCCTTTTCATCCTAGAATTACTTCACTAATTTGACATCCACTCTTCTGTTTTCTCTGTAGCATTCTCTAGTTTTTTGGACGCATTTGGGTTTGGTTTCACCAAAACTGATGGTTTTGATCATATCTTTTTCTACCCCTTTAATGACTAAAGCGTTTTTCACGCTCAAAGTCCTTTTAACGCCAAGCGCTTGGTTGTATTCGCTAGAGCCAAATTCATCGGTATTGCCTTCCAAAAGCACTTGCATGTGGTTTTCTTTAGCTTTTTGCACGATCTCATCTAAAGTCTCTTGATCGGATTCTTTGATCTCATACTTGTCAAAATCAAAATAAATAGAAGCAATGATAGTCCCGCTTTCAATAGCCGGCTTTTCTTCAACCACTGGAGCTGGCTCTTGTTTAGGCTCTTCTTTCTCTGGAGCTGGTTCTGTAGTAACAGGCGCAGTCTGAACCGTTTTAGCGCTCACATCGCCAGCCACAGTCTTATTATCCATTTTATGACTACAGCCAGCTACCAATAAAAAAGCTACCAAGAAACTAAATACAGAAGATCTCTTCATTATAAATTCTCCAAAAATAAAATTTCAATGAATGTAAATACTAACTCACATTCGCTTAATTTAACCTTACCAATCAAAGGCTTGTATTTTCACATTCTTTAAAGGGAATAAAAAACTCTGGTTATAGTCTAGCAAAATAAGCCCCATGGCGTATTCTTGGGGTGTCTTTTTGATATACATGATATTTCTCCCATCCGTAGAAAAACGAGGCATCTGGTTAGAGCCATTCACGGTAAGCCTGCGGATATACTTGCTGTTTAGAGTGATCAAATTCAAATTAAACACCGTTTTGCCAAATTCATTAAGGTTTTCTCGGCTCACATACACGATACTATCTTTATAAGCGTCAATGGATTCATTGCTTCTTCCTTCATAAAGGAGTTGCTCCGCGCTCTCTTTTAACCCCAATTTCTTCATATAGATGTTAGGATAACCGGATCTATCTGAAACAAAAGCCATAGACTTGTCATCTTCTAAAAACACTCCTGAAACATCTATCCCCGGATAGCGCGTTATTTTGGTTTTAGTTTTTTTATGCGTGTCATACAAATAAACATCCGGTTGGCCATCAGGGGCTAAAGACATTAAAATTTTAGAGCCATCAGAACTCACGCTAGAAACCACAGCCATTCCTTGAGAGCTAGCGATATTCTCATGAGTGGCTTTTTGAATATTGTATTTTAAAATCATGGGCGTTCTTTCGCCATACTGCGTGTAATAAAACTCCGTTTGCTCAGCGTTCGCCCATTTGGGAAAAATATTGAGTCGGTTATTTTTGATGATTTCTTTTTGATAACGCATCGTATAATCCGCTAGTGCGATATTTGTGATTCCTGGTCCAATGTATTTAGAAAAAACAATCAGGCGCTTCATCCAAGCGATAGAAGGGGCTTTTAAATAATCGTTCACCACAATGGCCATGTTGTGCGCTGCAAAAGGGTATAGATCTAAACTTACAATAGGGTAGTCAAAAGTCTTTTTGAGCGTTCCTGTATCCACATCATAAAGTTTTAATCGTGAAATTTTATTGCCGTTTTCTACCGCCACGCTCACCAGCGCTACAAGATGGACTTTTTTATCTTTGAGTTCTGCGTAATTGATAGCGCCTTGTTCTTTGTTTTGAGAAACATCAAAATGTTGGCTAGTCTTTAAATCATTCGCTAAGATTTCATGCAATTTTAAAGCGTAATTGGCATCGTTATCTATAGAGTAACGCACTTCAATCTTAGGAAGTTTTTGAATGGTTTTAATAATATCTAGTGTTTTATCTGTTGCAAAAAGCCCTATAGCGCTTATTAAAAAAAGCCATAAATACCTCATTGTTCTTCCTTAGTGGTGAAATTAACTTTAATAGAAACCATGTTTCCTCCAGGATATGGGGGAAAATCCACTTTCTTTAAATCATTTAAAAGGGTCATCACACTCTTGTTATAATCCTTAAAATCGGAGTAGCTAAGAATGGTATAATCAAACTCCCCATCTTTAGTGATCATAATCAACGCGCTCACTGAAGCCTTGTGATAAAAAACCCCTTTCCAACCTTTATATAAAATCTGATAGATTTGAGCATACCACTCTTGATAGGCTTTTTCATCAACCCCATCTTGTTTAGGGATTTGCAAATCTAAAGTTTTGTTTTTAACGCTTTCTAGTTTTTGCGCGAATTGATCCAAATTCTGTTGCAAACCTTTCAACATCTCTTGATTTTTTTGGTTTTGCTTTAAGCGTTGCTGTTCTTTTAAACGCCTTTGCTCTTCTTCTTGCTCATTTTTTTGATCATCTTTTTGAGCGTTTGTGTCTGTCTTTTCTTGAAAATCATTGAGTGAAGAAAAAATATCTTCAAGGCTTTCTTCTTGTTCTTTAGGATCAATAAAATCGCCCTCCTTATCAGTTGCATTTTTTTCAACTACTTTTTCATCTTTTTTTTCATCGCTTGGCAAATCTTCTAAATTCAAATCAATGACTTGTTCGTTTTTTTTGTCCAAATCCAAAAGGATTTTCTCCGCTTCTTTATTGTGCCTTTCTAGCAACAAGCCATACAACAACAAAACATAGAGCAAGAACGCTAAAAAGCCAGAAACAACAAAGATCGCGCTCTTACTCATGCAAATTAGCCCTACTTTTTAAGGACTTGTAATTAAAGAAACTTTTAAAAAACCCGCTTCTTTAATCGTTTTTAACAAATAAATCACTTTGTCATAGGTCAATCGCTTGTCCGCACGGATACTCACCCTAGTATCTTTATCGTATTTTTTAGAAAGCAAATTGAAAGTATCCGGGAAGGAGTTGTATTCATAGGTTTGACTATCTATATAGATTTTTGCGTCTTTATCCATGCGTATCTCTATCACTTTATCTTGAGTGGCTCTAGCAGTTTTTGAACCAGAAGGCAAAGCAATCTCTTCTTTATAAGTGAGAGTGGGCGTCGTTACCATAAGAATAGCCAATAAAACAAGCATCACATCCACTAAGGGCGTGATATTGAGTTCTGGTTTGTCTTCATCCCAATAGTTATCATAATTCATAAAAACCTTCTAACTCCCTATTTAAGATATTTATAAAATCCCCTTAAAAGCTTTCTTTTTTAGAAGACAAAATATCCACTTGCATCTGCACATAAACCGATAAATCATACACCTTGCGTTTTAAAATCAAGTAAAAAGAATAGGCTGGAATGGCCGCTAAAATCCCTGCAGCGGTGGCAATAAGAGCCTTAGAAATAATGGGTGCGATCACCCCAAAAGAAGCTTGACCCAACGCGCCCAAATTGTTAAACGCTTCTAAAATTTCAACCACCGTTCCAAACAAGCCAATAAAGGGGGCTGTAGAAGAGATGATGCTCAACACCACTAAACCCGTCGTGCTTTGTTTAAGAACTTGATGTTTCCAAGCCTGCAACAATTCATTAGAATACCTTTTGGTTTCATCATTTCTTTTTTTATTAAACATAAAATGCTCTGGAGCGTCTTGCGCTCCATTAAGAATGTTAGACAAAGATTGCATCTCGCGCCTGAGTTCAATCTTTAACACAATGCTTTTATACAAAAACACCCATAAAGTCATCACCAAATAAAGCGAAATCCAAACTAAAACAAGCGTGGTAACAAACCCGCTCTTATTGAAAAAATAAACGATTGAATCTAACATGATTATCCCCTTAAAAAGACTCAATCTTAGCCAGCACGCTAGAGACAGCTAACCTGTCAGAGCTTGCGTCCTCTAAAAGCTTTTTAGCCCTAGAGATAGCATCATCTCTGTCGTCTGATTCTTTTTTAATAAAGACCGCCCCATCGGCTAAAATATCCACCCGTTCATTAGTGACTTCTGCATAGCCCCAATTGATCGCAATGTGCTCTTTTTGGTTTTCGGTTTCAATCTCAACCACTCCCGCCTGAAGCAAAGTGATCATGTTGCTATGCCCATAAAGCACCCCAAATTCCCCTTCAACTCCTGGCAACACAACGCTTTTAACCTCTCCTGTATAAACTTCCCCCTCAGGAACTACCACACTAATTTTCAACAAAGCCATGGCAAAACCTTTAGGAATTTTTCATGTTTTTAGCTTTTTCTAAAACCTCTTGAATGCTGCCCACCATGTAAAATGCGTTTTCAGGAATATGATCGTATTTGCCCTCTAAAATCCCTCCAAAGCCTTCTAAAGTCTCTTGAAGGGTTACATATTTACCGGGACTTCCTGTAAACACTTCAGCCACAAAGAACGGCTGGGATAAAAACTTCTCAATTTTTCTGGCTCTCTCAACAATCTTTTTATCCTCTTCGCTCAATTCGTCTAATCCCAAAATCGCAATAATGTCTTGCAAATCCTTGTATTTTTGTAAAACCTGCTGGATACCGGTAGCGATCTCATAGTGCTTCTCGCCGATCATTTGAGGGCTTAAAATCCTTGAAGTGGAATCTAAAGGATCCACCGCCGGATAAATCCCTTTTTCAGCGATCTTTCTATTCAACACCGTAGTCGCATCTAAATGCGCAAACACCGAAGCAGGAGCTGGGTCAGTTAAGTCATCTGCTGGCACATACACCGCTTGAACCGAAGTGATAGAGCCATTTTTAGTGGAAGCGATACGCTCTTGAAGTTTCCCCATTTCCCCGGCTAGCGTGGGCTGATACCCTACGGCTGAAGGGATACGGCCTAATAGCGCGCTCATTTCCGCACCGCTTTGAGCGTATCTAAAGATGTTGTCAATAAACATCAACACATCTAAGCCCTTTTCATCACGAAAATACTCCGCCATCGTCAAGCCGGTGAATGCGATGCGGTTCCTTGCGCCTGGTGGCTCATTCATTTGCCCATAGCACAGCGCGACTTTGTCTAAAACACCCCCTTCTTTCATCTCAAAATACAGATCGTTCCCTTCTCTGGTGCGCTCCCCCACACCTGCAAACACCGAATACCCGTTATGCTTATAAGCCACATTGTGGATAAGCTCCATAATGATCACCGTTTTCCCTACGCCAGCCCCGCCAAACAAGCCTACTTTACCGCCCTTAGAATAAGGCGCAAGCAAGTCAATGACTTTAATGCCGGTTTCAAACATTTCTGTTTTAGTGCTTTGTTGCTCAAAACTAGGGGCTTTTCTGTGAATGGGCCAAGTTAAGGACGGCTTAAGAGGCTCTAAATTGTCAATGCTCTCGCCCACAACATTAAAAATGCGCCCTAACACTTCTTCACCCACAGGCACTTCAATCATTTTGCCACGAGCTTTGACAACTTGGTTACGCACTAAGCCTTCTGTCATATCCATTGCAATCGCTCGCACCCGATTACCTCCCAAATGGGCTGCCACCTCTAAAACTAAAGATTTTTGAACGCCATTGACTTCAAAATTAATGTCTAACGCTTCAAAAATCGCCGGTAGATAGGATTCAAACTCCACATCTACCACAGGGCCTAAAACCTGAATGATTTTACCTTCCATTGCTTTCATCGCTCCTTATTGTAATGTAATTTTTATTTTAGGGCTTCTACGCCAGCATTGATTTCTACTAGCTCGGTCGTAATCGCCTCTTGTCTGGCTTTATTATAAGAAATGGTTAAAGTCTTAACCAAATCTTTAGCGTTATTCGTCGCTGTATCCATAGCCTGCATTCTAGCACTATGCTCTGCGGCTAAAGAATCAATCAAAGCGTAGTATAAACTATACTCCACATATTTTTCTGCTAAAGAGTCTAAAATTTCATCTTCACTCCCGCTTGGCTCACTAGTAATGGTCTCTTGCGTCTCACTAGGCTGGGGGTTTTGGTGGATGATTTTATACCCAATAGGCAAAATTGTTTTGACTCTTATTTCTTGAGTGATCATGTTTTTAAAGCCATTATGAATGATGATCACCTTATCGGTTTTCCCACTCAAATAATCCTCTACCACTTTTTTCATGAATTCCTGCGCGCGTTCATAATTAGGCATAGAGCTTAAATTATTGATCTTGTCTAAAACCTCTATCCCGTTAAAGCTAAAATACTCATTACCCTTTTTACCAATACCGCGCAAACGCACTTTAATGTCTTTTTCTTTGTATTCATTCGTGCATGCTAAAACTTTTTTAATGGTATTGGTGTTAAAGCCCCCACAAAGCCCCTTATCGGCTGTGATAAAAATAATATCCACTTTTTTGATTTCAAGTCTTTCTAGTTCCCTAAAATACTTGCTTTGAATGTCTTCAATCCCTTGATTTTTCATCTTGGATAGCACATCATCAAACACAGCGTCTAGTTTCAGTGCATACGCTCTGGAATTTCTTGCAACTTCTTCGGCCTTTCTTAGCTTGGAAGTGGAAACGAGTTTCATCGCATGCGTGATTTTTTGCGTGTTTTTAACGCTTCCAATTTTCTTTCTAATGTCTCTTAAATTCGCCATATTCTAGCCGTCTCCTACTCGCTATAAGTGAGCTTGAATTCCTCTAAGACTTTTCTTAGCATGGCTTCTAAATCCTTATCTAGCGCTTTTTTAGTGTGGATTTCTTCTAAAACTTGGGGGTATTTTGCTTCCAAGAAAGGGTGCAGTTGCTCTTCAAAATCCACGACTTTTTTCACGCTCACGCTATCTAAAAAGCCCTTAGCCCCAGCATAAATAATGACCACTTGCTTTTCAATGGGCAAGGGCGAATAAGGGGCTTGTTTCAGCACTTCCACCATGCGTTGCCCCCTTTCTAATTGCTTTTTACTCGCTTCATCTAAATCAGAAGCGAATTGCGTGAAGGCTTGCAACTCTCTGTATTGCGCTAAATCCAGGCGCAAAGTCCCTGAAACCTGCTTGGTCGCTTTGATTTGAGCGGCCCCTCCAACCCTTGAAACCGACAAGCCCACATTGATAGCCGGGCGGATCCCTGAATAAAACAAATCCGTTTCTAAGAAAATTTGTCCGTCTGTAATAGAAATGATATTCGTAGGGATATAAGCTGAAACATCGCCCGCTTGAGTTTCCACAATAGGGAGTGCGGTCAAAGAACCCGCACCCTTTTCATCGCAAAGTTTAGCCGCTCTTTCTAAAAGCCGTGAGTGGATATAAAACACATCTCCAGGAAAAGCCTCCCTACCTGGGGGTCTCCTCAAAATCAAAGAAATCTCTCTGTAAGCGACAGCATGCTTACTCAAATCATCATAAATAATTAGGGCATGGCGGGCATGATCTCTAAAGTATTCCCCCATAGCCACACCTGAATAAGGGGCTAAATATTGCATCGCAGCTGAATCGGAAGCCGAAGCGTTGATCACGACGCTGTATTCCATCGCTCCGTATTCTTCTAATTTGCGGACCACTTGTGCGACAGTGGATTCTTTTTGCCCAATAGCCACATAGATACAGATCACATTTTGCCCTTTTTGGTTAATGATCGCATCGATCGCTACGGTGGTTTTACCGGTTTGTTTATCCCCAATAATCAATTCCCTTTGCCCGCGCCCAATAGGCACCAACGCATCAATGGCTTTAATGCCTGTTTGCAAAGGTTCATGCACAGATTTTCTGTCCATAATGCCCGGGGCTTTTTGCTCTATTAGGCTAAACTCATTCGTTTCTATCTCACCCTTGCCATCAATAGGCTCACCCAAAGCGTTCAACACGCGCCCTACAACCGCATCGCCAACAGGAACTTTCATCAAACTCTTCGTGCGTTTAACGCTAGTCCCCTCTTTAATATTGTTGCCAAAACCAAACACAATCACGCCAACGCTATCTTCTTCTAAGTTAGCCGCAACGCCTTTATCCCCTGTTTCAAACTCCAGCACTTCATACGACATCACACCATTTAAGCCATAAACCTTAGCCACACCATCAGCGTATGAAACGACTTTTCCTACTTGAGCCATATCGCAATCAAGTTCAAAATTCTTGATTTTTTCTTCAATAACCGAGCTGATTTCTTCCAATTTTAGTTGGGACATTATCTTTATCTCCTTAGATTGATTAAATAGATTGAATAACCTGTTTTTCTATTTTCTTTAAAATCTCTTCTTTAGAAAAGCCTATTTCTAAATCTAGGCTTGAAACGCTCAAAGAAACCCCTTTTTTAGACCAAGTGTCTTGAGCGATTTCTACAGGGGCGTTAAAACGCACTTGCAATTTTTGTTGCACGGCTTCTAGTTCATTATTTTCAAGCTTTTCTGGGACTAAAAGTGTGGCTTCTAAAGTCCTTTTAGAATCAAAAGACAGCTCTTCAGCGACTAATTCCAACATGTCAAGCCGGTTATTTTTTAACACCACTTCCATTACAGGCTTTAAAACTGAACATGCTTTTATAGAAGTTATTTTTTCTAAGATTTCAAATACAACCTCTTTTTTAACTTTTAAAGAAACATGAGCTAACACCTGGTTGAGTTTGTGTAATTTTATGGCTTCTGCTACATTTTTAAGCCCTACAACGATTTCTTCCAATAACGCTAGATCGCTTTTAGTGTGGTTTTTCAACGCCTTAGCATAATGCTTAGAGATCACTTTTAAATCTTGCATTTAAAGCCTTTGTTTCAAAATATTCACGCAATCTTGCGCATTGAAAGAGACTTTTTTGCTCTCTCTTAGATCTTTAAAAACGCTTTCAACCAGCTCTCTTTTGATCTTTTTAACTTCTAAATCCATCAACGCCCTAGAATTTTTGATCAAATTTTCCACATCCATTTTGGTTTGCAATTCGTATTTTTGCGTGATCGTGTAAGCTTCTTTATTCGCATCAGAAATAATTAATTCAGCTTTTTCTTTGGCTTGCTCTAATTCTTTTAAGAGTTTTTTCTTATTTTCTTTACTCACTTTAAGTTGGGCTTGAATCTCTTCTAAGCGTTTGGAGATTTCAAGGCTTTTGGAGTGCAAAAACGCTCGCAGTTTTTTAGCCAGAAAATACCACAAAATCCCCGCAAATAAAAGGAAATTTAAAGAACGCTCTATAATATCTGTTTGTGAAATATCCAATCCAGTAGCACACAAAGGGCTTAAAAGGATCAAAAACCCTAACACCATTTTAACTACAAACATCCATCAACTCCCTAAACCCATAGCCACACGCTTGTTTAACTCGTCTTCAAATACCGGCATTTGCACTTGCAACTGCTCTTTTAGTGCTTGCTTTTCATTTTGTAATTGCTTTGCGAACGCTTCAAACTCTTGATTGAGTTCGTTCTCTTTTTGCTTGATCACAGCGTCATAGGACTCTGTGGCTTTTTGAATCGCTTCTGCTATTATTTCTCTGCGTTTTTCAGCCGCTTCTTTAAGAAGAGTCTCAATTTGATGACCAATCTCCACGCTTTGGGTGTTATCCGTTTTGATTTTAGCCAAGCTATCCTTTATCTCTGCCTGTCTGTTATCCATAAAAGCCAACAAAGGCCTATACACCCAAACATTCATCGCCCACAACAATAACACAAACACCACAAAAACGACCGCCATTAAATAGGGGTTAACCGATATATTCATAACCTATTTCTTTCCTAAAATCCTACAAAATATTTGAAACTCGCATTTGTTATAAAAACATTAACTCTATCTTAACAAAAAATCGCTTAAAATTTGAGGATATTCAAGCGTTAAGACATCATTTTTTTCATAAAAGCCTCTAAAAGAGAATTTTCATAACATCGTAAAACGATTTTATTCCCTTTCAAAGTGGCTTTAAGCTTGTAATGATCCCACAAACTTTGATTGAAGCGTTCTAATTCATCTTCAGCGATGAGCGTTTGGGTTTGCTTGAAACCATGTTTTTTATTGTCAAAATTTGCGTTTATTTTAAAATCACGCACTAAATCTTCTGTCTGGCGCACGCTGAGTTTCTGCCCTATAATGGAATTTAAAATCAATTCTTGTTTTTCTTCATCCAAACCCACCAAGACTTTTGCATGCCCTGAAGTGATTTTTTCTTCTAAAAGAGCGTTTTGAACCTTAGAAGAGAGCGTCAATAAGCGCATGATATTGGCCACATGGGCTCGGGATTTTTTAACGATTTTAGACAGCTCTTCTTGGGTCATTTGATAGCTTTCAAGCAATTCTTTATAAGATCTAGCCAACTCTAAAGGGTTTAAATCTTCTCGTTGGATATTTTCAATCAACGCCACTTCACGCATTTTCTCTTGCTCAATATCCACAACAATCGCTTTAATCGTAGGCATTTTAGCTAATTTGCTCGCTCTTAAGCGCCTTTCACCAGCGATCAAATGGTAACGCCCGTTCTCACTCACCACTAAAACCGGTTGCAACAAACCATGTTCTTTAATGGATTGCGCTAATTCTTCTAAAGAATCTTCGCTAAAGACCTTTCTGGGCTGGTAAGGATTGGGCATCACCTCATCAATACCAAGCTCCACAACCCGATTCGCTCTTTCATACAGCCCCTGCTCATACACTTCATTGATTTCAGGGAAAATATCCGCTAAACCCCTACCCAACACTTTATTTTTTGCCATATGCTACCCTTGAAGAATGCTTTGAGCTAATTTTTGATAAGCGATACTGCCATTAGATTTAATATCATAGAGTAAAATGGGTTTGCCAAAGCTAGGCGATTCCGCTAGTTTCACGCTTTTAGGGATCATAATATACTCTCCTGTAGCTGAATCTCTAAAAAACTCTGAGTCAAAATACTTGAACAATTCCGCTAAAACCCCTTTTGTCAAATTGAGTTGAGGGACATGCATTGTGGGTAAAAACCCTCTGATTTTGAGCTTAGGGTTCGTGCTTTTTTGCAGCATTCTAATGGTGTTGAGCAATAATTTAGTGCCTTCAAGGGCGAAAAATTCGCATTGGATAGGAATGATCACCGAATGGGCTGCTGAAAGCGAATTGATCGTGAGAGGCCCTAGAGCTGGCGGGGAATCAATAATGATATAATCATAAAGTCCCACCACGCTCTCTAAGGCGTTTTTGAGCATGAGCTCGCCTCGTTTATTCTCATCTTGGCTGTCATAAAAGGTTTTTTCAAACCCGGCCAAACCCAAATTAGAAGGCACTAGATCCAAAAAAGGCATTTGGGTTTTTAAGATCACTTGAGAAATTTGCTTACGGCCAATCAGCACATGATAAATATCATAATCAATTTTATCGCGCCTAAAACCCAAGCTTGAAGTGGCGTTGGCTTGAGGGTCAAAATCAATCAACAAGATTTTTTTTTCATGCACCGCTAAAGAAGCCGCTAAATTAACCGCTGTTGTCGTTTTGCCCACACCCCCTTTTTGATTAGCCACTGCAATGATTTCATTCATCATACTCACATCCTATCATAAATCTTACCTTTAATACAAACACGGCCATCTTCTAACAATTCCGCATCTTTCAAACTCACCGCTTCATTGCAATCATTATGGAAGCTAAAAGAGTGGTTTTTATGGAATTCTAACGCATACTTACTTAAAACTTCCCCCCAAAAAAGATTTTCTTCTATTTTTTTAAAAAGCCCTCTATAATCCAATCATCGCTTATGCCAATATCTAAACATGCCCATTTTGTTGAAACCCTATTCACGCCAATTCCGCACACCCGCATGCCTTTATAAATATTAACCAGCACGCCCCCTATTTTTTGACTCCCTAAATACAAGTCGTTAGGCCATTTGAGCCAGGTTTGAGAGCCCAGCTCTTTTAAAACTTCTTTGAATAAAAACCCTAAATACAAAGCGTTCGCTTGCATGGGTAAATCTTTAGGCAAATCGCTTGCGTTTAAAGCGAGCGAAAAAGTCAAAGCGCTTTTTGCACCCTCCCAAATATTCCCCCTACTGCCTATCCCAGCGCTTTGGTTTTTAGCCAAGACTAAAATAGGGGCTTTGAGTTCGTTATTTTTAAGTTTTTCTAAAAGATAGGTTTGCGTGGAAGGCAGGCTATCAAAAACCTTTTTTTCACATTGTCTCATGCCAAAATACCGCCTATTTTCAAACGCTTGCCATTCAAATAATCTTTCGCTTTCAAAGGCTTTTTACCCACCGCTTGCAACCTTGCTATACGCACGCTGCCTTTCAAGCAACCCACAAGAACGCCTTTTTCATCAATTCTCAAAATCTCGCCTTCCTTGTGGCTTTTTTCATTCTCCACCAACTCCACTTCTAAAAGTTTAAGGTTATTTTCTAAAAAGATTTCTGGCCAAGATTTAAACGCAAGCGATTTTAAAAACAAGCTTTTAGCATCTTTAAAGTCTACTAAACCATCGGCTTTGGTGATTTTTTTACAAAAACTAGCCTGCATATGATCTTGAGGTTTTCTTGTGATAGAAGAGAAATTTTTGAGCGTTGAAAGGAGTAAATCCGCTCCCATATGCGCTAATTTTAAACTTAAAGCGTCTAAATTCAAATAATCTTCTCTTAAAAATGAAGCGCTTTCTAAAATATCCCCGCTATCCAATTCCAAATCCATAAGCATGGTGCTTATGCCATAAATCCTATCGTCATTGAGTATCATCTCATGAATGGGCGAAGCCCCCCTGTATTTGGGCAATAACGATGCATGCACATTAATGCAAGGAGCGATGGTTAAAACCTCTTTAGGCAAAATCTTACCATAAGCCACCACCACGATAAAATCAGGCTTCAAGTCTTTTAAAATTTGAACTTCAGGCTCTTTCAAACTTTGCGGTTGGAAAATGGGGATATTTAAATGATTTTCTAAAATGTATGTTTTAGTCTCTGGGGCTTTCAATTCCTTTTTACGCCCAAAAGGTTTATCCCTTTGAGTGAATAGCCCCACCACTTCTATGTCTTTATCTCTAACTAACGCCCTTAAGATCACTTCAGCAAACCCCGGCGTTCCCATAAATACGATACGCATGTTATTCCTTGTTTTTAATTCAATTACTTTATTCCCATCATCATTTTATAATGAGCTTCATGACCGGTTTCTTTAAATATTTTTTCAAAAACTTTTAAATATGTCTCAATACTTGTATCTTGACTTTGCACAAACAAATCATCTGAAATCCCATGAGAGCCATCATTAAACCATAAAATGAAAGAGTTACACATTTTCCGTTCTCCAATATCCTTAAAACATTCACTCAAGTTATGATTATGTTCAAAACCGCCTAAAATCCTAAAGTAATACTCAATAATTCTTCGCATAACATTTTGTAAAGATACCCAAGAAATATTATTTTCTTTTGCTTTTTTTACTTCCTGCCATAGTAATTCATAGGAACTTTTAATGGGATTTTCTTTATAATTTTTAATTTTTGAAATATTATTATCCTTTCTAATTATCCAAAAAGAATATTTCCCTTTATAGTGTTTTAAATCATGTTCTAATGTAATTTCCTTGTAAAAATATGTGTTGTGGGTTAGTATAATAACTTGCTTGATGTTTGTTTTTTCTTTCGTGGTTTCTTTCATAAGATCCTTAACTAAAACACTCACTATAAACAATATATTGCTATCTAAACTTGAAATGGGGTCATCAATCACTAAAACCTTATTTTTTGATATATCGTTCTCTTTTAAAGAGCCTTTTGTTAAATGATAATAATATAAGAAAGTGATGAAAGTAACTTCACCCTCGCTCAGTGTTTCTCCCACTAATTGACCATCTTCTCTTTGAATACGATAAGATTTTTCATCTTCAGTGCATGCCAAACCAAAATTCGTGAACCCATACCCTTCTAAAAGCGTATTGATTTCATTGACAATGGGCTTTATGCTCACCATGTTTTTTTCTAATTCCCTAATTTCATTTTCTAATTTCTTTATCTTTTCTTGATTTTCCCTAATTTCTTTATCTAAATTGTCTATCCCTTTCTTCAAACCGCAATACTTTTTATTATATTCTTGTATATCACTTTTAAATTCATTGACTAGAAATTTCCAAGTTTGCTCCACGCAATTCTTTTTCTGGTTTTTAGTGTCTTTTATTATCTCATTATGATTGGCTATTTGCTGGTTAGCTGTATCAATCAGATCTCTAATTTCTTTTATCTCATTTTTGGTGCTTTCTAGCTCAAAACTTCTGCTCATCTCTTTACTCTTATCGTGCATCTTTTGTTGATTCCCATTGATTTTGCTCTTCAAGGTTTCAATAATTCTTTTAAAAAT
Source organism: Helicobacter pylori NQ4053 (assembly GCF_000274605.1). Taxonomy (NCBI): domain Bacteria; kingdom Pseudomonadati; phylum Campylobacterota; class Epsilonproteobacteria; order Campylobacterales; family Helicobacteraceae; genus Helicobacter; species Helicobacter pylori. The sequence continues at coordinate 121,083 of NZ_AKNV01000006.1, forward strand.
CTCTGTGTTTAATTTGGTTTGTTGATTCTTTTGTTCTGTTTCAACAATCTTATCAAGTCGCTCCAACACCTCAGCGGTTTTGTTTGTGTAGTCCTCTTTCATTTTTTTGATCGTTTCAGTAGATTCTTGATAATTTGTATCAAAATACAATTCTAGTTGTTTTTTAAATTCTTCGGTAATGGTTTCTTTTTGACAGAAAGGGCATATACTATTTTCTTTTATATATTCTCTACCCCAAGCTACCCAATCTTCATTGCTTAATTTTTTTATTAAATCTGCAATGGCTACACCACCACTCCCTACAATTTTTTGTTCCCAAATAGAATGGTTTTCAATAGAATCAAAATCTGTTAAATCGCATTCCAATGGCACCAATTCTGTTTGGTTTTTACTAAAAACGATCCCAATTTTTTCTTTTAATTCTTCTAGCCTTACTATCTCGATTTTATTGTGTTTATCGTTTTCAAATTCCTTAAGGATTTTTCTTTAAACTTCTCTTTACGCTTAAAACCTTCTAGCGTTTCTTTAAAATCCTCTTCAAATTTTTTATAAAGTTTTTCCCAACACCTATCAACAAAATCCTTTTCTTCCTTTTCCTTTTCTTGTGTTAAATTTTGCAAGTTTTCTTTATTCTTTTTCTTCTTTTCCTTCTCTTTGTTTATTGATTCTTTCTTGCTCTCAATGTTTTCTAAATTCTCGTTTGTTTTTTTACCGAGCGTAAAAATGCCTTTAACTTGAGAGTTTCTAAATTGCTCTTCTTTAAATTGCTTGTTATAAACTTCAATATTTAAATTCTCACTGTTATGCAACTCTATTTTGCTATTAGCAAACTTGTTTTCAATCCTATTTTCAGCTAGATTTTTTAAAAAACTAGAAGTGGTTGTCTTACCACTCCCATTAGCCCCATAAATAAAGTTGATAGAATTTAAATTCTCAAAACTCGCCCCATTTTCATCAAAAGTTGCCGCATTTTTTAATACGATTTGAGAAATCCCACTGCTTATATTCTGTTGTTGTTTATCTTTATTACCCATATTTTCTCCTAATTAATATTATCTCAAAGTGCACCACAAAAACTAATCTTCTAAATCTTCCCCATCATACCCAAGCTCTAGCGCTTTCACTTGCCCTATCACATTACCTGCAATGCCCTTGATAGAGCCATACATGTTAATCGTACCCTCAAACACTTTGTCAATTTGTTTTTCCCTGCTTTTCCAGATCCTAGCCATCGCGCGTTTTTCGCTTTCTAAATCCGCTCTCAATTGCTCAAACCCCTCTATAATCGCATTCACTTGCATAGAAAATTCAGAGCTTGTCAAATAATGATAGAGCAGATCCACTTTATCGCCCTTATTTTCCTGACTTTTTTTAGCCAAACTCACTTGAATAACCCCCTCTCTTAACACCGCGCTCAACCCCTTAAACTCTTCAAACGAACACATCCACACCCCTTCAAATAACCCCATCCTCTCCATCTCTTTAGGCAACGCTTCACTCACAATGACCCCCACATCAGCCCCAATCTCTCGCATGTCGCTTTTAAGCTTTTCCACCCAAGCTTTTTGAAATTCTTTAGTGCGTTTGCTCTCATAATAAATTTTCCCGCAATTTTGAAATTCCCTAGTATGCACCACTTGAATGCAATCGCCCCCTCTTTGCCCTTTTTTAATTTCTTCAACACTATCTAGGGGGAATTTTTGCCTCAAAAACTCTTCAATCGCTAATTCCTGCACCTCGCCTTGGAATTGCTGCGAGCTTAGCTCCGCCTTTCTTTGAGCGTTTTTCAACTCGTTTCTTAACATTTCTAATTGCTCTTCTTGCTGCTTGAATTTCAATTCGTTTTTTTCATGCAAGGCTTTTTCTATTTTTTCCCTTTCCAGATCCAATTTTTCATTCAATTTTTTTTCATTTTCCGCTTTCAATCGGCTCTCTGCTTCGTTATTTTCTCTTTTGAGCCTTTCAATTTCCGCTTCTTTTTGGTGCAATTCCTGAACTTGTTTGGACTTCTCGTCTAATTCTTTTTGCAACAATTCCAAGCCCTTTTGCTGCTCTAAAAAAGCGTTTTTCCTGGCTTCTTCAATGATTTTAGCCCTTTCATCTTGCAAGGCTAACGCGCTCGCTTGTTTGACCGCCTCATCAAATTGAGCCTGTTGCTCTTTCTCTCGCTCTTTTAAGGTCTCTTCTTTTTGCTCTAACATTTTAAGATGAGTGTGATACTGCGCTCTTTTTTCATTCACTTCTTTTTCAAACGCTTTTTGCTGGGCTAAAAACCGGCTTTGATTTTCTAGCTCAATCTGTTTGTATAGCGCTTCACTCACATTAATTGGCGCTTGACACTTGGGGCATTTAAAAGGAATGGTCTGATTTTCTTGCATGATTTTCCTTTAAGATTTGATTTTTTATATTTTATAACAGAATGGGATCAATTTAACTTAAGCAGGTTTTATCCAATAAGTTCAGTAAAATAGGGCTTTAAATAAGGAGTTATTAACATGGACATTTATTATAAAAACAGACATAATAAAGGTCATGAGCAACGAGAAAAACGCCCTTATTTTGTCATCTATGAAGGTAAGGACTTTTTCTTAGCATTCCCACAAACAACAAAAAATAAAAAAGGCAAAAAATACCCTTCGCATAAAAACTACATTATAAATGAAGCAATTGAGATAATGATTGATCAGTTGCAAGTTGTCCCAAAAGCGCAAGTTTTAGAGAATAATACAATGGGAAGAAGTCTTGCATCAGCATTACAAAAGGCGTCTATCCCCAGACCCGCATCAGCGCATAGAGCACCGCTCATCAATCATTTTTTAGAATAAGTTATTTTACAAAGCCAATCTGATGAAAACAAAAGTATAAAACCAATTGCTTTTGGAAGTGTTATCAAACTCAACCCACACAATAGAAATCCCTTATTAAAACCCTACAGCACATTTATTGCACTTTCTTGCACTCAATTCCATTATTCTGGCATGCACCTAGTTGCCCCCTATGAAAACGATTCTATTATTTTTGAGTTATTGCATTGATTTTCAGGCACGCAATTTTGAACGCCAACAACTTGTTCAATTAGATCCGAAAGAAATTAAAACCCAAGAAGTAACAAGTAAAACTCCAACACAACAACCACAAACCACAAGCAGTAAAAAACCTTAAGAACACAAAGAAACAAGAATCAAAAAATCAAACATAAGAATTAAGAAAGTCCAACACTAAATCCAACACTCAAACAAAAGAAATGAGATTTAAGAAAAATAAAACACAAACACGAAACACAATCAAACCAAAATCAAGCAAGCAAAAGACAAGGTGAAACAACAAACTAAAAACATTAAACAACAACCACAAACCACAAGCAGTAAAAAACCTTAAGAACACAAAGAAACAAGAAGCAAAACACCAAAACTAAAACTTTAATATTAAAGCGTAAAAAACAAACGATTAAGACATAAAAATTAAAACGCAATAAGTAAGAAATAACAAACAACAAGTAAACTAAACACATTAAACATTAAATATAAAGACACCAACAACTAAAAATATAAGCATTAAGAAATAACAAACAATAAGCAAACAAGAATTAAACAAAATCAAGAAGTAAAAAAAGAAAGAATAAGCTCAATCTTTCAAAACTAAGCAACAAGAAGTTCTTTTGTCAGGTAATACTCTTGGCTTTCAATAAGCGAATATTAAAAGCTTTTCTCTAGAAAGGAGGTGATCCAACCGCAGGTTCACCTACGGTTACCTTGTTACGACTTCACCCCAGTCGCTGTGTGTGCCGTGGGCAGTAGCCAATTTAGCATCCTGACTTAAGGCAAACACAACTCCCATGGTGTGACGGGCGGTGAGTACAAGACCCGGGAACGTATTCACCGCAACATGGCTGATTTGCGATTACTAGCGATTCCAGCTTCATGCAGGCGAGTTGCAGCCTACAATCCGAACTGAGAGGTGTTTTGAAGATTGGCTCCACTTCGCAGTATTGCTTCTCTTTGTGCACCCCATTGTAGCACGTGTGTAGCCCTAGGCGTAAGGGCCATGATGACTTGACGTCGTCCCCACCTTCCTCCTCCTTACGGAGGCAGTATCCTTAGAGTTCTCAGCATGACCTGTTAGCAACTAAGAAAGGGGGTTGCGCTCGTTGCGGGACTTAACCCAACATCTCACGACACGAGCTGACGACAGCCGTGCAGCACCTGTTTTCAAGGTCTGGCAAGCCAGACACTCCACTATTTCTAGCGGATTCTCTCAATGTCAAGCCTAGGTAAGGTTCTTCGTGTATCTTCGAATTAAACCACATGCTCCACCGCTTGTGCGGGTCCCCGTCTATTCCTTTGAGTTTTAATCTTGCGACCGTACTCCCCAGGCGGGATGCTTAATGCGTTAGCTGCATTACTGGAGAGACTAAGCCCTCCAACAACTAGCATCCATCGTTTAGGGCGTGGACTACCAGGGTATCTAATCCTGTTTGCTCCCCACGCTTTCGCGCAATCAGCGTCAGTAATGTTCCAGCAGGTCGCCTTCGCAATGAGTATTCCTCTTGATCTCTACGGATTTTACCCCTACACCAAGAATTCCACCTACCTCTCCCACACTCTAGAATAGTAGTTTCAAATGCAGTTCTATGGTTAAGCCATAGGATTTCACACCTGACTGACTATCCCGCCTACGCGCTCTTTACGCCCAGTGATTCCGAGTAACGCTTGCACCCTCCGTATTACCGCGGCTGCTGGCACGGAGTTAGCCGGTGCTTATTCGTTAGATACCGTCATTATCTTCTCTAACAAAAGGAGTTTACAATCCTAAAACCTTCATCCTCCACGCGGCGTTGCTGCTTCAGGGTTTCCCCCATTGAGCAATATTCCCTACTGCTGCCTCCCGTAGGAGTCTGGACCGTGTCTCAGTTCCAGTGTGTCCGTTCACCCTCTCAGGCCGGATACCCGTCATAGCCTTGGTAAGCCATTACCTTACCAACAAGCTGATAGGACATAGGCTGATCTCTTAGCGATAAATCTTTCCCCCGTAGGGAGTATCTGGTATTAATCATCGTTTCCAATGGCTATCCCAAACTAAGAGGCACATAACCTATGCGTTACTCACCCGTGCGCCACTAATCAGCCTTCTAGCAAGCTAGAAAGCTTCATCGTTCGACTTGCATGTATTAGGCACGCCGCCAGCGTTCACTCTGAGCCAGGATCAAACTCTCCATAAAAGTGTTTGTCCCAAAGCTCTTTTGTTTTTTGATAGGCTGTTGTTATTCCTAACAACAGCTTTAGCGTATCACAAGAACTCGTTTTATTTGATTATTGAATAAAACGGGTTGTGTTCTTAAGTATTACAACAACAAAACAGAAAGAAACTTTTTAAAAAGGTTTAGCCAAACGCTAACCTAAAATACTCTCATGCCATATCAGTCATCAATCATAATGATATAATCATCATAATCAATGAAATTGATTGGCACTGGTTGGATAAGAATTTCTTATAAAAGAATGAAAGTTATAAAAACCCTCACTCTTTCAAATAAGTTATCCTTAAATCATTTAGAATATCCCTTTAAAAAGAACTTCTATCAATTTGCTTAGTTTTCAAAGATCGTTTGCTTTTAATCAGCTATCCTTGTAAGGTATCAAGCGACTTTTTAAAAGCCCTTGCTGAAACAAGGAAATGAAAGTATAGTCATAGAAAGCTTAAGGTTTGCTTAAACTATAAAAATTTTTGACAGAGTAAGTTAAAATTTTAAAATAATTGGGTTTTGAAAAATCTAAATACCGCCAAAAAACACGCGCGCATTCTCCATAAAACCACTACTATAAGCGCTAATTTATCTCCGTTTTCAAAAATCACTCCATAGTAGAGCAAAAAATGAAATCATGGATTTAGAAAAAATCCGCTTAAGCTAACCCTTTTAAATTGGGTGCTTTTTTGTCCCCTTAGTGGGGGGAAGCGCGTTAGTTCTTCTTAAAAAGTTGGTCTTTAAATGGGTTGTTAAAAGGCTCGTTGGGGGAAAAGTTCTTTTTCTTGGGGGTGTGCTGAGGCAAGTTATCTACAATTTCAGCGACACTGCACTCTCTCACATTGCAAGACTTCTTCAAGTCTGAAGGGACAGAATTGGGGCTTTCTTGAATGTTGGCGATGAAGACTTCAAAGCCTTTCTCCCAAGCGGCTTCTAACACAGGCACAAAATCGGTATCCCTGCTGAACAGCAAAATACACCCTCCTTGTTTGGTGCAATACAGCTTGGTAATATCGTGTGCCAACAGTGCATCAACTTGTTTTTGACGCAACTTTAAGTAAGGTATGAAAATCTTGGCTTCTAGACCATTATAGACTTCTTTGTCTTCGAACTTATATACGAATTTGAACTTTACCCGCCCGACTCGTAATTTCACTTGATTTTGTTGGGCGATCGCATGGTTGAAAGATTGCATAATCCCTGATTTACGCACTCTTTCCTCATAATCTTTGGGACTATTCTCTTTATACTTTTCAAGCTCTTCTTTTTTATCGCTCTTGATTCTAGGTTCAGCTTCTGTGAAAGGCTCAGATACATAAAAATAGATCCGCTTCAATTCCTCTTCAGGCTCCAAAAACGAACGGATTAGCGCTGAGAGTTGATCGGGATTGTTGAAATTAAAATTAGACTCTTTTAAACGCTCATCCGTTTCTTGGATTGCTTTCAAATCGGCGAGGAGATTTTCCCAATCCACAAAAATCGTGGTTTCAGTTTTTTCCATGCTTTCTCCCAAAATATGAATTTTGCCATAAGGGTTTGAGTATAGCATGGGATTTAAACATGCCTTGTTTTTTAAAATAAAGGTTCTGTTCTCATCAAATACAGACACTCAAAGCCTTAATTAATTTCTTTCATTTTTTAAAAACTTTATAGTAAAACTTTCTTGAAAACATAGGGGGATATTTCGCATTTAATATTCTCATCAATCCTTTAATCCCCCTAACCTCCCAAGGATCGATTTTTCAAGGAGTTATCGCCCAACTTGCGTCAGGCTTTTTGTATTTTGATGGTAAAAAACGCTTTTAACCTTTTTTAACAGATAGCAAGCCAGAAAAGAAGTTATCTAGAAAAGAAGTTATTAAAACTTTGCCTTGAAAAAACGAATGCCAACACTAAAGAAAACTTTAAAAAAGTTGGTAGTAAAAACTAAAAAGGGATTAAAAACTCTTTTTCAAGCCAATCCAATCCATTTAAAAAGTTCTACACTAATTTTAAGAGAAGCGGTTAAAAAACGGATTTCAACCCCTAAAGAGCGTTCTACCCATCAGCATTGATTGAAGCATGACTGATAAAAAGCCTTGAAGTTAATGGCGGACTTCTTTAATCCTTGCTGCCTTACCTCTCCTATCGCGCAAGTAGTAGAGCTTCGCGCGGCGTACCCTGCCCACGCGCAACACCTCAACGCTCGCCAAACTTTCGCTATAAAAAGGGAAAATTTTCTCCACGCCGATATTGTTAGCCCCTATTTTACGCACGCAAAAAGTCTTATCCACGCCATTGCCTCTAATCGCAATGCACACGCCTTCAAAATACTGAGTTCGTGTTTTTTCGCCTTCTTTAATGGTGATACCAAGCCTTAAAGTATCGCCGGCTTTAAATGCTGGCATGGTCTTGTCTTTTAATTGAGCGTCTTCAAACTGCTGAATGTAGCGGTTTTTCATGTGTTTTCCTTAATGTCAATTTCATGATTTGTGCTGTTTGAATAAATCAAGGCGGTAAAATTTTGTCCTTAATTTTGACAAATCAAGTTTTAGTTGCTTGATTTTAGCATGATTTCCTTTAGAATATTCTAAAGGTGTAGGGATTTTATTGATTTCTTTGGATTTAAAAACAGCGTTAGCGAAATTAGGGGCCTCCAAATAATCATTTTCAAAACTCTCATTTTCTAAAGATTGGGCGTTACCCAAAACCCCTTGAATGTGGCGAGCGATACTATCTATCAAGCACAACGCCCCAAGCTCGCCCCCTGTTAAAATAAAATCGCCTATACAAAAAACCTCATCAGCACCAAGTTCAATAGATCGTTCATCAAAGCCCTCATAACGCCCGCACACCAAAATGACATGCTTTTTTTGAGCCAAACGCATCGCGTCTATTTGCTTGAAAGGCTTGCCCACCGCGCTTAAAAAAATCGTGTGTTTAGGGTTTTTAACAGAGTGGAGCGCGTTTTCTATCATCTCTGGGTCTAAAATCTGCCCCGCACCCCCACCAATGAGCGTGTGATCCGCTTTTTGATATTTATTAGCGCTAAAATCTCTAAGGTTTAACACTTCTAATTCAAAAAGGTTTTTTTCTAACGCTCTTTTTAAAATAGAATCTTCAAAATAAGGCCATACGAGTTGCGGGAAAAGGGTTAAAACGCTGAATTTCACTCAACTATTCTCTAAAAGCGTTTTAGCGTTATGGGTGGTTATTTTTTTGTCTTGCAAAAGGATTTCTTTGATATAAAAATCCCTATAAGGGATTAAAAAAATCTTAGCCAAACCTTTTTCAACCAAGTTAAGCGTGGTTTCAACCATGAAATAATCTGTTTGAGAAATCCTTTGGATTTCTATGACTTTTCCTAGAATCTCGTTTTCTTCCACCACGCTAAGCCCTACTAAATCGCAATAAAAAAACTCACCCTCTTTTAAAACGCAAAGTTTCTTGCTCTCTTCTTCACTCATAAAAAGCCCTAAATTAGTCAGCTCTTTAGCCTTTTCGGGCGTGTGGATAGTTTCTAAAAACAACAGGTTTTTGGCATGTTCATAAGAATGGATTGTATATTCTTTAAAAGAAGAAGCTCGAGAGAAAGCGTTGGTTGGAGCGACGCTCACCTTAACGCCCTTTTTTAAACACTCCGGGAAATCGCTCTCTAAATGAAGCTTTAACCCCCCATTAAGCCCCACGCTTTTACCAATTCTGCCCACTAAAAGCATAGAAACCATTCAAGGCGTTTGATCGCCTAAAGCATGGGGATTTTTATCACCATTTTTATCATTACTCGCAAAAACAACGATTTTATAAGAAAACCCGTCTTTGGCTTTCACACCAGAAACGAACGCCTTAATCGCGCTCACCATTTTGCCCTCTTTGCCAATCACATGCCCCATGTCTGATGGGTGGGTATAAATCGTGATTTGCTTGACTTTATCTTCTAAAAGCGTGTACTCCACGCTCAAAGCTTGCGGGAAAGAAACAACCTTTTTTAAATATTTTTCTAAAAAAGTTGCCACGCAATACGAATAGTCCTTACAATCAGCTTGAGAAAAAGGCGTGTTCAAAGGATCTAATTCGCTCATTTAGCCTCACAAAACCTTAGGCTTTTTGAGAAAGTTTTTCCACCCTCTCGCTCATTTTAGCCCCCACGCTTTTCCAGTAATTCAAGCGTTCCTTATCAATCTTAATATCTTTAGGCTCGCTCAAAGGGTTGTAATACCCAATGGATTCAATCCAGCCTCCATCCCTTCTTTTCCTAGAATCGGTTACCACCACTCTGTAAAAAGGCTTTTTCTTTCTCCCGATACGAGTGAGTCTAATGACTGTCATTACAAAAATCTCCTAAAATATTCGTATTAAATTTGAGATTATACAACAAAAGCGCCTAAAACATGCTTAAAACTTAACGCATTTTAGGGGGCGTTTGATTTTTAGCCTGACTCATTAGATTCATCAAATCGCTAATACCCTTTTTATTCGTGAGTCGTTTCGCCATTTTGCTCGCCTGATCAAAGCGTTTGATGATGCGATTGATTTCAGACACTTCTAAGCCGCTCCCTAAAGCGATCCTTTTTCTTCGGCTGCCGTTTAAAATCTCGGGGTTTTCTTGCTCTTTTTTGGTCATGGAATTGACCATAGCCTTGATTTTTTTCACTTCTAAAGAGCTTTCTAAATCCGTGTCTTTTAGCGCGCTTGCCATATTCCCTAAACCCGGAATCATAGAGATCAGAGAACTCATAGAGCCTAATTTTTTCACTTTTTCAATTTGGTTTAAAAAATCGTTGAAAGTGAATTGCCCTTTTTTGAGCTTTTTGCTTAAATCTTTGGCTTCATTAGGGTTTAAAACGCTGGCGGTTTTTTCAGCGAGCGAGACAATATCTCCAGCCCCCATCAAACGCCCCACAATCCTTTCAGGCACAAACACGTCTAAATCAGGGATTTTTTCCCCGCTCCCAATAAAACGCAAGGGTAGGCCTAATTGGTAAGTGATGCCTAAGGCGATACCCCCTTTAGAATCGCTATCAAACTTGCTTAACACCACCCCGCTCACGCCTATTTCTTCATTAAAGGTGTTCGCGCTTTTGACCCCATCTTGCCCGCTCAAGGCGTCTGCGACATACAGCACTTCATGGGGGTTTAAGACTTCTTTAACTTCCTTTAATTCTTGCATAAGCTCTTTATCAATGGCTAAACGCCCCGCACTATCCACAAGTAAAACATCAAATTGCGCTTCTTTAGCCTTTTTTAAAGCGTTGTTGGCGATTTCTTTCACGCTTTTATTTTCTTCATAAAAAACTTCCACGCCCACCTGTTCGCCCAAAACCTTTAATTGCTCCACCGCCGCTAGGCGTTGCAAATCGCATGCGCATAAAAGCACTTTTTTATTTTTGGTTTTTAAATAATGAGCGAGTTTAGCGGTGGTGGTTGTCTTACCGCTCCCTTGCAAACCTGCCATTAAAACCACGGTAGGGGGCGTTTGAGCGAAAGTAAAACCACTGCTCCCTTTAGCGCTTAAGATTTCTAACAAACTCTTTTCTAAAGCGTCTAAAAATTGCTGCTTGCCAATGCCACTAAGTTTAGTCTGGCTTTCCACTTTTTTGAGCAATTCTCTAGCCACTTTATGATGCACATCGTTTTTTAAAAGCGTTTTTTTCAATTCATCTAACGCCCGATCTAGCGCTTTTTCATCATCTTGAAAGCGGATTTTATTGAGCGCGTTTTTAAACCCATCGCTTAACGCTTGAAACATTTTCTATCCTTTTTATTATGGTTGTTCTAACAAATCCAATTCTTGCTTAATTTTACTTTCTTTTTCCAAAAGCGTTTTTAAACTCTCTTTGGCTTTTTCTAGCACGCTTTTAGGCGCGTTTTTGACAAAATTTTCATTGTGCAAATTGAGTTTTAGTTTTTCTTTTTCCAGTTTTTCTAGCTGCTTTTTTAAACGAGCAATGAGCGGGCTTAAATCAAGATTTTCTAAATTCGCATAAGTTTGGCAAAATTCCCCCACATCGCTCACGCTCTTTAAAGGCTTAGAACTAATCACGCTGACTTTTTCTAACCTCGCTAATTTTTGGGCGTAATTTTGCAAACGCTCTGTGTTTTCTATTTTCTCCCTCAATCCCACGCTCGCTTCTTTTAAAACAATCGGTGGGGTTTCTAGCATGATTTTTAAACGCCTTAAAGACACAATGCAATCTTTGATCACTTCAAATTCATGCTCTAATTTTTCATCTTGCGCCAAATCTTTAGGGTAAGGCATGATCATGATAGAATGAGCGTTTTCTAGATCCGTGTTACTGAGCTTGTGGTATAAAGACTCACTGATAAAGGGCATGAAAGGGTGCAAGAGTTTTAAAGCCTCTTTTAACACGCTCCCTAATTCGTCTATCGCTTCATTTTCCACTTTAGAAAATTCAATGAACCAATCGCAAAATTCCCCCCACAAAAAGCGGTACAATAAAGTCGTGGCGTCATTAAAACGATAATTGTCTAAAGCGTTACGAACCTCTTTAGCAACAAGATTCAAGCGCGATTTCGCATAACGCCCCAAAGGCGTTTGGTATTCATTCAAACGCTCTTTATCTTTAAAAGATTCTTGTTTGAGTTTCAAGTAACTCGCCGCATTAAAAAGCTTGTTGGCGAAATTCTTGTTATTTTCTAAATGCGCAGTAGAAAGCTTAATGTCCCTACCCGTAGCGCACAAATTGGCTAAAGTGAAACGCAAGCTATCCGCGCCGTATTTTTCTATCATCTCTAAAGGATCGATCACATTACCTTTAGATTTGCTCATTTTTTCGCCCTTTTCGTCCCTAACCAAGGCGTGCAAGTAAATGTCTTTAAAAGGCAATTCGCCTAAAAGCGATTCGCTGCAAAAGAGCATCCTAGCCACCCAAAAAAAGAGGATGTCAAACCCAGTAATGAGCGTTGTGTTAGGGTAGAAATCTTTCAAATCGTTTTCATTAAACAAACCGCTTTTTTCTTGCCCCCACCCCAAAGTAGAGAACGCCCATAGCCCTGAACTAAACCATGTGTCTAGCACATCTTTATCTTGCTCTAGTTTTTCACTCTTACAAGTAGGGCAACTTAAAGGGGTGTCTAGGCTTACAAACTGGTGGTTATTTTCACAAGTAAACACCGGTATTTGATGCCCCCAAAACAATTGCCTGCTGATACACCAAGGGCGTAATTCCCTCATCCAAGCGTTATAATTATTGATCCAATTAGAAGGGTAGAATCGTGCTAAACCTTGTTGGATTTTTTCAATGGAACTTTGAGCGATTTCAGGCTTGACAAACCATTGCTTAGACACATAAGGCTCTACCACATTATGGCAACGATAGCAATGCCCCACTTGATGCGTGTGCTCTTCTATCTTTTCTAATAAGGCGTTTTCTTTTAATCTTTCTACGACCTTATCTCTAGCCTCTAATCGTTCTAAATTTTCAAACTCCCCACAATGCGCGTTCAAAATCCCCTTTTCATCAAAGATTTTAATCATTTCCAAATGGTGGCGTTTGCCCACTTCATAATCGTTAAAATCATGCCCAGGGGTAACCTTCACACACCCTGTGCCAAACTCCATTTCTACATGCGCATCAGCGATAATAGGGATTGTGCGATTGATTAAAGGCAAGATCACTTTTTGCCCCACTAAATGCCTGTATCTCTCATCGTTAGGATTGACCATAAGCGCGCTATCGCCAAACAAAGTTTCAGGGCGCGTGGTGGCCACCACTAAATAATCTTTTTGATTTTCTAAATAATATCTAATATAATACAACGCCCCCTTACGCTCTTCATACTCCACTTCAATATCGCTTAACGCCCCATCTTTAGTGCACCAATTCACCATGTAATTGTCTTGAACGATGAGACCTTGTTCATACCATTTCAAAAACGCCAATTTAACCGCTCTTTGCAAGCCCTTATCCATCGTGAAACGAGTCCTAGAAAAGGCCGCGCTCACGCCTAAGTGCTTCATTTGCTCTAAAATCGCTCCCCCACTCTTTTCTTTCCACTCCCACACTTTTTGAACGAACTCTTCACGCCCTAAATCTTCTTTTTTAATCCCTTGACTTAAAAGCTGCTTTTCCACGACATTTTGCGTCGCAATGCCGGCGTGATCAAGCCCGGGCTGATACAAAGTCTTATACCCGTCCATGCGCTTATAGCGCGCTAAAATATCTTGCAAGCTTAAAGTTAAAGCATGCCCTATGTGTAAGATGCCGGTCACATTAGGAGGGGGCATCATCAAGCAAAATCGTTTGTTTTTTTCTTGGATTTTTTCATTGCCATCAATTTCAAAATACCCCCTATGAGAGCAAATGTCATAAATCTTTTTTTCTATCTCTTCTGGTTGGTAGGTGGTGGGTTCTTGTTTCATTATCATTATTATCCTAAAATAGAGCGTTCCTTAAAAAATGGTTGGATTTGGAACGCCTTTTGCTTTTACGCTTTTAATTGTTGCGTATTTTTTTAAAATTATACAACAAAGCATTTAAATTAAAAAGGATAGCCCAGTGAATTACTTTTTAAAAGCCCCTATTTTAGGATTTGAGCATATCAATGAAGTGCGTTTGGAAAAAATTGATTCCTTATTCAGCCGATTGGTTAGTCAAACGAACTCACCCATGGCGTTGGATATGGTCTTAGTGAATCCTTATTGTTTGAGGGAATACAGCTTTGTGATACCCAAATATATAGAATTACTGCTAGAATTAGATTCTCATTCCAAAGTGGAGGTGTATTGCGTGGTCGTGTTGCAAAAAAATTTAGAAGATTCTATGGTTAATTTCTTAGCCCCCTTAGTGTTTAATTCCAAAAATGGCTTTGGCGCTCAAGTCGCGCTTTCTATGATGGATTACCCGGATTTTGGCTTTAGAGATCCTTTAAAAAGCTTTGTGATTCAAGAAAGAGAACGAGCTTAAGGGTTTCTAGCATGAAATTCGCTCTTACAGGGGGAGGCACAGGGGGGCATCTCTCTATCGCTAAAGCCTTAGCCATAGAATTAGAAAAGCAAGGCATAGAGGCTATTTATCTAGGCTCCACTTATGGGCAAGATAGAGAATGGTTTGAAAACAGCCCCTTATTTAGCGAACGCTATTTTTTCAACACGCAAGGCGTGGTCAATAAAAGCTTTTTTAAAAAAATAGGCTCTTTATTCTTGCAAATTAAAGCGACTTTCAAAGCCAAAGAGATTTTAAAAAAACACCAGATCACGCACACCATTAGCGTGGGAGGGTTTAGTGCAGGGCCGGCGAGTTTTGCAAGCTTGCTTAATAAAATACCCCTTTATATCCATGAGCAAAACGCCATTAAAGGCTCTCTTAATCGCTACCTTTCCCCTAAAGCTAAGGCGGTGTTTTCAAGCTACGCTTTTAAAGATAAAGGAAATCATGTTTTAACCTCCTATCCCGTGCAAAACGTTTTTTTTGATTCCGCCAGGACTCGAACTGAAATCAAACATATCTTATTTTTAGGCGGTTCTCAAGGGGCGAAAGCGATCAATGAATTTGCGTTATTAAACGCTCCCAAACTCACCAAACAAGGGATTAAAATCACGCACATTTGCGGCTCAAACGCTCATGAAAGAATGCGTTTTTTTTACCAGGAATTAGGGCTGTTGGATAAGATAGATTTGTTCGCTTTCCACAACAACATCACAGAAGTCATGCACAGAGCGGATTTGTGCGTGAGCCGAGCGGGTGCTAGTAGTGTGTGGGAATTGTGTGCCAATGGCTTACCCACGATTTTTATCCCCTACCCTTTTGCGAGCAATAACCACCAGTATTACAATGTCTTAGAATTTGAAAAAGAAAACTTATGCTATGTTGTGCCTCAAAATGAATTATTGCCTAAAAAACTCTTTGAAGTTATTAGAAAGCTCAACCAAAAAGACGATCAAGGCAATAAAAACCTAACCACTATCAGCAACCAATTGCAACAAAAAATCGCTAAAGACGGCGCAAAAACCATCATTGAAACGATTTTGAGCGCCTAAAACAGCCCATTTTAATCAACAATTAAGCGACTAACCATTAAACTTAAGCGATAAATAAGATAAAATTTAGGATAGCTCAAATCTTTATAAAAAGAAAAGGATAACCCCTTGCAAAACTTTGTTTTTAATAAAAAATGGCTTATCTATTCTAGCCTACTCCCCTTATTTTTTCTCAATCCCTTAGTGGCAGAAGATGACGGGTTTTTTATGGGGGTGAGTTATCAAACTTCTCTAGCCGTTCAAAGGGTAGATAACTCAGGGCTTAACGCCAGTCAAGACGCATCCACCTACATCCGCCAAAACGCTATCGCTCTAGAATCTGCAGCGGTGCCTTTAGCCTATTATTTAGAAGCGATGGGCCAACAAACTAGGGTTTTAATGCAAATGCTCTGCCCTGATCCTTCTAAAAGATGTTTGCTCTATGCGGGGGGCTATCAACAAAACGCCCAAAATGGCGATACAGGCAACAACCCCCCAAGAGGCAATGTCAATGCCACTTTTGATATGCAATCTTTAGTCAATAATTTAAACAAGCTCACCCAACTCATCGGCGAGACTTTAATCCGTAACCCTGAAAATCTTCCTAACGCTAAACTCGTTGAAGTCAAATTTGGCAATCAAAGCACTGTTATTGCCTTGCCTGAGGGTCTAGCCAATACCATGAACGCTTTAAACGATGATATTACCAACGCTTTAACCACGCTCTGGTATAACCAAACCTTAACGAATAAATCCTTTAGCGCCCCTAGCGGCAGCTCTGTAAATTTTAGCCCCGAAGTGTTGCAACACCTTTTACAAGACGGCTTAGCCACAAGTAATCAAACCATTTGCAGCACTCAAAACCAATGCACCGCTACCAATGAAGCTAAATCTATCGCTCAAAACGCCCAAAACATCTTCCAGGCTTTAATGCAAGCAGGGATTTTAGGGGGGCTAGCGAATGAAAAGCAATTTGGCTTCACTTACAACAAAGCCCCTAATGGCAGCGATTCCCAACAAGGCTACCAAAGCTTTAGCGGCCCGGGTTATTACACCAAAAACGGCACTAATGGCACTACCCAAGCGCCCTTAAAAAACTTACCCGCTGGAGCGACAGTTGGATCAGGCAATGGCCAATACACCTACCACCCCAGCTCGGCAGTCTATTATTTAGCGGATAGCATCATCGCTAATGGCATCACCGCTTCTATGATTTTTTCAGGCATGCAAAATTTCGCCAATAAAGCCGCTAAACTGACAGGCACTTCAAGCTATAGCCAGATGCAAGATGCGATCAACTATGGGGAAAGCTTGCTTAGTAACACCGTAGCGTATGGGAATTTCATCACCAATTGGGTCGCCCCCTATTTGGATTTAAACAATAAAGGTTTGAATTTCTTGCCTAGCTATGGGGGGCAATTGAATGGTGCTAATAGTCAAACCCCACAAAATACTTTAACCCCACAACAAGCCCAGCAAGAACAAAAAGTCATCATGAACCAACTAGAGCAAGCCACAAACGCCCCCACCCCCGCGCAAATAGACAGGATCTTAGCCAACCCCTATTCCCCCACGGCAAAAACTTTAATGGCTTATGGGCTTTATCGCTCTAAAGCAGTGATTGGTGGGGTGATTGATGAAATGCAAACTAAAGTGAATCAAGTCTATCAAATGGGCTTTGCTAGGAATTTTTTGGAGCATAACTCTAATTCTAATAACATGAACGGCTTTGGCGTGAAAATGGGCTATAAGCAATTTTTCGGCAAAAAGCGCATGTTTGGGCTTAGGTATTATGGCTTTTATGATTTTGGTTACGCGCAATTTGGCACAGGATCTTCTTTAGTGAAAGCCACTCTCTCTAGCTATGGGGCAGGCACAGACTTTCTTTATAATGTTTTTACCCGAAAAAGAGGGACTGAAGCGATAGATATAGGTTTTTTTGCCGGCATCCAACTTGCAGGGCAAACCTGGAAAACGAATTTTTTAGATCAAGTGGATGGCAACCATCTTAAGCCCAAAGACACTTCTTTCCAATTCCTTTTTGATTTAGGCATAAGGACTAATTTTTCCAAAATCGCTCATCAAAAAAGATCCCGTTTTTCTCAAGGGGTAGAATTTGGCCTTAAAATACCGGTGCTTTATCACACCTATTACCAATCAGAAGGCGTTACAGCGAAATATAGAAGAGCCTTTAGTTTTTATGTGGGCTACAACATAGGCTTTTAATCAAACAAAATAAGGGAAAATATATGATAAAAAAAACTAAAAAATTCATACTATTCTTTTTGGTTAGCTCCCTCTTAGCTGAAGACAATGGCTGGTATATGTCTGTAGGCTATCAAATCGGTGGCACGCAACAATTCATCAATAACAAACAACTTTTAGAAAATCAAAATATCATCAATAGCGTAACCCAAAGCGCGATCAATATTGCAGGGCCTACTACCGGTTTAATCACTTTAAGCTCTCAAAGCGTCATTGACGCTTTAGGCTATGGCGTGAGTAACACTGTTGGCAACCAATTAGAGGGCATTTCTAATATCTTAAACCAAATTGGCAAAAGAAAAGACTTTTATTCTAGCCGTCAAATCTCTAGCATTTCCCAGCAAATCATAGGGCTTAAAGGAAGCTCTGATCCCTTAAAAGCCCACTCTTCACAAATCACAGCCAAACTCCTTTCCAACACCCAGAGCGCGTTTGATAAAGGCATCGCGCTAAGCACTAGCATCATTAGCTCTATCAATAGCCTTAATCCCAGCAACAACACCCAAGAAGTCAAAGCCCAGCTCCAAAGCACCGCGCAATCCATGGCGGAATTATTGCAACAAATTGAACACAGCATCACTAAAACCACTAGCACCACTTACGCGCAATCCTTACTCTCCAATCTGACCGATGCGGTGAATGCCTCTAGCAATAATACCGCTTATGTGAGCGCTCTTGTTAACGCTTTAAACACTTTAGGGGTGGGGGTTTTCCCTACCACAACCTCAACGCATGTGGTGCTAAACCCACCAGGACAAGTCGTATTCTATCCAGCTAATTCCATTTTAGGCTCTACTTCTTCAAACAGCAACAACCAACAACAATACAACAACACCCTTTTAATGAACACCTTACAAGGGGAATTAAGCGCTAATAACCAAAATAACCCCAATGGTTGTACCAATCAAGTCCAGTGTTTGGAGCAATTCATCCAAAATTTAGCCCCTTTAGCCGCAACCCCCACTTCAAACAACCAAGCCAACCAGCAAGTCCAAGCCATCGCTCAAAAGCTTCAAAGCGTTGCTATCAACGCTTTAGACAACAATGCGATCAACAACACCACTTATATTTTAAACAACTTGCACAACGCCTTGAATTTCCAAGCCTATGAAAGCACGATAGAACAATACAATAACGCTTTAAAACAAATTTCTTGGATCAGTTTCACTGAGCCTAAAAACTTGCTCAAAAACACTTCTAACAATTACCAAATCGGCACGGTTACCAACGCTCAAGGGCAAAATATCAGCGCCTATGATTGCGCAAGTGCTACTGGAAGCCTTTCTAGCGATGCTTCTAGCGGGATTTCATGCTCAGCCACAAGCTCCACAAATGGCTCTACAAACAGCACAAACAGCTTTGATAATTCTTTAGTCGCTACCTCCAAAGTCCAAACCATAGGGGGCAAAGAGCAGATCGGCGTGAATTCTTTCAACTTGGTTTCTCAAGTGTGGAGCGTTTATAACTCTTTAAAAACTTCAGAAGAAAATTTGCAAAAAAACGCCAAGATATTATGCACTAATGGGACACAATCCGGGACAAGCTCATGCGGCAACTCTGGGGGTTTGAGTATCAGCGGGAACTCCCAATTGCAAAACATTTTAAGCTCTACTAATGGGGCTAGCGCTACCGCTCAAGCTAAAAGCAACGCTCCCAAACTGAAAGCGATGGTGGTTGTGAACAATGAAGAAGAAACTAAAACGACTAATTTAGCCCAAAATAGTGGGCCAACCACACAATCTCCTAACAGCACGGTAATGGGAGCTTTAAACACCGTGTTGCAAAATGTCAGCAATTTCCAACAAAGCATTCAAAGCGCTTTTCAAAGCCAAAGCAGTAATATCCAAGCTTGGGCGAATGCGATTTATAACACCAATGGGAATCAATCGCAAAATTTAACTACTAGCAATAACCAAGATTTACGCATCCAATTGAGAGCGAATTTTTACCAGCTCATCAATACGATTGACCAACAAACGCCCACTTCAGTGCAAGCCATGATCGCTCAAAGCCAGCAAACCCAACAAACAAGCGGATCAGCAAATACAAATAGTCCATGCGCAAATGGAATGAATGGGAGTAATAATACCAACTGGTGCTATCAGCAGTGGTCCGATTCTAAGGCTTATTACAGCGGGTTGCAAAGCGCTTTAGGGTATCAAACACAAGCGACAACTCAAAGCGGGAGCAGTGGTGGGAGCAGCATCACCTACAATGTCCAACAAATCACGCTCACTAGTAATGGTTTGCTCAATCAAATCATCACAAATCTTAAGAGCGTTAATGGGGGCAGTAATGGGGGAAGCAGTGGAAATGGGACTAGTCAAATCAACACAGCCTACCAGATGCTCACAGACGCCAGCGATGGGAAATTAGGGACTTATAATAGTAGCGGTAATAGTGGCAGTAACAACGGCTATACGCCATGCAATAGCACCAACGGAAGCAATGGAACGAGTGGGAACAATTGCTACACCCCTAGCAAAACACAAAGCGCCACCACCGCAACCACTAACGCAACCACTAATGAAAATAATAGCTTGCAAAAAGTCTATAATGACGCCCAAAAAATAGCCAACATTATCGCCAGCTCTGGGAATAATAAAGGCGTTGAAAACGGCTTAAAACAATTCTTTGAAGCGCTAAAAAGTAATAGTAGCAGTCTCAGTAATTTGTGTAATGGTAGTAGTGGCACTAGCTCTACTTGCTCCGGTGGGCTTATCAACCTTTTAGGGGCAATCCCTATGAATGGGGTGAGCGATACGAATAATTTAATCCATTTGCTCACTGAATTTATTAAAACCGCTGGGTTTATCCAAAATAATGATAGTAATGTATCTACTAGTCTTACAAGCGCTTTTCAAGCGATCACGAGCGCTATTTCTCAAGGGTTTCAAGCCTTGCAAAACGATATTAGCCCTAATGCGATTTTAACCTTGCTCCAAGAAATCACTTCTAACACCACCACCATTCAGTCGTTCTCGCAAACCTTACGACAGCTTTTAGGGGATAAAACCTTCTTTATGGTGCAACAAAAGCTCATTGATGCGATGATTAACGCCAGAAATCAGGTTCAAAACGCGCAAAATCAAGCCAATAACTACGGCTCTCAACCCGTTTTAAGCCAGTATGCGGCCTCTAAAAGCACCCAACATGGCATGAGCAACGGCTTAGGGGTTGGCATAGGCTATAAATACTTCTTTGGTAAGGCTAGGAAATTGGGCCTTAGGCATTATTTTTTCTTTGATTACGGCTTTAGTGAAATAGGCCTAGCCAATCAAAGCGTGAAAGCGAATATCTTTGCTTATGGGGTAGGCACGGATTTTTTATGGAACTTGTTCAGGAGGACTTACAACACTAAAGCGTTGAATTTTGGGCTATTTGCTGGGGTCCAACTGGGTGGCGCAACCTGGCTTAGCTCCTTAAGGCAACAAATCATTGACAACTGGGGGAACGCTAATGACATCCATTCAACGAATTTTCAAGTGGCGCTGAATTTTGGGGTGCGCACCAACTTTGCGGAGTTTAAGCGTTTCGCTAAGAAATTCCACAATCAAGGGGTTATCAGCCAAAAGAGCGTGGAATTTGGGATCAAAGTGCCTCTCATCAATCAAGCGTATTTGAATAGCGCCGGGGCTGATGTGAGCTATAGGAGACTTTATACTTTCTATATCAATTACATCATGGGGTTTTAAAAAAGGGTGTGTCATGGAAATCTTACAATTCATCGGCTATGGGAATATGGCTCAAGCGATTTTAGAAGGCTCTCATGAGATCTTATCCAAGCGTTTTATTTTAGAAATCACCGGAAGAAACCCTGAAAAAATCGCCCCCTTTTTACAAGAAAAAAACATTCAAGCTCAAATCGTGCCTTATAAAGACGCTATTGATATACACCAAAAATTCGTGTTTTTACTTTTTAAGCCTTACAACCTTAAGGATTTTAATTATCAAGGGCAAGCTAAAAGCGTTTTGAGCGCACTAGCTGGCGTGAGTTTTGAAGCTTTAAGCGATGCGATTAATTCTTTACATTACTTAAAATGCATGCCTAACATTGCGAGCAAATTCGCCCTATCTTCTACGGCGGTGTGTGAAAAATCGGTTGCACCTTCAATAAGCGAGAAAGCTTTGAGTATTATTGAGAGTTTTGGGAATTGCGTGCGAGTGGGCAATGAAGAGCAGGTGGATTCTAGCGTGGCGACAAACGGGAGCGCACTCGCTTTTTTAAGCTTGGTAGCGAGCGGTTTGAAAGATGCCGGCATTAGAGAGGGCTTGAACGCTAGAGATTCTTTAGAATTGGTGAAAATGAGTTTTAAAGGCTTTGCCAAGCTGTTAGAAAAAGAACGCCCTGAGGTGATTATAGAGCAAATTTGCACCCCTAAAGGCGCAACGATTGAAGGCTTGAGCGTTTTAGAAAAAAAGGGGGTTAGAGGAGCGTTTATAAAAGCATGCCATGAAAGCGTGAAAAAAATGCGCCTCTAAAAATTACACTCTTAAAAAATCAGCGCGATGCATTTAGACAGACAGAGTTTAGAAAAAGCCAAGCATTTGATCCAAAGCGGTCTGATTGACACCATAGAAGTAGGCACAATCAAGGGCTTGCAAGAAATCCATCGGTTTTTGTTTGAAGGGTTGTATGAATTTGCCGGGAAAATCAGGGATAAAAATATCTCTAAAGGGAATTTCAGGTTCGCTAACTGTTTGTATTTGGATTTGATTTTACCCAGAATTGAAAGCATGCCGCAAAATAATTTCAATCAAATCATAGAAAAATATGTGGAAATGAATATCGCCCACCCTTTTTTGGAAGGTAATGGCAGAGCCACAAGGATATGGCTTGATTTGTTGCTTAAAAAGGAATTGAAAAAAATCGTGCTTTGGGAAAGGATTGATAAAGCCGCTTATTTGAGTGCGATAAAAAGGAGTCCTGTGAATGATTTGGAAATCAAAACGCTTTTAAAAAAGCATTTGAGTTCTAATACCAACGATCCCTTAACTTTCATTAAAGGCATCACGCAGTCGTATTACTATGAAGGGCTTTGAAAAAATACTAAAATCATTTTTTATAATCCAATACGAAAGAGTTTGACGCTAGTCAAGAGATAGTTTTTTATAATGCGATCTTAGGGGATTAGTGGGATTTAGTTGGGGGTTGCAGGAGAAAATGTTTTACCTCCTATCCCCCCTTTACTATAAAATAAAATTTAAAATATAAGACAAAATAATTAAAGCCCCATTTTAAAAGAAATTAAAAGCTTTATTTGTAAGCATTAAAGCAATCTAAAACTAATCCTGTGTGCGTTCAATCAAACTCAAAGGCAAGTTAAAAATTTTAATGAGTTCGCCCTCTTTTTGGCGTTGTTCACCCTTATCTTTTTCATGGTCATAGCCTAGCAAGTGCAACACCCCATGAATGAATAAAAGAGCGATCTCATTTTCTAAGCTATGCCCTAATTTCAGGGCGTTTTCTTGAGCTAATGGCGCATTAATCACCACGCTCCCTAAAGGGGCGTGCGGAATCGCTTCTAAAGGGAAGCTCAAAACATCGGTAGCGTAATCGCAACCCCTTAAATCCCTGTTGATTTCTCGCATGGTTTCATCGCTCACCAAAACAAGCTCAATGATTTGAGTGGGGGCTAAAACATTTGCGATTTTTTCTAATAATAAAAAGTCTGATTCCAGCGGGGTTTGGTTGTCTATTTCTAGCATTAAAGATATAAAAAGAAGTTTAAAAAAGCCCTAAAATTTAGGGCTTATAAAGATTAAGCGAAAGAACCTTTAACTTGTTCTACCCATTTTGAAATCCTCTCATCAGTGAGATCGTCTTGATTGTCTTCATCAATCACAAGACCCACGAATTTACCGCCTTCTACCGCTTTAGAAGCTTCAAAATGATAACCATCAGTAGAAGTTTGCCCTACTACTTTGCCGGCTTTAGCTTTTTCATAAATGTGGAAAATGCCTTCTGCGAAAGTTTCGCTGTAAGTGTCTTGATCGCCTAAGCCCACAAGCCCAATGGTTTTATTCGCAAAGTCGCTCGATTCTAGCGTGCCTAAAAAGTCTTCCCAATCTGTTTGCAAATCACCAGCACCCGCTGTTGGAGCGACTAGAATAACCTTTGTAAAGCTATTAAATTGATCTTTAGAAGCTTTAGCCACATCAACCACTTCCGCATTACCAATAGCCTTGCTGATTTTTTCAGCGATAGCTTCAGCGTTCCCGCTGTCTGTCCCAAAAAAGATACCAATTTTTCCCATGTTCTCAATCCTTATTTTTAAGATATTAACGCACCCGCTTTTAGCGAATGCTTGTGGGCATAGTCTAGCACATTTAATTAAACATCTTGCTTAAAAACCCATTTTGCGCGAATATCGTTTCAATAAAAACCATATTAAAAGCACGATAAGAGCAAAGCTTATCACAAAAAACGAAGTGTAATGAGAAAGCCTTTCATACAGCGTTTTCACCCAATCGCTCGCTTTAAAAGAAACGCTCCCCACGATTAGCGCCCACAAAAAACTGGACAAAACATTAAGCCATAAAAACCTTTTTAAAGGGTATTTGCTAAAACCAATTGCCAAAGGCACAACGCTTTTAATCCCATACAAATATTTATTGACAAAAATCATGAGCAAGGCGTAGCGTTTCACCCACAAACTCGCCAAAGCAAGCTTTCTTCTATGCTTATGAAAATACTTTAAAAACTCTCTTTTTTGATAGCGGGCAAAGATTACAAGAGCCCCACTCCCTACCATATTCCCTAAAAAAGCGACAAGAATGGTTATTTTTATATCTAAAGCGTGCGTGGTAGCGCTCAAAATGGAAGCGATGACAATCCCCACATACCCACCCCCTAAAGAATATAAAAATAAAATAAGATAACCCCACTCTTTAAAGCCCTCTTGAAAACGCAACAACGCTTCTTGCATAAAAACCCTCTTTTGATTCGTTTTTATTTTCATGTTATCCAAACTTATTCAACCTATTGGTGATTTAAACGCTATCTTTTAGTATAATATAATGACAGCATTATCCTAATAATCTAAAAGATATAGAGATGAATACAGAAATTTTAACCATCATGTTAGTTGTCTCAGTGCTTATGGGATTGGTAGGCTTAATAGCGTTTTTATGGGGGGTTAAAAGCGGTCAGTTTGACGATGAAAAACGCATGCTTGAAAGCGTGTTGTATGACAGCGCGAGCGATTTGAACGAAGCGATTTTACAAGAAAAACGCCAAGAGAATTAAAAGAATTAAAATAAAAAGGATAGAAAATGAGTCAAGAAATTTTAGACGTGTTGATAGTGGGCGCAGGGCCTGGGGGCATTGCCACGGCCGTAGAATGCGAAATAGCCGGCGTTAAAAAAGTGCTTTTATGCGAAAAAACCGAAAGCCATTCAGGCATGTTAGAGAAGTTTTATAAAGCCGGTAAAAGGATTGATAAAGATTATAAAAAGCAAGTCGTAGAGCTTAAAGGGCATATCCCTTTTAAAGACAGCTTTAAAGAAGAAACTTTAGAGAATTTCACTAACCTTTTAAAAGAGCATAGCATCACGCCAAGCTATAAAACCGATATTGAGAGCGTGAAAAAAGAAGGCGAATTGTTCAAAATCACCACCACTTCTAACACAACCTATCATGCTAAATTTGTGGTGGTTGCGATCGGGAAAATGGGCCAACCAAACCGCCCTACTTATAAAATCCCTGTTGCGCTCTCCAAACAAGTGGTTTTTAGCATCAATGATTGTAAGGAAAATGAAAAAACCCTTGTGATCGGCGGAGGCAACTCAGCGGTGGAATACGCCATTGCTTTGTGCAAAACCACCCCAACCACTCTCAATTACCGCAAAAAAGAATTCAGCCGCATCAATGAAGACAACGCTAAAAACTTGCAAGAAGTCCTAAACAATAACACGCTTAAAAGCAAGCTTGGAGTGGATATTGAAAGCCTAGAAGAAGATAACACTCAAATTAAGGTGAATTTCACCGATAACACGAGCGAGAGTTTTGATCGCTTGCTGTATGCGATCGGTGGCTCTACCCCTTTAGAATTTTTTAAACGCTGTTCTTTAGAATTAGATCCTAGCACCAATATCCCTGTGGTGAAAGAAAATTTAGAGAGCAACAATATCCCTAATTTGTTCATCGTGGGCGATATTTTATTCAAATCAGGAGCGAGCATCGCTACCGCACTCAATCATGGCTATGATGTTGCGCAAGAAATCGCTAAAAGGTTGCACTCTTAAAGCCGCTCATTCATCAAACGGCTTAGCCTTATACAAAAAGAAAAAGAGGATGAGAAGCGTTAGGGCAAAATGCATGGTGATGATAGTTAGGGGTGAGAAGTAACGCAGTTCCAAACTGCTGAGCGATAAAACTAGCACAGAGATCATGCGCACACAGCTTGATAAAAGCGATGAGAGCGAGGAAATGTTGTTTTTAGAAACAAATTTGGAGAATTGATAGTTTAAGCAATAACTCATGTAAGTGAAAAACGCCACCATGAGCACATACACCCCTATGAAACAATAAGGGATATTGCTAAGCAATAAGGGGCTAACGCCAAGCAACACCACAAGCGAACTCAGAGCGATTTTTTGGCTGTAATTTTTGGCTTTTAAAAAATGAATGAGGATAGAAATCACTTGAAAAGCGATATAAAACATAAAAAGGTATTGCTCTTTAACGCCTTGTTTTAAAAAATACGCTTGCCACATTTGAAAATGGCTCATAAAAAAGATGGGCGTAATCAAATGCCCCACTAACAAAATTTTAAGCTTGGGGTTATCTTTAAGCTCTTTAAGACTGCCTTTGACTTGCTCTTTAAGGAGTTTCAGGCTTTTTTGGCTTTTAAAATCCGCTTCTTTTTCTTTAAAATAAATGATGATCGTTAGCGCGCAAAGCATGATTAAAAAAATCCCCACGATATACAGCATCGCATGGATTTTGAGATACAAAAACGATCCCAAAGAACTCCCTATAATCATGCCCAAATAAGTAATTTGATTGTTTTTGGCTAAAAACTTGGACAAATCCTTTTTGTTTTCTTTAATGTCTGTGATGAGTGAAGCTTCAATCGTGCCGCTAGAGCATGCGCTATACAAACCATACAGCCCCCATGCTAAAAGCATGAAAATAAAGCTATCAAAAAACAGCACAAACGAAAAACTAGCGATTAAAAACACATTAGAAACCAGGAATAAATTCTTCCGGCTCATCAAATCCGCTAAAACGCCGCTCGGGTATTCAGCCACTAGCACGCAAAAGCTAAAAAAGGTTTGCACGAGCAAGATTTCACTCAAACTAAGCCCTTTAGAAAGCAACAAGGGGGTTAAAATCGCATGGGGTAAGCTTTGAGCGATGATTAAGAGAAAATTCGCCCCATAGTAAGCTAAAATGTTTTTTCTTAACATTTGAAAATTATAATTAAAACTAGCTTATAATACAGCGTTATATCTTTTATTTAAGGGGTATTGATGCTAACCCAATTAAAAACTTATCCAAAATTACTCAAACATTATGAAGAAATCAAAGAAGTGCACATGCGCGATTGGTTTTTTAAAGATAAAGAGCGAGCGAGCCGTTATTTCGTGCAATTGGAAAGCTTGAGCTTGGATTATTCCAAAAACCGCTTGAATGATACCACTTTAAAGCTTCTTTTTGAATTAGCGAACGACTGCTCTTTAAAAGAAAAGATTGAAGCGATGTTTAAGGGCGAAAAAATCAACACCACCGAAAAAAGGGCCGTTTTACACACCGCCTTAAGAAGCTTGAACGACGCAGAAATCTTGCTAGACAACATGGAAGTGTTAAAAAGCGTTCGGAGCGTTTTAAAACGCATGCGAGCCTTTAGCGATAGCGTGAGGAGCGGTAAAAGATTAGGCTATACCAATCAAGTGATCACCGATATTGTCAATATCGGTATTGGGGGGTCAGATTTGGGCGCTTTAATGGTTTGCACCGCCCTAAAACGCTACGGCCACCCGAGATTAAAAATGCATTTTGTGTCTAATGTGGATGGCACGCAGATCTTAGATGTTTTGGAAAAAATCAATCCAGCCAGCACGCTTTTTATCGTGGCTTCTAAGACTTTTTCCACCCAAGAAACCTTAACCAATGCCCTAACCGCTAGAAAATGGTTTGTAGAAAGGAGCGGCGATGAAAGGCATATCGCTAAGCACTTTGTAGCGGTATCCACCAATAAAGAAGCCGTGCAACAATTTGGCATTGACGAGCATAACATGTTTGAATTTTGGGATTTTGTAGGGGGGCGTTATAGCTTGTGGTCGGCTATTGGCTTATCCATTATGATCTATTTAGGGAAGAAAAATTTTAACGCTCTTTTGAAAGGGGCGTATTTGATGGATGAGCATTTTAGAAACGCCCCTTTTGAAAGCAATTTACCCGTTTTAATGGGGCTGATTGGCGTGTGGTATATCAATTTTTTCCAATCCAAAAGCCATTTAATCGCTCCTTATGATCAGTATTTGAGGCATTTCCCTAAATTCATTCAGCAATTGGATATGGAAAGCAATGGCAAACGCATCAGCAAAAAAGGCGAAACCATCCCCTATGACACATGCCCTGTTGTTTGGGGCGATATGGGTATTAACGCTCAGCACGCCTTTTTCCAGCTCTTGCATCAAGGCACGCATTTAATCCCCATTGATTTTATCGCTTCCTTAGATAAAAAGCCTAACGCTAAAGGCCATCATGAGATTTTATTCAGCAATGTTTTAGCGCAAGCGCAAGCTTTCATGAAAGGCAAGAGTTATGAAGAAGCGCTTGGGGAATTGCTTTCTAAAGGCTTAGACAAAGATGAAGCCAAAGACTTGGCCCACCACAGGGTGTTTTTTGGCAACCGCCCCTCTAATATCCTTTTATTAGAAAAGATTTCACCAAGCAATATTGGGGCGTTAGTGGCTCTTTATGAGCATAAAGTCTTTGTGCAAGGGGTTATTTGGGATATTAACAGCTTTGATCAATGGGGCGTGGAGCTTGGGAAAGAACTGGCCGTGCCGATTTTACAAGAATTAGAAGGGCACAAAAGCAACGCTTATTTTGACAGCTCCACTAAGCATTTAATAGAATTGTATAGGAATTACAACCAATAGGCTTTATCTTACAACAAGATAAAACCTAAAAACAATAAAGCGAAGCTTAACCCCATTCTCAAGCGCTCCATTCAAAATCATCCGTTAATCATAACGGATTTTAGCACCATATATTAGCCATTTGAATTTAAAGAGAGTAAATTTTCCACAAATTAATCGTTTTTAGCTTTTAAAAGCTTGACTTTCTCATCATACGCATTATTTTACATATTATAATTATTTCAAAGCTAAGAATAATAAAAACTAAAGAATAGATTTATCTTTAAAAGTATTTGCATTTATCAATCTCATTTTAGGAGGCATGCATGAAAAAGGCAAGTCAGGTTTTATTCTTTGGGGCATTTTTAAGCTCTTCTTTGCAAGGTTTTGAAGCTAAGCTCAACGGCTTTGTGGATCAATCCAGCACGATCGGTTTTAACCAGCATAAAATCAATAAAGAAAGAGGTATCTACCCTATGCAGCAATTCGCAACGATTGCGGGCTATTTAGGGCTTGGTTTTAGCCTGTTACCCAAAAAGGTTTCAGACCATGTTCTAAAAGGCAAAATAGGGGGCATGGTGGGATCTATTTTTTATGACGGCACGAAGAAGTTTGAAGATGGATCTGTGGCTTACAACCTCTTTGGTTATTACGATGGGTTTATGGGGGGCTATACGAATATCTTACAGACCGATAGCCTTGAAACACAGAACATGAAACACAATAAAAATGTCCGCAATTATGTCTTTAGCGATGCGTATTTGGAATACGCTTATAAGAATTATTTTGAAATAAAAGCCGGGCGCTATTTATCCACTATGCCTTATAAAAGCGGTCAAACGCAAGGCTTTCAAGTTTCTGGGCAATACAAGCATGCACGCTTGACTTGGTTTAGCTCTTTTGGGAGGGCGTTCGCTTACGGTTCGTTTTTAATGGATTGGTTTGCCGCACGGACCACTTATAGCGGAGGTTTTACCAAAAACGATAAGGGAGGTTATGATAGCCATGGGCGAAAGGTGCTTTATGGCACGCATGCGGTGCAACTCACCTATAAACCTCATCGTTTCCTCATAGAAGGCTTTTATTACCTTTCGCCTCAAATCTTTAACGCTCCAGGCGTTAAAATTGGTTGGGACTCTAACCCTAATTTTAGCGGCACAGGCTTTCGCTCTGATACAGCTGTCATAGGGTTTTTCCCCATTTACTACCCTTGGATGATCGTTAAATCCAATGGGAGTCCGGTCTATAAATACGACACGCCTGCCACTCAAAACGGGCAAAACCTCATCATCCGCCAACGCTTTGACATCAACAATTACAATGTTTCAATCGCTTTTTATAAAGTCTTTCAAAACGCTAATGGTTGGATAGGCAACATGGGGAATCCAAGCGGTGTGATCATGGGGAGTAACAGCGTCTATGCGGGTTTTACAGGCACAGCCCTTAAAAGAGACGCCGCTACCATTTTCCTTTCTTGTGGTGGCACTCATTTTGCCAAAAAATTCACATGGAAATTCGCCACGCAATATTCCAATTCAGTGGTTTCTTGGGAAGCGAGAGCGATGATCTCTTTAGGCTATAAATTCAATGAATATTTGAGCGGCAGCGTGGATCTTGCATATTATGGCGTGCATACTAACAAAGGCTTTAAACCGGGTGAAAACGGGCCTGTGCCTAAAGACTTCCCCGCCCTTTATTCTGACAGGAGCGCTTTATACACGGCTCTGGTAGCGTCTTTTTGACGCTACCCTATGATTATGGTAGGCGTCTTTTGATGCTACCCCTTATGATTATGGTAGGCGTCTTTTTGATGCTATGATCACAAAATATAGTAGGCATTATTTTGATGCTGTCTCCTACGATATGATAAGCGTTTTTTAACGCTGTTCCTCTAATCTCTATATATAAAATTTCTTTTCAAGCAAAAGCCCTTTTTAAATCATACCCATTAAGCAAAATACAAGTTCATTTTTAATTTCAAACAAGCGATAGCTTTTTGAAAGCGTTCTTTGGGATTAGGGGGTTTTAGGCGGATTTAGTTGGGGTTAAAAGGAGGAATGATCTCAAAAATACCCCCTATCCCCTTCAAGAAATGGGTTTAAAACGAAGCAGCCAAAACCCCATTTTTAAGAAATTAAAATAAAGTTTTAATACCCCTATTAAATTAACAGAGCCAAAATTTTAATCGCTTCTTGTAAGGATAGGGTCAAATTTTTCAATGGATTTAAAGGGGGTTAAAACCCCTTTTTTATTCAAGCGGCTTTGATATAGGGCGTTTCAGCCAGCGGCGGGTAAATTTGATTTTTAAAATAAGCGTTTGAGCAAATCCTAACGCTCACGATCAGCACTAAAAGCGCTACAAGCATGAAAAACACGCACAAAATCGCATCAATCGCATGGTTAAAAAAGGATTTTTGGAGCGTTTTTAGCGCTTTTTCATCGGTAGTGGTAGCCATTTTTTCTTTGATGATTTGCATTTGCGCCACATGCGAAACGTTATTCAGCACGCTATCATTACTCTTTGGCACCACCTTTAAAATACCGCTATAAAAAGTGATTGCTAAAATCAAAACTGCCGGCAAGGCGCTTACCATCGCCCCCTTAAAACGCCCCATTTTAAACAACACCACCGTAACCAACAACAACGCCATGCCCGCTAACATCTGATTGCTCACGCCAAATAAAGGCCATAGCGTATAAATCCCCCCTTTAGGATCGATCGTGCCTTGATACAAGAAATACCCCCACCCTGCCACGCACAAAAGAGTGGCAAAAATCCCAGCCTTATAAGAACTAAGATTACCCAAAGGCTTATAAACATTGCCGAGCAAATCTTGGATCATGAAACGAGCGGTTCGTGTGCCAGCATCCACAGCGGTTAAAATGAACAAAGCTTCAAACAAAATCGCAAAATGATACCAAAACGCCATCACGCTTGGATCCCCTAAAATGTGATACACGATCATCGCTAAACCGATCGCAAAAGTGGGCGCCCCACCGGTGCGGCTCAAAATGGAGCTTTCGCCAATGTTTTTAGTCATCTCACTGATTTCTTCAGCGCTGATACTAAACCCCCATGAGCTAATCACCGAAGCCGCATCAGCTATATCTTTACCGATGCTCACTTCTGGGGAATTGATAGCGAAATAAAGCCCTGGGTGCAAGATCCCTGCGCACACCAACGCCATAAGAGCCACAACGCTTTCCATCACCATAGAGCCATAGCCCACTAGCCTGGCGTCGCTTTCTTTAGCGAGCATTTTAGGGGTCGTGCCTGAAGAAATTAAAGCATGAAAGCCGCTAATCGTCCCGCAAGCCACCGTGATAAACAAGAAAGGGAACACGCTTCCTGCAAACACAGGCCCACTGCCATCTACAAAGGGCGTGATTTTAGGGATTTGTAAGGGCGGAGCGACAAAAACAATAGCCACAACCAACACCCCTATAACGCCAATTTTTAAAAAAGTGCTTAAATAATCTCGTGGAGCGAGTAAAAACCATACCGGTAAAATAGAAGCCACAAACCCATAACCCATGATCATCCACGCTAAAGAACTGGCCTCAAAGGTGAATATTGACGCTAGTTTAGGATCTAAAGAAATATATTTGCCCGCATAAATCGCTATAATCAACAAAATAAAGCCGATAATAGAAACTTCCAAAATCTTATGCGGCCTGAAAAACCGCATGTAAAGCCCCATAAGAATCGCAATGGGAATGGTCATAGCGATCGTAAAAAAGCCCCAAGGCGAATGCGCTAAAGCCTTCACCACCACCATCGCTAAAATCGCAATGATAATGAGCATGATCCCTAAAATGCCAAGACTTGCGATCATGCCTACAAATTGACCCATTTCAAGCTTGATCATTTCGCCTAAAGACTTGCCATCGCGCCTAATGGAAGCAAAAAGCACCACAAAATCATGCACGCAACCCCCTAAAACCGAGCCTATCAAAATCCATAAGATAGAGGGCAAGTAACCCATTTGAGCGGCCAGTATCGGACCTACTAAAGGGCCAGCCCCAGCAATAGCGGCGAAATGATGCCCAAAGGTGATGGCTTTATCCGTAGGCACAAAATCCTTGCCGTCATTCCTTATACATGCGGGCGTGGCTCTGTTATCGTCTAGCTTTAACACCCTATAAGCGATAAAATGGCTATAAAAACGATAGCCTATGCTATAAATGCAAGCGCTCGCTACTACAAGCCATAGTGTGTTAATGCTCTCGCCCTTGTGTAAGGCTAACACCCCTAAACAGATCGCCCCTAAAATAGCGGCAAAAACCCAAGCCAAAGAAACTAAACTTTTTTGCATGTCCTCTCCATTTAATGGTTGTTTAACCATTGTTGTTAATTTCAGCCAGTTTTTTTATTATAATCCAAATTTTCTTTGAATAAGGACTGAATGGCTCATAAACTTCCCATAATAAAGATTTGGGTTTTCCAAACTTCTAACAATTGGGGCAAATGAGAGCTGTTTTTTAATGTGGTGCGTTAAGCGCCATCAATTTTAAGGTAAGCGTTATGGCATTAGATTGGGATTTTATGTTTCACTCCATCCCTGCGTTTTTTAAGGGATTAGAACTCACGCTTTATATTTCTTTTTTTGGGATTTTGCTCTCTCTTTTGGTGGGGTTTTTGTGCGCGATCGTTTTGTATTTTAAAACGCGCTTTCTCTCTCCTATTGTCTATATCTATGGCGAAATCGCTAGGAACACGCCCCTACTCATCCAGCTTTTCTTTTTGTATTATGGGTTGAATGAAATCGGTTTGAGCGCTTTAGAGTGCGCGATTTTAGCGTTAGGGTTTTTGGGTGGGGGGTATATGAGTCAAAGTTTTTTGCTTGGGTTTAAGAGCTTGGCTTCCATTCAAAGAGAAAGCGCTTTGAGTTTAGGGTTTGGCCCTTTGAAAATGATGTATTATATTATTCTGCCTCAAAGCTTAAGCGTTTCCATGCCTTCCATAGGGGCAAATGTGATTTTTTTACTCAAAGAAACTTCGGTGGTGGGCGCGATAGCCCTAACCGATATTATGTTTGTGGCGAAAGATTTTATTGGCATTTATTACAAAACGACTGAAAGCCTGTTGATGTTAAGCCTCACTTATTTGATCGCTTTGCTCCCTTTGAGCGCTTTGTTTGTGATCTTAGAGCGTTCTTTTAAAAAGAAAGTGGCTTAAAATGGGAGTTTTGTTAGAATTAGACAATCTTAAGCGTTTGTTAGAAGGGTTTGAAACCACTCTTTTAATCGCTCTTAGCTCTGCAATGATTTCAATCGTTGTTGGAATACTTTTGGGGAGTTTGATGGCGTTTGGTTCTAAAATAATGGTTTTAGCGTGTCGTGTGTATTTAGAAAGCATTCGCATCATCCCGCTTTTAGCATGGCTTTTTATCGTGTATTTTGGGTTAGCGAGCTGGTTTGATTTGCATATTAGTGCGGTTTTAGCGAGCGTTATTGTTTTTAGCTTGTGGGGGGGTGCTGAAATGATGGATTTGACTAGAGGGGTTTTAACTTCCGTGAGCAAACACCAAGTAGAAAGCGCTCTGGCTTTAGGCTTAGATTCAAAAAAGGTGATTTTTAATATTATTTTCCCCCAAAGCTTTTTGTCTTTATTGCCCTCAAGCCTTAATTTATTCACGCGCATGATTAAAACCACGGTCTTAGTCTCTCTCATTGGAGCGATTGATTTGTTAAAAGTGGGCCAGCAAATCATAGAGCTTAACCTCTTACGCATGCCTAATGCGAGCTTTGTGGTTTATGGCGTTATCTTAATGTTTTATTTTAGTTTATGCTATAGTTTGAGCCTGTATAGTTCCTATTTAGAAAAAAAATTCCAATACATTAGAGGGTAAAATGAGCGCGATTTTAGAAACCAAAGGGTTAAAAAAAACCTATCAAAACCATTTGGTTTTAGACGGCATCAATTTCACTTTGAATAAGGGTGAAGTGGCAGTGATTTTAGGGCCTAGCGGGTGCGGGAAAAGCACTTTTTTAAAATGTTTGAACGGGCTTGAAAAGATTGATGGAGGTGAAATTCTTTTTGAAAACACTAACCTTAATACGCCAACCACTAATTGGAATCAAATGCGCCAAAAAATAGGCATGGTGTTTCAAAATTATGAATTGTTCCCGCATTTAAATGTGCTGGATAATATCTTACTCGCTCCTTTAAAAGTGCAAAAACGATCCAAAGATGAGGTCATTTCTCAAGCCGTAGAGCTTTTAAAGCGAGTGGGTTTGGAGCATAAACAACAAGCTTACCCTAAAGAATTGAGCGGT
Source organism: Helicobacter pylori NQ4053 (assembly GCF_000274605.1). NCBI lineage: Bacteria > Pseudomonadati > Campylobacterota > Epsilonproteobacteria > Campylobacterales > Helicobacteraceae > Helicobacter > Helicobacter pylori. The sequence goes on from NZ_AKNV01000006.1 coordinate 155,921, forward strand.
GGGCAAAAACAACGAGTAGCCATCGTGCGTTCTTTATGCATGCGGCCAAAAATCATGCTTTTTGATGAAGTAACCGCCTCATTAGACCCTGAAATGGTTAAAGAAGTTTTAGAAGTGATTTTAGAATTAGCCACAACGGGCATGAGCATGGTGATTGTAACGCATGAAATGAAATTCGCCCAAAAAATCGCTAGCAAAGTCGTGTTTTTTGATAGCGGTAAAATCGCTGAAGAAAACAGCGCTAAAGAATTTTTTAACCACCCGAAATCTCAAAGAGCGCAAAAATTTTTAGAAACTTTCCATTTTTTAGGGAGCTGTTAAACAAGTTTTGCTAAAAAGATGATTTTAATTTCAAAAAAAGGTGTTTTTATGAAAACGAACGGGCTTTTTAAAATGTGGGGGCTATTTTTAGTTTTAATCGCTTTAGTCTTTAATGCATGCTCTGATAGCCATAAAGAAAAGAAAGACGCTTTAGAAGTCATTAAACAAAGAGGGGTTTTAAAAGTGGGGGTTTTTAGCGATAAGCCTCCTTTTGGATCTGTGGATTCTAAAGGGAAATATCAAGGCTATGATGTAGTCATCGCTAAACGCATGGCCCTTGATTTATTGGGCGATGAAAATAAGATTGAGTTTATTCCTGTAGAAGCTTCAGCTAGGGTGGAATTTTTAAAAGCCAATAAAGTGGATATTATCATGGCTAATTTCACGCGCACTAAAGAAAGAGAAAAAGCCGTGGATTTCGCTAAGCCGTATATGAAAGTCGCTTTGGGGGTGATTTCTAAAGATGGGGTCATTAAAAATATAGAAGAGTTGAAGGATAAAGAGTTGATTGTGAATAAAGGCACGACAGCGGATTTTTATTTCACTAAAAATTACCCCAACATCAAACTTTTGAAATTTGAGCAAAACACAGAGACTTTTTTAGCCCTTTTAAACAATAAGGCTACCGCTCTAGCCCATGACAACACTTTGTTGCTCGCTTGGGCGAAACAGCACCCTGAGTTTAAATTAGGCATTACAAGCCTTGGCGATAAGGATGTGATCGCTCCAGCGATTAAAAAAGGCAACCCTAAGCTTTTAGAATGGTTGAATAACGAAATTGATTCCCTCATTTCTAGCGACTTTTTAAAAGAAGCTTACAAGGAAACTTTAGAGCCTGTTTATGGCGATGAAATCAAACCGGAAGAAATTATTTTTGAATGATTTCTTTAGGCTTTGATTTCTTGACAGAACGCGTTTTTGTTGCTAAATTAGCAATTTTGTGATCTTTTTGTTTTTCATTTTGGGATATATTTGTTTGATTTTACATTGAAAGGATTTGTTGATGAGTTATTTTTATAAGCGTTGTTTGAAATTTTCATTAATTGGGTTGCTAGGGCTTTTGAGCGTTCAGCTTGACGCTAGGAGTTTTGTTGATGGGGATTTAGACATTCAAAAATTCAGCTATGAAGATTCTCTACTTAAAAAGGGAGATCCTAATGGCGTGCATAAGGTTCAGGTGCGAGATTATAAAGGCAAAATGCAAGAAGCTGAGATCCACTCAGAAATACGCATTGCGGTTAAACCGGGGGTTAAAAAAGAAGTTAAAAAAGGCAAAATTTATAGCGCTCAAATCAATGATGGCATGTGCTATGCTTTTAGAATGCTCCAAACCGGCGATAATACCACAGGCCTTGATTCTAAAGAGTTCCCCAAGCAAAGTCGTGAAAAAAAGGGCCGAGTGATCACCTTAATCGGTAAAGATGAAGTGCCTTATCTTATTTTAGAGACGGATTGCCAAGTGGGTGATATTGCAAAGATCTCTTTGGTGGGTAATTTTGATGGCACTGGGTTTCTTACGGAATATAAATTCAAAGACACTAAACCCATTTACTAGTCTTTATTCTTTGCTTCATTCTTAAAATCTCTTAATCTTTTGTAATTAGGGGATTTTTCTTATTCATTGCGGATATTTTTGATTGCATCTTAAAAATTTTAAAAACCCTGTTTGTGTTTTTGCCTCAAGTTGTTAAAAAAGCTCTGCTCTCATCAAATACTGACAAATAAAACCTTTTATAGAGCGCTTGCTTGATTAAAGTCAAGTTCTTTATTACTGATTTTTAAAACAAGATAAAAGAAAGGAAAGAAGAAAGAAACCCCCCCCTTTTTTTAGGAGTTTTCTTCTTGCTTATACCCTTTAAGCGCAAAGAAGAGAATATAAAAATAGCACAATAACGGCACACCATAAGCGTAGAGCAAATTTGATTCGGTTGCTGTTAGCATGTCTGTAACCGCACCTTGAATGGGGGGGATTAACGCTCCTCCCACAATCGCCATGCTAATCACTCCAGAAGCCTTAGAAGTGAGATGCCCTAAATTGAGCGTAGCCAAAGAAAAGATGGTAGGGAACATGATAGAGTTGAAAAAGCCCACAAAAGTCAGAGCGAATAGAGCGATCTTGCCTCCAATAAGAATGGCTAAAGCAATGAGAACAATAGAGCTTAAGGCGTTGAAAGCCAGGTATTTATTAGGGGCAATTTTATTCATCAAAACACTGCCTAAGAAACGGCCCACCATCGCGCCGCCCCAATAATACACCAAGTAATGCGCGCTTGATTGAGGGTCTAAATTCAAAAGCTTTTCAAAGCTTAGCACCAAGAATGAGCCAATCGCCACTTCTCCCCCCACATAAAAAAAGATCCCCAAAGCCCCAAAAACAAAGTGTTTGTGCGAAAACAGGCTTTTTTGAGTCGTTTCTTTAGGCATTTCTTTTTCCACATCAGGCAATTTCAAAAGATACATCACAAGCGCTAAAATGAGCGAAAACACCGCCAAGCCCAAATAAGGCATTTGAACGCTTTTAGCGTCCGCTAATTTGTCTATCAAACTTGCATTATCGCCCATTTTAGTCGTGCTAAAAATCAACAAGCTCCCAAAAATAGGCCCTAAAGTCGTGCCAAGCGAATTGAACGCCTGGACTAAAACCAGGTTTCTGGCTTCTTTACCTTTAGAAAGCAAGGTTACAAAAGGATTGCCGGCGGTTTGCAAGCACACGATCCCGCTCGCTAAAACAAACAACGCTCCTAAAAAAAACCCATAAGAGCCAAAATGCGCCGCCGGATAAAACAACGCACACCCCGTCGCTGTGATCACAAAACCAAGCACCACGCCAAAAGGGTAGCCGATTTTACTGATCACGTTCCCAAAGACTCCCCCCATGATAAAATACGCCCCAAAAAAGCAAAATTGAATGAGCGAAGCTTCAAAATAGGTCAAGTCAAAAATGGGCTTTAAGTGTGGGATCAAAATGTCGTTTAAAACCGTGATAAAACCCATTAGAAAGAATAGCGCTGTCAAACTCCCCAGCGCCAGAGTGTTAGAAGTTTTTTGCATACCTTCTCCTTTTTTATTGAGTTGATATAATAATAATGATATTACAATTATTTTAAGATAATAATCTGTCTAAATAAAGAAAAAGAGGCATGAAATGAGTAAAAAATGCAAAGCCCCTTAAAAAGAGCTTAACGAAAGATAAATACAGAAACAGAAATGATGCAGAGAATGATGATGCCTGAATTGAGCGCTTTGAAGTCTTTTTGAACCAATTTGATGATACTATAAGACAAAAAGCCAAAGGCTAAGCCATCGGCAATGGAGAAGGTTAAGGGCATCATCACCACGGTTAAAAAAGTGGAAACGCTAATGGCCATGTCTTTAAAATTCACCCCCTCTAACACGCTAAACATCAAAACCCCTACTACCACCAGCACCGGATAAATCGCATTGCTAGGAATGGCTTTTAAAAGAGGCAAGCAAAAGAGCGTTAAAACAAAAAATAATCCGGTAAAAACCGCTGTCAGCCCTGTGCGGCCCCCCTCTTCAACCCCACTCGCGCTCTCTATAAAAGCTGTCGTAGTAGAAACGCCCACCACCGCGCTCCCTAAAGAAGCCACCGCATCCGCTTCCAAAGTCCTTTCCAATTCCTTATTTTTTTCTTCATCATTGAAAAAATCAGTCTTATGACCAATCCCTGCAAGCGTGCCTAAAGAATCAAACAAATCGGTTACAAAAAAAGTGATGATGACTGGCACTAACGCTAAAGTGAAAGCCCCACTCGCATCAAAAAAAATGCCCTTAATGTCTAATTGGAAAGCGATAGGACTAATGCTAGCAGGCATAGAAAAAAATTCGCTAGGGTAAGGGGCTAGCTTTAAAACCCATGCGAGAATGGAAGTGATTAAGACCGCTATAATAAAAGAACCCTTGATTTTAAGCGTGTAGAGCGCGAAAGTCAAAATGATCCCCACAACCCCCAATAACACATGCGGATCGCCAAAATCGCCTAAGGTTACAAGCGTAGCCTTATGGGTAACGACAATATGCATTTCTTTAAGGCCAATGAATGCGATAAAAGCCCCTATCCCCGCGCTCACCGCACGCCTTAAATCGCTAGGAATGCTTCGCATGACCCAACTTCTAAATTTAGTGAAAGACAAAATCACAAAAATCGCTCCCGAGAGCGCTACGATGCCTAAAGCGCTCTGCCAAGGGAGTTTTAGCCCCTGAACCAATCCAAAGCTGAAATAAGCTGACAACCCTAAGCCCACGCTCATAGCGATGGGGGTGTTTGCCCATAACCCGTTAAACACACTCGATAAGATAGTGATAATGGCAGTCGCGCTCAAAAGGGCTTCATAAGGCATGTTGGCGTGAGAAAGGATAAGAGCGTTTAAGGGCACGATGTAAATCATGGTGATAAAGGTCGTTAAACCCGCTCTAAACTCGGTGGCAATGTTCGTGTTGTGTTCTTTAAGCTTGAAAAACCCCATGTTAGATAACTCCTTACTATTTGGTATAGATTAATTTAATAAGGGGCTTTGGGGTTATGCTAGCGCTATTTTATTTTAAATTGCCTTAAGATGCTTGATTGTGTTGTTTCAATCAAAAGAAGTGAGTAAAAAACCCTTTTTTTAGAAAAACTCCGCTAAAAAATGATCGTTTTTAATAAAAATCACAAAAAAGCTCATCTTGTAAGGTAATTTTACTCTTTAGTGGTTTTTGAGAGAGCGTTTTTTTAAATTTGAAAAGATTGTTGCAAAACAAACGCCCCATAAGAGCGATTATGGGGATAAATTCTAAAAAGGAGTTTGCCATGGAAGACTAAAAACGAAAATAAAAATGGCGGAAACATTATACCTTAAAATTTCTTTTTTGGGGTGTAAAGCGGTTGTTTTTTTGAAAATTTTTAACTTTAGAGGTTTTTTATTAGAGTTCAAATCCCCCCCCTTTTTTAAAAAAGAGGGTTTAAACCATTCAGTAAGCAAACACATAATTGAGATACACGCTATAGAGTCTTCGGTATTCTAGTTTAGTTCCCAAGTAAGAATAGTAATTCGTGTTAATGGTAGGGATCTTCACGCCCAATTCCATGCCATGTTGAGCTGCATGATGACTATCTTTTTTCTTAGGTCTAGCGAGATTGGTTCTCAAGCCTAAATTGAATAAAAATTGGAAGTTAGCCGTATTCACTTTAGCGCTATAGACATTGCTTACGGTTTTTAGATTCACGAATTGAGAATTAAGCCATGAAGTCCCTGCTAGCGCGATGCCACCAAAAAGCCCCATAGAAAAATGGTTGTTCTTGCCTAAAAAGTTGGTTTTTTTATCATTAATAAAGTTAAACAACAAATCGCTACCCACCCCATAAGTCCAAACATCAGAAGCCGAGTTAAAGAAATTGGATTTGATATAGGCGTGGTTGTAATCAAAGAAACCATAATACCTTAACCCCCATCTTTTCTTTTCTCCAAAAAATTGCTTATAGCCCGCTTGCACGCCAAAGCCATTCAAGGCGCCGTTATTCGTGGTTGAAGAAGCGATCATGCCCACATTCATAAAAGGGTTATTGCCAAGTTCTTGAATAAGGGTGTTGGCTAGGTTTTGCGCTTGATTGATTTGAGGCGTTTGGTTGTTAAAATCAGCGGCGCTTGTTTTTAATGAATTCAGAGTTTCTTCCACGCCAGCACACCCGTTCCCCCAATTATTCTTTTGATTTTGCGTTGTCATATTCGCACTGCTTATAGCGCTCGCGTCGCATTTCCCTATGTAGTTTTTAAGATGGCCTGAAGAAAGTTTGTTAAAATCGCTCTCCACTTGATTGGCTAGTTTTAAAATTTCTGCTTGAGATTGCGCGTTTTTAAGCATTTTTTGAGCTAAAGCCGTAAGACTGCTAGGGGTGTTAAGGTTGAGATTATGGGGTTGTGTGATATTTTTGGGTTGGTTGGCACTGAGTTGTTGGGTTTCTTGAACGATTTTTTGCGCATTATTAATCATGTCTGAAGCGGCACTAAACTCCGCACCAAAAGTCGCGCATGAATTTTTGCCGCCACCGGCTGTTTGCCATGAAGGGGCGTTTGTGCTGCTAACCATACCATTGCTACTGGATTTCGCTATCAACATGGGGCAATAATCTTTAAGGGTATTGACAATCGTTTGCGCTTGAGTCAAAAGATTTTGCGCATCGTTAGTCGTATCAATAACAGAAGTTGTCGTTTTAGTTTGATTATCTTGTTGATCCTTTGATGTGGTTACATGCGCTTCTAATTTTTCCCCTTTGCTATTTAAAGGAGCAAGCCCAGCTTGTTTTAAAGCTTTTGAAAGAATCTGATAAGCTTCATGGATTTTTTCATATTGCTCAATAGATAGAGAAACATTTTTGTCTGCTTTTAATGTATTTGTACCATTAGAACTATGAGTGCCATTACTATTTGTGCTCCCACCGCAATTGATTGTAGTGCCGTTGCCATTCTCATCGGTGTAGTGGAAATTTTTTTGATTGTTTTCGCCTGGACTTTTGGTATAGCCTCCGCATATGACCGCATAACCCATGCTATTCCATAGCCCTAACACCGATCTCAACGCTAAAAGCGTGGCTTGATAGGCAGGGGAATTGGTTGTCCCACCGGCTAAAGTTTTTGCACGTTCGTTCAAATTATTAACCGCTTGGTTGATCGCTTGCGCGCTTGTCTTTGAGTTTGTGCCATTATCGTTGGTTAAAAGCCGGCTTAATTGTTCATAAGTGTCTGAAAGTTTTTGCACCTTGTCGGCGTTTTTCACTTTTTGAACCGCTTCACCGATTTGATAACCCACGCTTAAAAAAACGCCGTTGTCTTCAGCATAGAGCAATGACGCCGCAAGAGTTAGAGAAAGCAAAATTGTTTTTTTCGTTTTTTTCATAAAATGTTCCTTAAAGTAATGTTTTATTGCAAAAAATGTATCAAAATGAGAATTTATTTACAATACGTTTAATTTTATCATAAATTTATTGGATTTCAAAAAAGTTTTAGGGTGTTTTGACGCATTCAATCAAACTTGTAAGAGTGTTTTTAATTTAATTTGGATTTTGTTTTAGAAAGATTGTTGTAAAATAAACGCCCCCATAAGTGCAATTATGGGGATAAATCCATAAAAGGAGTTTGTCATGGCTCTAAAACATGGCAAAAACTCTTGGAAAACATTATACCTTGAAATTTCGTTTTTGGGGTGTAAAGTTGTTGTTTTATTGAAGCGGTAGTTTTGTCAAACGAAGTTTCTGTAAAACGATAGCTTTAGTTTTTCCAAAGTTCCCTTAAGGCTTTTTAGCTTTAAGGGTTTTCCTTTAAAGCTTATCCTTAACTTATGGGGTTATAAAAACTCTTTAAATTAGCCCTAATATTCTTTTTTTAGCGTTCTTTGCTTGGAATACTAGATTTTAAAAAACTCCGCCAAAAAACGATAGATTTTTTATAAAAGATAATCAAAAGCTTATTTCTTAAGAAATAGAAAATAAACACTAATGAAATTATAAAGGTGGATATGATATAATGGATTTAGGAAACGCCAATAAAATTAAAAAGGTTCAAAAATAGTGCTATCTCTCCCTTTGATAGAAGAACGCCCTTTTTTAAATCACGAACGCATCAAATTACATAGTTTTTCGCAAATTAAAGCGTATTTTGACACACTCAATTTTGACACAAGTCATTTTGTTAATTCTAATGATATTTGCACCCCATTAGATTGTGTGAAAGAAATGATAGACACTATCCCAAGCGATTTTTTTAAACAAGAACATTTAAAAATTTTAGATTGTTGTTGTGGGAATGGGAATTTTTTTGCTTATTTAGAGACTAAGACTTCTTTAAACAATCTGTATTTTAATGAGATTAACCCTAAACGCATTGAGCATGTTAAAAGATATTTTGGGAGCAATATCCATTTAAGCTGTAAGGATTTTTTAAAATTTGATAGGGCTACGCTTTATGACTTAATCGTGGCTAACCCGCCTTTTGCTAAATTTAATGCACTAGGTCGCACCTCTAAAAATCATAATCTGGCAAGAGACTTTATTAAAAAAGCCTTAGAGCTTACAAAAAATGGGGGTTATATTCTATTCATTGTGCCTAATCATTGGATGAGTTTTTCGGATAGGAATGTTTTACCCAACTTACTCTCACAGTATCAATTTATCCATCTTAATATTGGCGGAGCTAAAAAATACTTTAAAAAAGTTGGCTCATCTTTCACTTGGTTTTTATTGCAAAAAGTCCCTAATCAAAAAAGTTTTAGCGTAGAAAATCATTATGTTTTAAAAGACAGACAAAGAGTTTCGCTTAAAACTCATTTAAATTTTATTCCCTTGTATTTAAACGAATTGGTTTGTAGCATTTTAGACAAAACGATTAATAACGCTCATTTACCTACCTACAAAATAGAAACGACAAGCTTTCTACACAGGACAACCAAGAAAGAATTTTTATCGCCCATTCAAAATAAGGACTACCCTTATAAGATTATCCATACCCCTAGTCAAGTCGTATATAGTAAAATCCCCCACAAATATCAAGAAGGCTATAAAGTCTTTTTATCTTTAACCAATCAATACGGCACATTTATTGATAATTGTGGCATGACACAAAGCATTGCGTTTGTGCGTTGCAAAAACTACAAAGAGGCCTTAAAAATTAAAACCGAATTAGATAATGAGATTTATTTATTTCTTAATAATCTCACTCGTTATGGAAATTTTAATAACATTAGAGTGTTACAGCATTTACCTTTATTAGAAAGTATTGTTCTAAACAAGCAAGAATTAGAATTTATCCAAAAATTTAATGGGGCGTATTATGGCAAAAAGAAAGAGCGATATAATTTTAAAGAGTGTTGATGATTTAAAAGATGAAATTGATTACAAGGACTTTGAATACAAAGAGTATTTTAACTTGTTATGCGAATTAGTCCCTAATAATAGTTTGGAAAAATTAGAAATCAACGCCATTGATGAAAAGAATATGAAAAACGAAGGACTTGTATATGTGTTTGTTATTCAAGGTAAAATTTTTAAAATCGGTCATAGCATTACGCCCATTACGAAGCGAGTGCAATCTTATAATTGCGGAAAAGTAGAATATCGTAAAAATGGCACTTGCTCCACAACAAATTATTTTGTATTGCAATCGCTCTTAAAGATTAATAAAATCGTACAAGTGTATGCATTTTTTCCAGAACAACCTACCTATACCCTATTTGGTAAAACTTACCAAGATAGTTTTTCAACTTCTAAAAGGGCTGAGAATGTGATTTTAGAAAATTTTATTAAAAATCATAATAAAAAACCTATCGGATGCACACAGACTTAAAAAGAATATTTTTATGCATTACATATGTTTTTTAAAGTATGGTCAAAAATAATCTCCACACTAAAGTTATATATAAAGAGCTAAATTTGATGGTTTTACTCAGTGGAGTGAATAAGTTTTTGCTCTTTAAAATTATTTTCAATCGTCATTGTGTCATCATCTCTAAGGCTAGAGTGATCATGTTATCAAAGCTTTCTACCCTTTCTTTAGGGCTTAAGGCTTCTTTAGTGATTAAGTGATCTGAGACTGAGCATAAGCATAAAGCCTTAGCGTTCAATTCCATCGCCGTGGCGTATAACCCTGCCGCTTCCATTTCAATAGCCAAGTGGTTGTATTGGGCCATCAAATCAAAGGCATGCGTTTCAAAAGAATAGAAAAAATCGCTTGAAAAAACATTGCCCACTTTCAAATCAATACCCAAACGCTTTGCTGTTTGATACGCCCTTAAACTCAATTCAAAATCAGGCGTTGCACTCAAATCGTGGTTTAAAAAACGCACCCGATTGGTTTTAGAATCCGTTGAAGCTCCAGTGGCCATGACAATGTCTTTCAAGCCGATTTTTGGGCTAATCGCCCCGCAAGTGCCAATCCTTAAAAGCTCTTTAACCTGATAGGTTTTAATGAGTTCGGTTACATAAATCGTGCATGACGCAATGCCCATGCCATGCCCCATTAAAGAAATCCCCTTACCCTTATACTTCCCGCTAAAGCCTAGCATGTTACGCACATTCGTGATCTCTTTAGCGTCTTGTAAAAATTTTTTTGCAATGTAGCTCACCCTTAAAGGATCGCCGCATAAAAGGCATTGAGGATAAAAGTCGCCGATTTTAGCGTTGATGTGAGAGGTCATGGTTGTCCTTTAAAGTTTAATAAGTTTTTGCCATAATCTAGGGGGCTTAATCCCAAAAAATAAGCGATACTTTGCCCAATATCCGCAAACGACTCGCTCTTGCCTAAAAAGGCTGGTTGTAAATCCTTGTGATAAAACAAAACAGGAATGTATTCTCGTGTGTGATCGGTGCCTTTAAAGCTGGGATCACACCCATGATCGGCGCAAAGAATGAGCAAATCGTTTTCCCTTAAATTGTCTAAAACCTCTTTTAAGCGCAAATCAAAATACTCTAAAGCGTTAGCATACCCGCTAACATCGCGCCGATGCCCATAATCGCTATCAAAATGCACAAAATTCGTAAAAATCAAGCTGTTGTTTCTAGCGTTTTTGACTTGCTCTAAAGTAACATCGCATAGCTCCATCAAACTACCGGCTTTGAACTTTTGAGTGATCCCCACATGAGCGTAAATATCAGCGATTTTTCCAATACTAATGACTTCGCCCTGCTTTTCTTCAATGAATGTTTCAAAAAGCAATTTTTTATGGGGCTTTATCGCATAGTCTTTGCGATTAGAGGTGCGCTTGAAATTGCCTCTATTGGTGCCAATAAAGGGGCGTGCGATCACTCTAGCGATCTTTAAAGGTTCTAGAATTTGAAACGCTTCTTCACAAAGAGCGTATAAATTATCCAGCCCAAACCTTTCTTCATGCGCAGCGATTTGAAACACCGAATCCGCTGAAGTGTAAAAAATGGGGTATAAAGTTTCTAAATGCTTTTCGCCTAAATCTTTAATGATTTCTGTCCCTGATGCGTGGCAATTCCCTAAATAGCCCTTAATCTTAGTTTTGTGCATGATTTCATCTAAAATTTCTTTAGGAAACGAATGGGTTTTGTCTTTAAAATACCCCCATTCAAAAAGAACGGGCGCGCCCATCATCTCCCAATGCCCAGAAATCGTATCCTTAGCGCTAGAAAGTTCTTTGGCGTAAGCGTAAGCCCCTATTAAATTAGGTTTCAATTCAAAGCCTAAGGGCAATTCATTTGCGGCTTTTAAAGCGCTCAAGCCTAGTCCCAAACTCTCTAAATAAGGCAACTTCAAAGCCCCATTGCGATCGTTAGAATTAGCTAGGTTATTGAAACAAGCCTTAGCGATATTGCCTAAAGTGTTCGCCCCCAAATCGCCAAAATCCTTAGCGTCTTCGCTAGCCCCTATACCAAAAGAATCCAATAATAAGATTACCACTCTTTTTTGCATGCCTTATCCTTTTAATTGGCGCTTAACCCTATGAATAACCCGGCGATAGTCGCGCTCATGAAATTAGAAAGCGTGCCTACAAGCACCGCTTTTAAAGCAAGCCTGGCAATGAAATCTTTCTTTTTAGGCACTAAACTGCCAAGCCCCCCAATGAGCATGGCGACTGAGCTTAAGTTAGCAAACCCGCACAACGCAAAAGTAATGATCGCTTTGGTTTTCTCGCTCAAGATTAAAGGAGGGTTATCGCCCAAATAAGGCAATAATTGCATATAGCCCACAAATTCATTGAGCGCGATTTTAATGCCTATGATTTCCCCGGCAATCCCGGCTTGGCTCCAAGGAATGCCTAACATAAAGGCCAAAGGTTTTAAAAGCGTGCCTAAAACCACCCCTAAAGACAAATGCTCCATGCCTAAAAATCCCCCTACAACCCCTAAAAACCCGTTAATGAGCGCGAGCATCCCCACAAAGGCTAAAAGCATCGCCCCCACATGCAAGGCTAAATGAAGCCCTGTGCTTGCCCCATTAGCGATAGCTTCTATAATGTTGACATGCTCTTCTGCAGAAACATCTGCATGGCTAGAAATGGTTTCGTTTTGCGGGTAAATGATTTTAGCGAACAACAACCCCCCAGGAGCAGACATAAACGATGCGGCGATTAAATAAGGCAAAGGAATGCCCATGCTCGCATACCCGGCTAACACAGGCCCCGCAACGCTAGCCATGCCCACGCACATGACCGCAAAAATCTCTGAATCGCTCATGCTTTTCAAATAAGGTTTAATGACTAGGGGCGCTTCGGTGTGCGCTACAAAAATATTAGCCGCTGCGCTCATGCTTTCTGCTTTAGAAGTGCCTAAGCATTTTTGCAACGCCCCACCAATGAGATTGATAAATAAAGGCATGATTTTTAAATAATATAGAAGTGAAATCAAACTAGCAAAAAAGATAATGATCGCTAAAACGTTGATCGCAAAGATAAAGCCTCCTATCCCTTGATCGCCCTTAGCGTTTGGAGCGAGATTGCCAAATAAAAAGCGCACCCCCTCATAGCCGTAACCAATCACGCTTTGTATGCCACTGGCTAAACCTTGCAGCATTTCCCTACCCAAAGGCACATATAAAGCCAACGCCCCCAAAGCCACCTGAATCACAAAGGCGCTGATAATCGTGCGATAATTAATAGCCCTTTTATTGCTAGAAAACACCCAAGCAATAAGAAAAAGCACCGCCATCCCTACAACACTAAAAAGAGAGCTAAAAATCATCGTCAAATCCCTAATGTAAGAAATTAAAAGATGCAAGGCTATTGTAGTTTAGTTTTGCTAAAAAAAAGATTAAACGAAAATTAAATGAAGTTTAAATCAAAATCATGGTGTCAAGAGGGGGACTTGAACCCCCGACCTCCGGCTTATGAGACCAGCGCTCTAAACCAGCTGAGCTACCTTGACACAAGCAATTTTATAAAAATAAAGAATGAGATTATACAAAAAATTTTCTTAAAAATCCATTAAAATTAAACTTTTATTATCAATCCTACTTTCCTAAATTAATGATAAAAATTAGTTATTTTCTTGTAAAATAACCCGCATGTTTAAGAAAATTTTTCCATTAGCGTTAGTGTCGTCGTTGCGGTTTTTGGGGCTTTTTATCGTTTTGCCTGTCATCAGTTTGTATGCGGATAGTTTCCATTCAAGCAGTCCCTTGCTTATAGGTTTGGCTGTGGGCGGAGCGTATCTCACGCAAATCATTTTTCAAACCCCCATGGGCATTCTTAGCGATAAAATCGGCCGTAAAGTGGTCGTTATGGTGTGCTTGTTATTGTTTTTAATTGGCTCGTTAGTGTGCTTTGTGGCGAATGATATTGTTTGGCTCGTTATAGGGCGCTTCATTCAAGGCATGGGGGCTTTAGGGGGGGTCGTTAGCGCGATGGTGGCTGATGAAGTGAAAGAAGAAGAGCGCACTAAAGCCATGGCAATCATGGGAGCGTTTATTTTCATTAGCTTCACTATAAGCATGGCGATTGGTCCTGGGGTTGTGGCGTTTTTGGGGGGGGCAAAATGGCTCTTTTTACTCACTGCGATCTTAACTCTATTGAGTTTATTGATGCTTTTAAAAGTCAAAGACGCTCCCAAAATTTCTTACCAGATCAAAAACATAAAAGCTTACCAACCCAACTCTAAAGCCTTGTATCTTTTATATCTAAGCTCTTTTTTTGAAAAAGCGTTCATGACGCTTATTTTTGTGCTGATCCCTTTAGCCTTAGTGAATGAATTTCATAAAGATGAAAGCTTTTTGATCTTGGTGTATGTGCCTGGCGCCTTATTAGGGGTTTTAAGCATGGGGGTAGCGAGCGTTATGGCTGAAAAATACAACAAGCCTAAAGGGGTGATGCTTTCTGGTGCGCTGTTGTTTGTGGTGAGTTATTTGTGCTTGTTTTTAGCCGACTCTAGCTTTTTAGGAAAATATTTATGGCTCTTCATTCTTGGGGTGGCGTTTTTCTTCATTGGCTTTGCCACCTTAGAGCCTATCATGCAATCTTTAGCGTCCAAATTCGCCAGAGCGCATGAAAAAGGCAAGGTTTTAGGGCAATTCACTACTTTTGGCTATTTGGGGAGCTTTGTTGGGGGCGTGAGCGGAGGGTTGAGCTACCATCATCTAGGCGTTTCTAACACAAGCTTAATTGTTGTAGCTTTAGGGCTTATTTGGGGACTATCGCTCTTTTTACTCAGCAACCCTTCCAAGCAAAAAAATGTCTATTTCCCCCTAGACGCTTATAATGAGGAACAATTTGAAACTTTAGGGGACAAAATCATTGAATGGTATGTTAATATTAGCGAAGAAATCATTATTGTGAAATATAATTCCGATCACATTAGCGAAGAAGAAATCATTCGCTTAGCGCAAAACTTTAGAAAATAAATAATTAAGGATCAAAAATGGCCTATGAAATTTCTAAAAAAGTCTTACACATTGTAGGCAAGACCAACGCCACTTACAAACTCATAGAAGAAGGCGATAAAATCTTATTAGGATTGAGTGGGGGTAAGGATTCTATCATGCTCGCTTGCATCTTAGCCAGGATGCAAAAACATGCCCCTTTCAAATTTGATTTTAAAGCGGTTACCGTGCATTATGGTTTGGGCGAAGATTTGAAATGGTTGAGCGATTTGTGCCAAGAGCAGGGCATTGAGCATGAGATCATTTACACCCAAATCGCTGCCACCATCAACGAAAAACGCCGTGAAAAAAGCTCGTTTTGTTCGTTTTGTTCTCGTTTGAGAAGAGGGACTTTGTATTCTAAAGCTTTAGAAGAAGGCTATAATAAAGTCGCTATCGCGCACCATTTAGATGACGCCGTAGAGAGCTTTTTTATGAATTTCACTTATAACGGGAGTTTAAGGAGCATGCCCCCCATTTATAGGGCTGAAAACGGCTTATTAGTGATCCGCCCTTTGATTAAGGTTCGAGAAGCCAGTAGCATTCATTTTGTTACTTCTCAAAATATCCCCGTCGCCCCTGATTGCAATTGCCCAGCCAAACAGCCCACCTCTGATAAGCCCCCTATCGCGCGATTAGCCACTAAAAATTTCTTAAAAGAAATGCAAAATTTGCACCCTCGTTTCTTTGACAGCTTAGAAAACGCGTTCAACAATGTTCAAGCGAACAGCTTTAGCGACTCTAAATATTTAGACGCTTAAGCTTTCATTCAAGCTTTTTTGTTGAGTATTTTGATCGCAATCGTGAATAATACGCCTTCAAAAATAGCCGCCATGAGCAATGCGTAGTAGGTGTTTTGTGAGATCGCTTGCGCTTTTAAGCCTACCGCTGCTGTGGTTACTAAAAAAGTTAAAGGCATAGAAGCCCCTAAAGCGAATGAAAATAAATGCTTAGCCTCTTTAAAGTATTTGCGCCACAATAAGGTTGAAGTGATTAAGTGCAAACTTAACATCGCTATGACAATCAATATCCCTTGGAGAATCAAATGCGGGTTTAAAAACACTAATTTTAAGTCTAAAGTAGAGCCTACATGGATGAAAAACAAAGGCACAAAAAACCCAAAACCCACATCATTGAGCTTGTGGATCAATTCTGATTTATGAGGGAAAAAAGTAGAAACGACCAACCCTGCTAGAAACGCCCCTAAAACCATTTCTATTTTGAGCCACACCACGATCGCAACTAGTGAAAAAAAGAGCATGAGCGAAAAACGCACATCCTGGTTAAACTGACTGCTTTTAGGCATCACAAAAAGCTTTAAATGCGGGAACCACCAAAACAAAGTCTTAAAGATTTGAAACGCCACGATAATTAAGATTAAAAAAACAATGAGAATGCCTAAATCTTTAATCAAATCCATGCCCAAACCATGCGAATACACCCCATCCACGACCACCAAACCAAAAATGCTCAACAATTCCCCAATAACGCCCACTTTTAAAACCAAATCAAGCCACAAAATCTCTTTACGATAATCTTTGACTAAAGTCATGATCATGCCCAAACTAATAATAGGGAAAATCACCATGAAAATAGGCTCTAAATTAAGGCTAAAAGTAAGGATGAACGAAAGCGTGTATAAAATCAACAGATAAGCAAAAATGCGTTTTAAAAGAGAAACCCCTAATTTTTTAAACAAATAAATTTCCACTTCCAAACCGCATAAAAACATTAAAAATAAAAAGCCAATCTCAGACATGATTTCAAAGCCCTTGGTTGGCTCAATAAAACCCACATACGCCCCAACAGACCCAAATAAAATCTCCACAACCGTGATAGGCAAACGAGAGATTCTAGACATATAAGGGGCCATCACAATTAAAAGCATAATGAGCGCGAAAGTGAAAAATTCTGCATGCATGTCTTAATTTTACCTTATTTATTAGTTAAGTTTTCAAAGCGATAGGGTTTTTCTCTTTATAAGTGGTAAAAACCCCTTTTTTGATTTCATAATAAGTTACCCCTAACGCTACTAAAAACGCTAAAAATTGCGCAATAGGGTAAGTTACCCAAATGCCATTAATCCCATAGAAATGACTTAAAATCGGCAATAGGATAACGATAAACCCCAGCGTGTGCGAAATCGTGATGATAAACGAACTTTTAGTGCGCTGAATGGATTGGAAAAACACCGCGCACAACAAAGTCATGCCTAAAAAAACATAGCCCACATAATAAATATTCATCGCTCTTTTAGTCTCTTGCATAAAAAGGGGGTCTTGTTCGCTTGGCTGCAAATAAAGCTTGATTAAAAATTCATCTAAGAAATAATAAGCGCCATAGAAAACAATCCCTATACAAAACGCTGCTTTCAAACCAAAAACAAACACCTCTTTCACGCGCTCTAAATTTCTAGCCCCATAGCTAAAGCTCGCAATCGGTTGGATGCCTTGAGAAATCGCAAACAAAGTCGTAAAAAAGATAATCGCATTATACATAACGATCCCATACATGCTCACAAACCTTTCCCCAGCCGTGTGCATGATAGCGGTATTAAACAATAAAATCATAATAGAAGCGCTAAATTCTGCCGTGCTTTGAGGCACGCCGCTTTTAGCTGAAGAAATGACTGAATACAAGGAAAATCGTTTGATGAAATACAATTGCCCTTTTTTGCGCCAAAAATGCTGCATTAAGACTAAAACCCCTATCGCATGCCCTATCACGGTGGCTATCGCGCTGCCTTGAACCCCCACTTCCAACACAAAAATAAACCAATAGTTGAAAAAGATATTCGCTAACGAGCCAATCAGCATCGCTACCATCGCTAAAATGGGGCGTTTGTCATTCACCACAAAAACATCCGCTAAAGGGTGGAGGACCATAAAAACCGCACCCATTAAAATGATTTCAATGTAGCGTTTGGACATGCTCAATAAAGCGTCATTGCTCCCAAAAAAACGCGCGATAGTTTCGCTAAAAGGCAATAACGCCATGCTCAAAATAAAGGCGCTTATAGCGACAAAATAAAACACGCTGCTAAACACAAGCCTAGCCCTATGGGTTTTATTTTGACCTAAAAAATACCCCACAATACTCGCTGCCCCAAAACCAAAAAGCAATTCATACGCAATGAGCCCTGGAAAAATAGGCCATGCGATATTGACTGCAGCGATAGCTTCTTTACCCAGTTTCTTGCCCACAAACATGCCATCTACCATAGAGTAAGTGGAAAGTGAGATCATAGAAAAAGCTAAAGGGATAAAATAATAAAAAAGAGCTTCCTAATAGAATCTTTATGCAAATCAATCTTTTTTTTGAGCATTTAAAACACACCGCTTAAAATTTATGACAAATTTTTCTATTTTAACATAAAAAGAGAGGCAATCTATCCGTTAGTGCGGTTGGATTCAAGCCGTATCATTAAATTTTAAAAATGGTTTTTAACGCAAAAGGGATTTTCCTTTATTGGGTAGTCCATTAACGCCCTTTAAGTTTTTTTAAACTTTATCGTAATGAATCTAAGCCAAAACAGCGCCAACAAACCTAAAGCCCCGCCCACAAAGCCAATATATTCTAGCCCTAATTGGTGGATCACAATACTGCCAAACAGCGCTCCTGATCCAATCCCCACATTATAGCTCCCCGAAAAAATCGCGCTCGCAACATCCGTGGCATCGGGCGCGAGCTGTAACACCCTCATTTGTAACGCAATGGTGAGTGAAGTGATCCCAATCCCCCATAAGAAAATTTGCAAGAAAACCACCCACTCCAAGTTTTTAAACACAAAAAGCAAGAGTTGCGGGCAAATGACTAAAACCATTGCAAAAGCGATGAATTTTCTTGAGTTTTTTGCATACAAACGGCCGAATAAAAAACTCCCCGCCACGCCCGCTAACCCAAACACAAACAGCATTAGTGTCGTAATGTCAGGAGAAAATTGGCTGATTTGAATGATAAAAGGCTCAATATAGCTATAAGTGGTGAAATGCCCAGAGATAACCATGATCACAAGCAAATAAATCCCCATTAAAAGCGGGCGTTTCATTAATATAGGGACACTTGCGAGCGTGCCGGCGTTTCTACTCGGCAAAGGCGGGAGCAATTTCCACATAAGCAGCATTATAAGAGTCGCAACGCCCCCAATCACGCCAAAAGTGGATCGCCAATCCAGGATTTGCCCAATGATCCTCCCAAGCGGCAAACCTAAAATCATCGCTAACGAACTCCCTAACGCTAACAACCCTAAGGCCTGTTGTTTTTTATTTCTTGGCGCGACACGAATGACTAAAGAAGCCGTGATGGACCAAAAAATAGAGTGGGCAAAAGCGATACCCATACGAGAAATAAGGAGCACCCAAAAATTCCACGCTAGCGCTGAAAGGATATGACTAGCAATAAAAAGGGCAAAAAGAAAAAGCAATAAGCGTTTCCTTTCAACTTTAGCGCTAAGCAACATCAAGGGCAATGAGCCAAGAGACACCACCCATGCATAAGCAGTGATCATAAGCCCCACTGTTGCGCTCTCCATTTCAAAACTTTTTGCAATGTCTGACAGAAGCGCGACAGGGACAAACTCCGTGGTGTTAAAAATAAACGCCGAAAGCGAAAACACAAAAACCCGCATTAAGGCGAATCTTTGATACGATTGTTTGGTTATCATCATTTAAATCTTAAGGGGTTAAATTTTATTCAATTTGAAAACTTGGAGTATAAGACAAAAATTTTAATCGCTTGTAAATTTGGGGTTGGTTAAAACAAATATTCCCGCTCTATAGGCGCATTAATCCAATGGGGTTGTTACCATATAAAACAGAATTTAAAACCATTTCCAACTTTTAACCAATCTATTTTTTGTAACTGCGGTCATTGTTGATTAAGCGCTAAAATTAAGCTATTGCCTTTTTAATAATTTTAGAATTTTAAAATAAAGGATAATTAGAATGAAAAAAACTTTTTTGATCGCTTTAGCGCTAGCGGCTTCTCTTATAGGCGCTGAAAACACCAAATGGGATTATAAGAATAAAGAAAACGGCCCGCACCGCTGGGACAAATTGCACAAAGATTTTGAAGTGTGTAAAAGCGGTAAAAGCCAATCACCCATTAACATTGAGCATTACTACCACACGCAAGATAAAACCGATTTGCAATTCAAATACGCCGCTTCCAAACCTAAAGCGGTCTTTTTCACCCACCACACTTTAAAGGCTTCGTTTGAGCCGACTAACCACATCAATTATAGAGGGCATGATTATGTGCTGGATAATGTGCATTTCCACGCCCCTATGGAATTTTTAATCAATAATAAAACCAGGCCTTTGAGCGCGCATTTCGTGCATAAAGACGCTAAAGGGCGCTTATTAGTCTTAGCGATTGGTTTTGAAGAAGGGAAAGAAAACCCCAACCTTGATCCTATTTTAGAAGACATTCAAAAGAAACAAAATTTTAAAGAGGTGGCTTTAGACGCTTTCTTGCCTAAAACTATCAATTACTACCATTTTAACGGCTCTCTCACCGCTCCTCCTTGCACAGAAGGGGTGGCATGGTTTGTCATAGAAGAGCCTTTGGAAGTCTCCGCCAAACAATTGGCTGAAATCAAAAAACGCATGAAAAATTCGCCTAACCAACGCCCCGTCCAACCTGACTACAACACCGTGATCATTAAAAGCTCAGCTGAGACCCGCTAAAGATCCGCTAAAATGAAAACTCTCTCTTTTAAAAAGAGGGAGATAAAAATCATTCTTCATAAAAAAACAACGCTAAAAATTGCAACCGCTTGTATTTTGTGAAACGCTCAAACGCTAAAGACGATTGGGATTCCTACTAAGGAGTTTAAAAAAGGCTCTGTTTTAATTGGGTAATATAGATTCTTTAAAATACCATAAATAATCTAAAAACGATTTTATGGTGTTTTCTTATGCCTACATCCTTTTACTATAACCATAACCCGCTTTTTCTACTTTTTTCTCGGTATTAGCAGCTGCTTCTATTTCTTTACTAACATCAGCAAATATTTTTTGAACGAACAAAAGGCTTTGAGAGGTTGAAAGGTGGGCTTGTGGGTTTCTCATTTCAAGCATTTTAGCTTGAGCTTTAGAGCGTATTTTTAGATTTTCTTTTTGCCATTCTTCTGTAGCGTTAAAATCTCTAGGGTCTAATTCTAAATAAGCGATAGAACTTGGTTTATAAAAATCCACTTGTTTAGCGATAGCTTTTTGTGAATAGGGCAGAGATTCCAGCTCTTTTTGCAAATAAGCTATAAGCTCTTGCGCTTTTGATCCTCTTTGAGAGCGGGGTTGTTTAGAGCTTGGGAGGTGTTTTGGCTGGATAGGGGTTTGATTGGTTTTTGCAGGTTTAGGGGTTTTGCATTCAGCTTCTACTTCTATACCAATACCAGCCTTAATTCCTCCTTTTTTAATAAAGAATTGGCCATGATTTTCTTTGCAATTTTGTTCTACGTATTTAATGAAATCTTTCTGTGTATTAATTGTCTTTTGCTTTTCTTGTTCTGTCTTTTGTTTTTCTTGTTCTACTTTTATTTGATTGTTAGTCTCTATATTGCTTGTCTTTTGTTTTTCTTGTTCTACTTTTATTTGATTGTTAGTCTCTATATTGCTTGTCTTTTGCTTTTCTTGTTCCAACTCTATTTGTTTATCAATATCACCAACGCTACAAGCGGCTAATAATAAACTTGTCGCTATTGTTAATCCTGAATATTTCCACCAATTGATTTGATTTTCTTTTTCAGCTTGTTTGGATTTATCTTGGACTTTATCGTCCAATTCTTTCGCTTTCCTGCACGCAACATGGGTCAACACTACTAATGCCGCATTGCTTTTCTTGGGGTGTTTTTTTACAAGTCCTCTAACTTTCTTTGCGATCTTTGTAAAAAACCCACCAATTGATCTGATCATATTTGTAACGGCGCTCGCTTGTTTAAAATGAGTCTCTTTGCTTGCCTTTGTGTCAGCTGTCTCTGCGTTTTTGCCAACTTTATTTGTTTTTCCTGTTTTTACTGATTCCATTACCAACCTTTCAAAATCTTATTATTGTAGTGTATATAGCCATATTTAATCGTTATTAAACAATTGGTTTGAAAAATTGTAAGGGTCAATCCAATCGGATTTTTCTAATCCATTCCAACAAAACTTGATACAAGTTTTCCTTATACCTTAAACTCACACCCTTTTAAAGGGAATAATAGGCAATAACTCGCTAGTTAAACATTCACTCTCTGCTTGAGTGTAAGCCTTTATATTCCTTTTGACCTACCAAATATTAGCATTTCTCTCAATCAAGCCTTGAGAAATTCAATTACACCCTTGTTTAACACCGCAAGCCTAGTAACTTAAAGCTCTTTTTGAGAGATTAGGCTAGATTGATCCTTATCCTTAATTCAAGCGCATGCACATTCATCTTTGTTATCTTTGAGTAAAATCAAGCGTTCTTAATGTAATGCAGAGCGATTTTGAGCGCGTTGGTGGCTGCCCCCACTCTTAATTGATCCGCCACGCAAAAGCCGTGCAAGGTTTTCTTATCAAACAAATCCTTCCTCAAGCGCCCAATAAAGGCGCTATCCGTGTGGCTCGCTTTTAAGGGCGTGGGGTAGAGATTGTGGCTAGGATCATCGCAAACAACCACGCTAGGGGCGTTTTTTAAAACTTCATAGACTTCTTTAAGATCGAATTCTTTTTCAAAAGCGATACTCAAACTCTCGCTATGGCTCCTCAATACCGGCACGCGCACGCAAGTCGCGCTGATAGGGAAATCCACGCCCATGATTTTATGGGTTTCATGCACCATTTTTAGCTCTTCTTTCGTGTAGCCATTCTCCTTAAAAGTATCAATATGAGCGATCGCATTGAAAGCGATCGGATAAGCGAAAGCCCCGGCTTGCAAGACTTGGTTTAAATCAATAGCGGGGTCTTTTTCCAAATATTCTAATGCGGTTTTTAGCTCATTTTTTAAACTCTCTATGCCCTTGTTCCCTGCCCCACTCACGGCTTGATAGGTGCTAACAATCACGCTTTTTATCTTAAAATGGAGGTGTAGGGGGTTTAAGATTTGCGTCATTTGAATGGTGGAGCAATTAGGGTTAGCGATGATATTTAAGGGAGCGTTAAAAATTTCTTTAGCGTTGATTTCAGGCACGACTAAAGGCACTTTTTCATTCAATCTAAAAAAGCTCGTGTTATCAATCACTAAGGCCGTTTTTGAAGCGCTTATAGCAAATTCTTCGCTCACGCTCCCCCCAGCGCTAAAAAAAGCGATGTCTATTTTTTCTCTTTCAAAAACTTCATGCGTGGTTTCTAAAATTTCATAGTCTTTATTGAAAGCTCTAATCTTTTTACCAGCGCTCCTAGCGCTAGCGAGCGGGACAAATTTTTTAATCGGGAAAGAAGAATTTTCTAAACCCTTAATCAGCTCTTGGCCTACCGCCCCACTGGCCCCAACAATAGCGACATTATAAGTCTTCATCGTTTTCTCCAATGATTTCAAGGGCTTTTAAAAAACTCAAGCAATTCAACTGCATGCCTGAATGCATGTTTTTCAAGCTTAAAGTTTCGCTTTTAAATTCTTCTTCGCCAATAATAGCCACAAACTCATGCCCCTTGTGGTTGGCATAAGAAAAGGGTTTTTTGATTTTTTGAGCTTCTGGATAGACTTCGCTAAAAATCCCACTTTGCCTTAAAGACTCCGCTAAGCGGTTGGCGTAAGAAAAATACTCTTCATGCATGCAAGCGATTAAGACTTTAGCTTGGGTGGAACGCTCGTCTAATAATTGCATTTCACTCAAAGCCACAATCAATCGGTCAATCCCAATAGAAGCCCCCACTCCTTGTAAATTCTCTTTAGAAAAATTTTTAGTCAAATGATCGTAACGCCCCCCTGAACACACGCTCCCTAAAGACTTCATTTCATTAAGCGTGGTTTCATACACAATCCCCGTATAATACCCTAATCCCCTAGCGATAGAAAAATCAATTTTATACAGGTTTTGAGAAATTTGCAAATCCCCTAGCAGCTGGTATAGCCTTTCTAAATCCTGTATGCCCTTTTTCAGATTTTCATTATAGTCTTTCAAATAAGCAATTTTTTCAAAAAATTCCGCATGGCTTAAATCGTTCTGTTGGATTTGAACCATTTCTAAAAGCTCTTTAATGGTGTTTGAATTCAAATCGCACTCTTTTTTTAATTCTTCTTCAACCCCATTCAAGCCAATTTTTTCCAATTTATCCACAATGCGCAACACTGCATTCACTTGAGAGATTCCAAAATATTCGCATATCCCGTTCAAAATTTTTCTGTGGTTGATAGAAACGCAAAAATCTTCTAAATCTAGGGCTTTTAAAGAAGCGATGATCACTTGAATGATCTCAGCATCGCACACCAAACTCTCGCTCCCTATAAAATCAAAATCGCATTGCGTAAATTCCCTATAACGCCCTTTTTGAGCCCTTTCGCCCCTAAAAACATTGCCTATGGCGTAGCGTTTAAAGGGCATGCCTAATATTTGGTGGTGCAAAGAAACAAAGCGGGCTAATGGCACGGTCAGATCAAACCTTAAAGCCACATCCCTATCCCCATGGTCTTTAAAACGATAAATTTCTTTTTGAATATCACTGCTCGCATCAGGTAGTAGCGCTTCAGCGTATTCCAAATGAGGGGTTTCAATCGGCACAAAACCAAAACTTTGAAACACGACTGAAACTTTCGCAAGCAATTGGGCTTTTTGTATCGCATCTTTAGGCAAGCGGTCTTTAAACCCGCTCAACACTTTAGGGGTAATCATTCCATTTCCTTGTATTTGTATGCTAAAATTTTAGCTTAAAATCTTTAAAAAAGGGCTATTGATGAGCGTAAATGCGCCCAAACGCATGCGTATTTTATTGCGTTTGCCTAATTGGCTAGGCGATGGGGTGATGGCAAGCTCGCTTTTTTACACCCTTAAACACCACTACCCTAATGCGTATTTTGTCTTAGTGGGCCCAACCATTACGTGCGAACTTTTCAAAAAAGATGAAAAAATAGAAGCCGTTTTTATAGACGACACCAAAAAATCCTTTTTCAGGCTGCTAGCCACTCACAAACTCGCTCAAAAAATAGGGCGTTGCGATATAGCGATCACCTTAAACAACCATTTTTATTCCGCTTTTTTGCTCTATGTGACAAAAACGCCCGTTCGCATCGGTTTTGCTCAATTTTTCCGTTCTTTGTTTCTCAGCCATGCGGTAACTGCTGCCCCTAAAGAGTATCACCAAGTGGAAAAGTATTGCTTTTTGTTTTCGCAATTTTTAGAAAAAGAATTGGATAAAAAAAGCGTTTTACCCTTAAAATTAGCCTTTAGCCTCCCCACTCACACCCCAAACACCCCTAAAAAAATCGGCTTTAACCCTAGCGCAAGCTATGGGAGCGCTAAAAGATGGCCAGCTTCTTATTACGCTGAAGTTTCTGCTGTTTTGTTAGAAAAAGGGCATGAAATTTATTTTTTTGGGGCTAAAGAAGACGCTATCGTTTCTGAAGAAATTTTAAAATCCGTTAAAAGCTTATTGAAAAACCCCTTATTATCCCATAACGCTTACAATCTGTGCGGGAAAACAAGCATTGAAGAATTGATACAACGCATCGCTGTTTTGGATTTATTCATCACTAACGATAGCGGCCCTATGCATGCAGCCGCTAGCACGAAAACCCCCTTAATCGCTCTTTTTGGCCCCACTGATGAAAAAGAGACTCGCCCCTATAAAGCTCAAAAAGCGATCGTATTAAACCACCATTTAAGCTGTGCGCCTTGCAAGAAACGAGTTTGCCCTTTAAAGAATGAAAAAAACCATTTGTGCATGCGATCTATCACGCCCCTTGAAGTCCTAGAAGCCGCTCGCACTCTTTTAGAAAAGCCTTAACGCCCTTTATGCACTTTTTAAAAAACACAGCCATATTGACAAAATTCCAGTAAGTATATAAAAGATTTAAACTTTACTTTTGAAAGCGTGAGAAGAGCGATAAATCCCATCAAAGGTTTTAAAAAATGGTAGGAAATTATAGGATAATATCCAAAAAAGCGTTTTTAAAAACGCTTTTTTGAGTCAAAGCCATTAGGCCACTGAGTTTTTAGGTTTTTTGGCGTCTTTTTTATCTTTGTGAGCCACTAATTGAGAGCTTAACTCAGGTTTTTTGGCGTCTTTTTTATCTTTGTGAGCCACTAATTGAGAGCTTAACTCAGGTTTTTTGGCGTCTTTTTTATCTTTGTGAGCCACTAATTGAGAGCTTAACTCAGGTTTTTTGGCGTCTTTTTTATCTTTGTGAGCGTATGCAGAACTCACTGCCAAAACTGATAATAAAACACCTGTCAAGATTTGCTTTTTCATACGAACTCCTTGTGATGATCTTAAAAGCGAGAGAATTATATTTCTCAAAAGTAAACGAATAGAAACCAATCAAATTTTTGATTGGTTTGGTGGTTTTGCTACCTTAAAAAAACTACAATACAAAAAACTTGATAAATTATCTTTGGTTTTAGAAAGTTTGACAAAAATTAAGATTGCGGTTATACTGAAAAAACAATATGAAATCAAGGAGTTTGTATGCAACAGCGTCATTTAGGCCCTTTAAAAGTGAGTGCATTAGCTCTAGGGTGCATGGGCATGACTTATGGGTATGGGGAAGTCCATGATAAAAAGCAGATGGTTAAACTTATCCATAAGGCTTTGGAATTGGGTATTAACTTTTTTGACACTGCAGAGGCTTACGGGGAAGATAATGAAAAACTTTTAGGCGAAGCGATCAAGCCTTTTAAAGACAAGGTTGTGGTAGCGAGCAAGTTTGGGATTTACTACGCAGATCCTAATGACAAATACGCAACCATGTTTTTAGACTCCAGTCCTAACCGCATTAAGAGTGCCATTGAAGGGAGTTTGAAACGCTTAAAAGTAGAATGCATTGATTTATACTACCAACACCGCATGGATACTAACACGCCCATAGAAGAAGTGGCAGAAGTTATGCAAGCTCTTATTAAAGAAGGAAAAATTAAAGCTTGGGGGATGAGTGAGGCAGGGTTATCTAGCATCCAAAAAGCCCATCAAATTTGCCCTTTAAGCGCGTTGCAGAGCGAATATTCCTTGTGGTGGCGCGAACCTGAAAAAGAGATTTTAGGTTTTTTAGAAAAAGAAAAAATTGGCTTTGTCGCTTTTTCGCCTTTGGGTAAGGGGTTTTTAGGTGCGAAATTTGAAAAAAATGCCACCTTCGCTAGTGGGGATTTTAGAAGCGTTTCTCCTAGGTTTAATCAAGAAAATCTAGCCAAAAATTATGTCTTGGTGGAATTAATCCAAGATCATGCACACGCTAAAGGCGTTACACCAGCCCAACTGGCTCTCTCATGGATTTTGCACACGCAAAAAATCATTGTCCCTCTCTTTGGCACCACCAAAGAATCCAGGCTCATAGAAAATATAGGGGCTTTGCAGGTTTCTTGGAGTCAAAAAGAATTGGAGATTTTCCAAAAAGAATTGACTGCAATCAAAATAGAAGGGGCCCGCTACCCTGAAAGAATCAATAAAATGGTGAATCAATAAAAGGATTGGGTATTTATCCAACTAGCGCGAAAAACTCCGTCCTTTAGGGCGGAGATGTAAGCGTTTAGCCGTTAGGCTATTTGAACATTGTTTCACCTAGATCCATTCGCTTTTTAGCGCATTCTACTTAAAAATCAAAGTTAGCTAATTTAATGCGGTGTTTCTTGTTCTTGTATGTATTGCTTAATCATCTCTAAAGGTGCGCCCCCACAACTCCCAGCGAAATAACTAGGCGACCATAAATGCTTCCCCCACAAACTAGCTTCAACGCTTTTGAAATGGTGTTGTCTAGTCAAACGACTGCTAACGCCTTTTAAAGAATTAACTAACTTACTCACGCTCACTTTTGGAGGGTAGTTGATAAGCAAATGCACATGATCACTCTCCCCATCAAATTCTACCAATTCGCTCTCAAAGTCCTTACACACTTTGGCAAACACCGATCCTAAAAAATCTATCACTTCCTTATTGAACGCTGAACGCCGGTATTTAGTAACAAATACCAAATGCACATGCATTAAAAAAACACAATGTCTTCCGTGTCTCATATCATCAATTTTTTTCATAGACCTATTTTAACAAAAAGAGGTTAAAATACTTCTATGAAAGTCAATAAGGGTTTTAAATTCCGCTTGTATCCCACTAAAGAACAACAAGATAAGTTGCAACACTGCTTTTTTGTCTATAATCAAGCTTATAATATTGGCTTGAATTTACTGCAAGAGCAATATGAAACAAACAAAGATTCACCTCCCAAAGAAAGAAAGTGGAAAAAATCAAGCGAGTTAGACAAAGCGATTAAACACCACTTGAACGCTAGGGGGTTAAGCTTTAGTAGTGTGATAGCCCAACAAGCACGCATGAATGTTGAAAGGGCTTTAAGAGATGCTTTTAAAGTTAAAAACAGGGGCTTTCCTAAATTCAAAAACTCTAAATCCGCTAAACGATCTTTTTCGTGGAACAATCAAGGTTTTTCTATTAAAGAGAGCGATGGGGAACGCTTTAAGATATTCACTTTAATGAAAATGCCCTTAATGATGCGCATGCATAGAGACTTCCCCCCTAATTTTAAAGTGAAACAAATTAGTATCTCTTGCAGCCATAGAAAATATTTCGTTAGCTTTAGCGTGGAATACGAACAAGACATTACTCCCATCAAAAACCCTAAAGATTGTTTGGGGCTAGATTTGAATATCCTTGATATAGCTTGTTCTTGTGGCATAAACAACCATGAAAAACTAACGGACTTTAAGCAATACCAAACAGACATGAAAGAATTACTAGGGATAGAAATAGATGAAAAGCTGGATACTAAACGACTTATCCCTACTTATTCCAAATTGTATTCTTTAAAAAAATACTCTGAAAAATTTAAAAGATTACAAAGAAAACAAAGCCGTAGGGTGTTAAAGTCTAAACAAAACAAAACCAAATTAGGAGGTAATTTTTACAAAACCCAAAAGAAATTAAACCAAGCTTTTGACAAGTCTAGTCATCAAAAAACAGACAGATACCATAAAATCACAAGCGAACTTTCAAAGCAATTTGAATTGATAGTAGTTGAAGATTTGCAAGTAAAAAACATGACTAAAAGAGCTAAACTCAAAAATGTTAAACAAAAGAGTGGGCTTAATCAATCTATTTTAAACGCTTCATTCTATCAAATCATTTCTTTTTTAGATTACAAACAACAGCATAATGGCAAATTGTTAGTGAAAGCTCCCCCACAATATACGAGTAAAACTTGCCATTGTTGTGGGAATATCAACCACAAGCTTAAATTAAATCATAGGCAATATTGGTGTTTAGAATGCGGGTATAGAGAACACAGAGACATCAACGCTGCGAACAATATTTTAAGCAAAGGGTTAAGTCTTTTTGGGGTAGGAAATATCCATGCAGACTTTAAAGAACAAAGCCTTTCGTGTTAGCGTTCAATAGAATGCTTTAGTTAGGAAGCTCCTTGCTTTAGCAAGGGGTGGTTTCACAATTGCATTGGCTCTTTTAAAAGAGATTGAGCGTTATTTTCTGTTTGTTAGTGTGTTTTTATCCCCCTAACAAACTTTTTAAGGCATTTTAACAAGGCTTTGTTTTAATAAAAAATTGATTATAAAAATTTGAAAAATACCAAAAAGCGTTTTTTAAGATTGAATACAAAAGAGCTTGTCGTTAGTCAAGCGGAATTTCCTATAATGCGATCTTATGGGTGTTAGGGGGAAAAGTTATTTCAAAATACCCCCTATCCCCTTAAGAAAACGAATTCCACCATGAAATAAAATCTAAAACGATTAAACAAAATAACCAAAACCCCATTTTTTAAAAATTAAAAAGTTTTAGTTACTCCTTATTTGATGAGAACAAAGCTAAAAAGCAATTTTATAGCAAATTAAAATGAAGAAAGACTCATTAAGGGGATAAACCACCTAAAAAGTCTTTTTAACCCAAAAGAGAAAAAGTTTAAATAGCACCTACAACGCCCTCTCACAAGAGAGCGTTATTGCAAAATCAACCTTTGCGTTTTTCCACGATTTCCTTAGCGATATTGCTAGGCACTTCGCCATAGTGGTCAAACTCCATAGAGTAAGTCCCACGCCCCTGAGTCGCTGAACGCAAATCCGTGGAATAGCCAAACATTTCCACCAACGGCACGAAAGCGTTCACGATTTTCAAACCTAATCTATCGTCCATAGAATTGATTTGCCCTCTTCTTCTGTTTAAATCGCCAATCACATCACCCATGTATTCTTCAGGGACTTCCACTTCCACTTTCATCATAGGCTCTAGTAAAACCGGGTTAGCCGCACGACTCGCTTCTTTAAACGCCATAGATCCAGCGATTTTAAACGCCATTTCTGAAGAATCCACATCATGGTAGCTCCCATCATAAAGGGTAACTTTAAAATCCACCACCGGATAGCCCGCCAAAACGCCGTTTTGCATCGCTTCTTGGATACCCTTATCCACCGCAGGGATATATTCTTTAGGGATCACGCCCCCAGAAATTTCATTCACAAATTCATACCCACTGCCAGGCTCTTTAGGTTCAAGCTTGATAAACACATGCCCGTATTGCCCACGACCACCGCTTTGCTTAGCGTATTTATGCTCTTTGCTCACGCTGGAACGGATAGTCTCTCTAAAGGCGACTTGCGGCTGACCGATTTCAGCTTCCACCTTAAATTCTCTTTTCAACCTATCCACGATGATTTCTAGGTGCAATTCACCCATACCGCCAATGAGGGTTTGCCCGGTTTCTTCTTGAGTCATCACCCTAAAGCTTGGATCTTCTTCAGCGAGCTTGCCTAACGCTACGCCCATTTTTTCTTGGTCTGCTTTCGTTTTAGGCTCCACAGCGATGTGAATGACCGGCTCAGGAAATTCCATTCTCTCTAAAACCACCGCATTTTTTTCATCGCAAAGCGTGTCCCCGGTTAGCGTGTCTTTTAAGCCCACAAACGCGCAAATCTCGCCCGCATAAACTTCTTTAATGTCTTCCCTCTTATTGGAGTGCATTTTAAGGAGTCTTCCCACACGCTCTTTTTTGTCTTTGGTGGAGTTATACACATAGCTACCGGATTCTAGCTTGCCGCGATACACGCGCACAAAAGTGAGTTGGCCCACAAAAGGATCCGTCATGATTTTAAACGCCAAACCGGCAAACTCGCCATCATCGCTGGATTTCACAAAAACTTCTTCTTCGGTTTTTGGATCAATCCCCTTAATATCCACAACCTCTGTGGGTGCTGGCAAGTAATCAATGACCGCGTCTAATAAAGTCTGTACGCCTTTATTTTTAAAAGAAGAACCACAAAGCATGGGGACAAGGCTCATGTTCAAACAACCTGTTTTAATGCCTTTTTTGATTTCTTCAATACTTAATTCTTCACCACCCAAATACTTTTCCATTAAGGCTTCATCTTGCTCGGCTACGGCTTCTACAAGCTTTTCTCGGTATTGTTTAGCCTTTTCTAACAAATCGCTAGGGATTTCTTCCACATCGTATTTGGCTCCCATGGTTTCATTATTCCAAACAATCGCTTTCATTTGGACTAAATCAATCACGCCAATGAAAGTGTCTTCAGCCCCAATAGGGATATTAATAGGCACAGGATTAGCTTTCAAGCGAAGCTTAATCTGGTTTTCTACATTGTAGAAATTCGCCCCAATCCTATCCATTTTATTGACAAAAACAATCCTAGGCACGCCGTATTTATTCGCTTGACGCCACACGGTCTCGCTTTGAGGCTGAACGCCCCCCACCGAGCAAAACACCGAAACCGCGCCATCCAGCACGCGCATGGATCGTTCCACTTCAATAGTGAAATCCACATGCCCTGGGGTGTCAATCAAATTGATTTGGTGATCCTTCCAAAAACAAGTCGTTGCCGCAGAAGTGATAGTGATCCCTCTTTCTTTTTCTTGCTCCATCCAATCCATTGTCGCCGCGCCGTCATGCACTTCGCCAATCTTATGGCTCACGCCTGTATAGAATAAAATCCTTTCAGAAGTGGTGGTCTTCCCGGCATCAATGTGAGCGGCGATACCGATATTTCTGATCCTGTTTAATGGGGTTTTTCTAGCCATTCTAACTCCAATTACCAGCGGTAGTGCGCGAACGCTTTATTCGCTTCTGCCATTTTATGCACATCTTCTTTTTTCTTAAAAGCCGCACCCTTATCGCTAGCCGCATCCATAAGTTCGTTAGCCAATCTATCCACCATCATTCTTTCATTGCGTTTTCTGGTCGCTTCTAAAATCCAACGGATAGATAGCGACTGTTGGCGACTCGCTCTCACTTCTACCGGCACTTGATAGGTAGCCCCACCCACTCTTCTGCTGCGCACCTCCACTAAAGGACGCACTCTTTCTAGGGCTTTTTCAAACACTTCAATCCCTTTTTCACCGCTTTTTTCTTCAATCTTATTAAAAGCTTTGTAGATGATTTTTTCCGCTACACTTTTTTTGCCATCGAACATCATCTTATTGATAAACTTGGTAACCACTTTGTTCCCATAAACAGGATCGCCCAAAACCTCCCTAACGGGTGCTTTTCTTCTTCTCATGTTTTTGTTTTCCTCTTATTTTTTCTTGTTGTCTGTTGCTTTCTTGTCGGTCGCTTTAGCTTTTTTAGTCCCATATTTAGAGCGTGAAACCGTTCTTTTATTGACCCCTGCAGTGTCTAAAGCACCACGAACGATATGGTATTTCACACCGGGTAAATCCTTAACCCTACCCCCACGCACTAACACAATGGAGTGTTCTTGCAAGTTATGCCCTTCACCAGGGATATAACTGATCACTTCAAATTTACTGGTCAAACGAACCTTAGCGACCTTTCTTAAAGCCGAGTTAGGCTTTTTAGGAGTAGTCGTATAAACTCTAGTACAAACCCCTCTTCTTTGAGGGCATTCCACTAATGCAGGTGATTTCGTTTTTTTAACCACCTTTTTCCTTTCTTTTCTAATCAACTGATTGATAGTAGGCACTATTTTTCCTTATTCTAAAAATTTAAAACTAAAAGTTCCCCCATTTTACCCTAATTTTTCTTTTAAAAATCTTAACCGATTTTTTATATCAAAATTTAGGGTCATCTTCAAGCACTCTCAGCACGATTTTTTTATTCTTATACATGCCTGTTCCCACAGGGATCATCCTCCCCAACACCACATTTTCTTTCAAATCCTCTAAAAAGTCTTTTTTCATGGCGATACTGGCTTCTGTTAAAACTTTAGTCGTTTCTTGGAAAGAGGCCGCTGAAATGATGCTATCGCTCCCAATAGCCGCTCTAGTGATCCCTAAAAGCACCGGTTCAGCGATCGCTGGCTCGCCTTTTAAAGCGATCACACGAGCGTTTTCTTCTTTGAAGAGTTTTTTACTGACTAAATCCCCTTCAATAAACTTGCTATCCCCGCTGTCTAAAATACGCACTTGCCTTAACATTTGAGACACAATGATTTCAATGTGTTTGTCCGCAATGCTTACCCCCTGCCTGCGATACACTTGCTGGACTTCGCTCACAATGTATTTATAAAGCTCTTTTTCGCCACTGATCCTTAAAATATCATGGCTTGAAATTACTCCGTCCGTCATCGCCTCTCCTGCATGCACAAATTCATCAGCATGCACTAGAATTTGCTTGCCTTTATCCACAAAATAATCCATGGAACGGCCATCTTTAGAGGTTACGATGATGTGTTCTTTATTGCGAATGGGTTTGCCAAAACTCACTATCCCATCCACTTCAGAAAGGATCGCCACATCTTTAGGCTTGGGTTTTCTCGCTTCAAACAATTCCGAAACCCTTGGGAGACCCCCAGTAATATCCCTGGATTTAACGGTCGCTTTAGGGATTTTCGCTAACACTTCAGCTTGCTCCACGCTAGAGCCATCACTAATAGCGATAGAAGTTTTTGGCTCTAGGAAATAACGCATCTCTTCGCCATTAGCCCCCTCTAAAAACAAGCTTGGTTTGTATCCGCTTGGAATGTAATCATTCACCACTAAGCTTGTGATACCGGTATTTTCGTCTTCTTTTTCAGCGACCGTAACCCCTGCGATAACATCCACAAAATTCACCTTACCTTTAAAGTCCGCAATGATAGGGGTGTTGTAAGGATCCCATGTGGCAATCGTTTTGAAAGTGTTAGTCGTGGGTTTAGAAATCACGCTATTAGCGCTCACTTCGCTATTATCATCAATCAAGATCTCAGAACCCCTAGCGATATAATGGCGAGCGGCTTCCCTACCATTATCATCAGCTATCACCGCAAACAAGCCTTTTTCACTCACAATATCGCCCTTTTTGATCCCATGGGTACGCTCTAAATGGTTAGCCTCTAAAACATAGTATTTGATTGCACCTTTTTCTTTGGCATACACATCTTGCGCAATAGGGTCATTATCCTTGACTAGCAATTCGCTCGCATAAGGGATGCGATTAGGCACATTCCAG
Organism: Helicobacter pylori NQ4053; assembly: GCF_000274605.1. Taxonomy (NCBI): domain Bacteria; kingdom Pseudomonadati; phylum Campylobacterota; class Epsilonproteobacteria; order Campylobacterales; family Helicobacteraceae; genus Helicobacter; species Helicobacter pylori. Next base: position 190,132 of record NZ_AKNV01000006.1, read on the forward strand.
CCCTCTTGGATAATATCAGCGATACTCCCTCCCTTATGCACTTTATGCCCACTAGCATAAGGCAAATACACTTTCCCCTCAATCTTACCGCCAACGCCGGCTAATTCGCTCGGTTTGACGATATCGCTTCTTCTTAAAACGAATTTAGCTTCTTGCTCGCCATTTTTCACGCTCACAACGACTTCTTCATAAACCGTTTCAATGCGTAATTCCCCATCAAAAGGCGCTTTAATCTTAGGCTCTACCACTAAAATAGAAGCGTTACGGCGGTTAGCGATAATGTTTTTACCCTCTTTGTTCGTGTAAGTCCTAAGGTTATAAAAACGCACAAAACCTTCTTTGCTCGCTACAATTTCACGCTCATCCTGGCTCCTGCTCGCTGTCCCGCCCACATGGAAAGTCCTTAAAGTGAGTTGCGTTCCAGGCTCCCCAATAGATTGTGCAGCTACCACGCCCACCGCTTCACCCGGATAGCTCATCTTGCCTTCGCCTAAATTCAAGCCATAGCATTTCGCGCACACGCCCTTTGGCGCTTTACAAGTTACTGGGGTGCGGATTGTAATGGATTTAATCCCGGCTTCAACCACCTTTTTAGCGCCCTCTTCATCAATCAAAGTGTCCGCATAAAGCAAGATTTCATTCGTAATAGGATCGATCACATCTTCTAATAAAACGCGCCCAAAAATACGCTCTTCTAAAGGCTCGATCAACTCACTCCCCACTGCAATATCCGTGATTTCAATCCCTTCATGCGTGCCGCAATCATCAGACACCACCTTGACATTTTGCGAAACATCAATGAGTTTTCTTGTCAAATACCCCGCATTGGCTGTTTTTAGTGCTGTATCCGCTAAGCCCTTTCTAGCGCCATGCGTGGAGTTAAAGTATTCTAAGACATTCAACCCCTCTTTAAAGTTAGAAATAATGGGCGTTTCAATGATACTGCCGTCCGGCTTTGTCATAAGACCCCTCATCGCTGAAAGCTGACGGATTTGTGCCGCGCTCCCCCTTGCGCCGCTATCTGCCATCATATAAATAGAGTTAAAGCCCTCTTTATCTTTTGCAATAGCGGTCATCATTTCTTTACTCATTCTGTCATTGACTTCAGTCCAAGTGTCAATGATCTTATTGTAACGCTCTTGGTCAGTGAGTAGCCCTTGATCGTATTGTTGCTGGATTTTTTTAACCTCTACTTTGGCTTTTTCCACCATTTTTTGCTTGTCTTTTGGCGTGATAATATCTTCCATAGAGATAGAAATACCAGCCTTAGTCGCATACCTAAAGCCAAGCGTTTTTAAATTATCCAAAAAGGTTGCAGTAATACCGATACCGCCGACTTTATGCACATAATCCACAAGCACGCCAATATCTTTTTTCTTCATGGGTCTGTTCCACAAATCCGTAGGGATAAAATCAGGCAAAATAGATTTAATGATCATGCGCCCCGCGCTCGTAGCGATAATATTCCCTTGATCTAAAACCCTAATCTTTGCGTGGATGTCTAATTCTTTCGTATCAATAGCGGTGATGATTTCATTCACGCTAGAAAAAAGCTTATGTTCGCCCTTGACCCCACTCTTTTCTAAAGAAAGATAATAAAGCCCTAAAACCATATCCTGGCTAGGAATGGCTACGGCTTTACCGCTAGCGGGCAGAAGGATATTCATAGAGCTTAACATCAGCACCTTGCATTCAGCGATCGCTTCCTGGCTTAAAGGCACATGCACTGCCATTTGATCCCCGTCAAAATCGGCGTTAAACGCTGAACACACTAACGGGTGCAATTGGATCGCTTTGCCGTCAATAAGCTTTGGATGGAACGCTTGAATGGATTGCTTGTGCAAGGTAGGAGCGCGGTTGAGTAGCACCGGATACCCCTCTGTGATTTCTTGCAAGCACTCCCACACTTCATTGCTTTTTTGTTCAATCATGCGTTTAGCTTGTTTGAGCGTGGTGGCATAGCCTCTCTCTTCAAGCTTGGATAACAAATGCGGTTTGAAGAGTTCTAACGCCATGTTTTTGGGCAACCCGCATTCATCCATTTTGAGATTAGGCCCAACCACAATCACGCTTCTGCCTGAAAAATCCACGCGCTTACCTAAAAGGTTTTGCCTGAAACGCCCTTGCTTGCCTTTAATGATCTCGCTGAGCGATTTTAAAGGGCGTTTGTTAGCCCCTTTAACCGCATTGGTGCTGCGGCCGTTATCAAAAAGCACATCCACGGCTTCTTGCAACATCCTTTTTTCATTGCGCACAATGATTTCTGGCGCCCCAAGCTCCATTAAGCGTTTCAAGCGTTGGTTACGATTGATGACACGACGATACAATTCATTCACATCGCTGACCGCAAACTTCCCGCCATCTAGCGCAACTAAAGGCCTTAAATCCGGTGGCAATACCGGTAAAACCGTGAGTATCATCCATTCAGGCCTGTTACCAGAATTTAAAAAGCTTTCTACCACTTTCAAACGCTTAATGAGTTTTTTCTTTTTCGCATCAGAATTAGTGTCTTTCACTTCTTCTTTCAAACTCTGCAATAAGGTGATCAAATCAATTTCTTCTAACAAATCCTTGATCGCTTCGCCACCCATTTGCGCTACAAATCCCCTATCTTCGTATCTTCGTGAGATATTTTGATACTGCTCTTCATTCAAAATATCGTATTTCATCACAAGCTTAGTGCCTTCATTGTCATAAGCGGCTTCGCCTGGCTCTTTAACGATATAAGCTTCATAATACAGCACGCGCTCTAAGTCTTTCATCTTAACGCCTAAAAGCGTGCCGATACGGCTAGGCAAGGAATTGACATACCAGATATGCGCTACAGGAGTGGCCAATTCAATATGCCCCATTCTAAAACGCCTGACTTTGGAGTGCGTGATCGCCACGCCGCATTTTTCGCATGTGCCAATGTCTTTGAAGCGAGGCTTTTTGTATTTACCGCACAAGCATTCATAATCTTTAGTGGGGCCAAAGATTTTCATGCAAAACAAGCCGTCTCGTTCAGGTTTTAGGGTGCGATAATTGATCGTTTCTGGCTTTTTAACTTCCCCATAACTCCAAGAATGGATTTTTTCAGGGCTGGCTAGAGTGAGCTGGAAAGAGCTAAAGTCTTTAGGCCTGTCATCTTCTTTAATGACAATGGGTTTAGGCGCTCCGTCTTCATCCACATCGTCCCCAAAAATATTAATATCCAAAGCGAGCGATTGCAATTCTTTAGTCAAAACATAGAAAGTCTCAGGGATTTCACTCTCGCCCACTTGCTCACCTTTAGCGATAGCCCTATAAGCGTTCTCTCTGCCTCTAATATCATCGGATTTAATGGTAAGCATTTCTTTTAGAGTGTGCGCTGCACCATAAGCTTCTAGCGCCCACACTTCCATTTCCCCAAACCTTTGACCCCCAAAGAGCGCTTTGCCCCCAACAGGCTGGTGCGTTACTAAGCTATAAGGGCCTGTGCTTCTGGCATGGACTTTTTCATCCACTAAGTGGTGGAGTTTGATCATATACATATAGCCCACATTCACGCGCTCCCTCATTTTCTCGCCTGTGCGCCCATCATACAGATCCATTTTGCCATCCATAGCAATCTTAGCTAATTCAAATAGCTTATAAAATTTTTCTTGCGAGATGCCTTCAAACACAGGGATAGCCATCTTAACGCCCTTGCTCCAATCTTTAGCGTATTCCAAAAGTTCTTCATCAGAACAACTCTCAAGCGCATGGATTGTCAAAGGGTCTTTTTCATTAATAGCGTTAGCGATTTCTAGCATTTTAGCGCGCAATTCTTTGGCAAAATCTTTGGTTTTATCCTCTAGCATGCGAGCGATTTGTTTCCCAAACTCTTTCCCCACTAAGCCTAAATGCATTTCTAAAATCTGCCCAATATTCATGCGGCTTGGCACACCCAAAGGGTTTAAGACAATATCCACAGGCTCGCCATCAGCGGTATAAGGCATATCCGCAACCGGCACGATATTAGACACAATCCCTTTATTCCCATGCCTTCCTGCCATTTTATCGCCCACTTTAAGCTTTCGTTTTGTAGCGATATAGAGCTTGACTTTTTTGATCACGCCATTAGGCAAAATATCATCTTTTTCTAAAATAGAAAGCTTTTCTTCATGCTCTTCACCCAAAACTTTCTTTTGCTCTAAGAAATTGTTTTTAGTGATTTCATAGTGGTTTTGCACTTCTTTAGAATACTTTTTGACTAAACTAGCCAAAGTGAAGCGGTTGATTGAAGCGATTTCTTCTTTAGGGATTTGATCGCCTTCTTTATAATCCTTACCATTGTGGCTGAAAGGCTCTTCTAAAATCGCTTGAGAAAGGAGCGAACTAACGCGCAACAATTCTTCTCTATTGAGCATGGTCAAGCGGTCAAAATGCTCCATATCAAGCTTGGCTTTTTCTTCTTCATACGCGCTCAAAACTCGCGCGTCTTTCTCATAACCTTTTTTAGTGAAGACTTTCACATCAATCACCGTGCCTTCCAAACTGGGGGGGCAATACAAACTCTTATTGACCACATGCCCGGCTTTATCCCCAAAAATAGCCCTTAAAAGCCGCTCTTCAGGCGTGCTTTTAATCTCGCCTTTAGGAGAAGTCTTGCCCACTAAAATCATGCCAGCACTCACATAAGTGCCGACTTTAACGATCCCGCTTTCATCAAGATGAGCGAGCGCTTCTTCTTTCACATCAGGAATATCAGCGGTAAATTCTTCCACGCCATGCTTAAGCTCCCTAGCGTCCACTTCTTTTTCATAAATGTGGGTGGAAGTGAAAACATCGTCTTTAGTGATGCGCTCACTCACCACGATGGCGTCTTCAAAGTTATAGCCATTCCAAGGCATGAACGCCACGCGCACATTTTTCCCCAACGCTAACTCGCCCCTATCCATGCTAGGGCCATCAGCGATGATTTGCCCGGCTTCTACTTTATCGCCCACCTTAACGATAGGGACTTGATTGAAACTGGTGTTTTGGTTGGTGCGTAAGTTTTTTTGCAAAGAATACGCATCAATATAGGCTTCTTCTTTGCCTTCGCCTAAAATATAAATATTTTTAGAATCAATTTTTTCTACAACGCCTGCGCGATTAGCCTTGATCGCTCCCCAAGAATCCCTAGCGATAATTTTTTCAATCCCTGTGCCTACAATGGGGGCGTCGCTTCTTAATAAGGGCACCGCTTGGCGCTGCATGTTAGTCCCCATTAAAGCGCGGTTGGCGTCATCATGCTCTAAGAAAGGAATGAGCGATGCGGCGACCCCTACTAGCATGCTAGAGCTTAAATCCATTAAGGTAACTTTGCTTTTTTCGTTTAAAACGATTTCGCCTTCCACACGCGTTTCAATCAAATCGCCCAAAATATTACCCCCTTCATCAATAGGGGTGCTTGCGGGAGCGATGATGTGGCTGTCTTCTTGAATAGCGGTCAAATAAATCGTCTCACCCACGACCTTGCCATCCACAACCTTTTTATAAGGGGCTTCAATAAAGCCTAAATCATTCACTCTTGTGAAAGTGGAAAGGGTGTTGATCAGACCGATATTTTGACCTTCTGGGGTCTCAATGGGACAAATTCGGCCATAATGCGTGGGGTGCACATCCCTGGCTTCAAACCCCACCCTGTCTTTCACCAATCCCCCTTCACCGAGCGCTGAAAGACGTCGTTTGTGCGTAACCTCACTCAAAGGGTTAGTTTGATCCATGAATTGCGAGAGCTGACCGCCCATGAAAAATTCCATGATCGTGCTAGTGATCATTTTAGAATTGACTAAATCATGGGGCATGAGCGAATCAAAAGCCCCGCTCATGGTAGTGAGCTTGTCTTTAATGGTCTTTTGCATTTTCACTAAGCCTGAATGCAATTCATTGGCCAACAATTCCCCTACCGCTCTGATCCTACGATTGCCTAAGTGGTCCCTGTCATCAATCTTGCCCTGATTGTTTTTGATTTTCATGAGGTATTTAACGGTGGTGATAATATCTTCATGCGTTAAAGTCGTGATGTAATCAGGCACATGCAAGCCTAACTTGTGATTCATTTTCATGCGGCCCACCATGGTCAAATCATAGCGTTCTGGATCAAAGAAAAGTTTTTTGACAAACTGCTTAGCCACTTCAGTCGTAACAGGATCGCCTGGTTTCATAACCTTATGGATACGAATCGCCGCTAGAGCGTTTTCATCATCAATTTTTTCAGTTTGCTTGAGCAATTTCAAAGACTCATAATCGGCCAAAAAAGAATGGATAATGGAAGCGTCATGCCCTAACGCTAGATCGTTGATGATCACAAATTCTTGCACGCCTAAATCGTGGATTTTTTCTAATCTGTTTTTATCTAGCTGAGTGAGCATGTCCAATAAGACTTCTTTCCCCACCATAACAGGCTCAGCTAAATGACGATTGAGTAAAATATCCATAGGGTATTCCACCCATTCTAAATGGTTTTCTTTAAGCTCTTTAATCTTCCTTGAAGTGAGCTTTTTGCCCGCTAAAAGGATAATCTTGCCTTGCGGGTCTTTCAAGTCAAATTCCATTCTTTGATTGGCGTCTAGTGAAGCAAACGGGATCAAATATTTATCGTTTTCATAACGCACTTTCACAAGCGGGTAGAACATTTTGATGATGTCTTGTTTTTGATAATCCATCGCCCTGAATAAAATAGTAACAGGCACTTTACGGCGTTTGTTGATACGAGCGTATAAAACATCTTTAGAATCGTATTCAAAATACAGCCACGAACCCCTATCAGGGATGATTTGCCCTGTGTAAATGAGCTTGTTTAAAGAAGTGCTGGATTCTTCTTCTTTGAAAATCACACCGGGGCTTCTGTGGAGTTGATTGACCACCACACGCTCCACCCCATTGATAATAAATGAAGTGCGTTCTGTCATCAAAGGGATCTCACGAATGAAAATGCTTTGTTCTTTAATATCCTTGATGCCGTTCTTTTCGCCACTTTTGGTATCTTTTTCCCACAAGATTAAGCGCACTTTAATTTTGAGGGGGATAGAGTAGGTAATGCCTCTCTCCATCGCTTCTCTAACAGTGTATTTAGACTTGCCAAATTCGCAACCTGCGTATTCTAAAGTGATGCGGTTATGCTCATCTTGGATAGGGAAAATGGATTTAAAAACCTTTTCAATCCCGCTCTCTTTGCCATCTTTGGAATACAAGAAAGAATCATAGCTGTCTCGTTGCAATAATAATAAATTAGGAACTTCTAAATCTGTCGGGGTTTTTGTAAAATCAGCTCTCAAGCGGTTTTTTAGGGGAATTTTTTTTGACATATTTCAAGCCTTTGATCAAAAATTTTGAGTTATTTAATGCATTAATTCAAGTAAGCATTGCAAAAGGATCTTTAAACTTTAGAACCATCCATGATAAAAATACCAAAACCCACCTGCAATACTAACCACTTTAGGCCACACGCTCACAAACAAAATCATGGAGCAAAATCATCTGCCACACTAGATCAGAGAAAGGCACAAAGGCCTTTCTGTTTTTAAGTCTTACTTGACTTCAACCTTAGCGCCTACTTCTTCAAGTTTCTTCTTGATGGTTTCAGCTTCTTCTTTATTCACGCCCTCTTTAAGCACATGAGGGGTTTTTTCGGTAGCGTCTTTAGCTTCTTTCAGGCCAAGTCCAGTGATTTCACGAACCACTTTAATCACCTTGATTTTTTCAGCACCGCTATCAGCCAAAATCACATTAAATTCGGTTTTTTCTTCGCTCTCAGCCGCTGCACCGCCAGCTACAGCCGCACCCGCTACGACCGTTGGAGTCGCACTCACGCCAAATTTTTCCTCAAACATTTTAACCAATTCAGCAAGCTCTAAAACGCTCAATGAACCAATATACTCTAACACTTCTTCTTTTGAAATTGCCATAATCCAATCCTTCAAATTTTTTTTTAAATTAAAGCCATCACAGGCTCTTAGTTTTCTTCTTTCGCTTTACGCAAATTGTCTAAACCGGTCACAAAATAACGCGCCGGAGCCGTCCAAACAGAAAGCAACATTCCCATAAGCTCTTCTTTGCTTGGGAGTTTTGAAACCGCTTCCACATGAGCTACGCTAACGCTTTCTTTATCAAACAAGCCCGCTTTCAACACAAAGTGATCTTTATGCTCTTTTTGGAAATCAAACACGAGTTTAGAGAGAGCGATTTGATCACCGCCCCACAAAAACACATTGGTTTCTTTCAAATCCAAATCAGAATAGCCGGCCTCTTTCATGGCAATATGAGCGAGAGTGTTCTTAATCACTTGCACTTTAATGCCTTGATTGCGAGCCTTATTCCTTAAAGCTTCCAACTTTTTCACGCTAAGACCCTTATAATCGCAAATTAAAAGGGCTTTGGCATCTACAAATTGCGACTTTAAGTTAGCGACTAGCTCTACTTTATGCTGCCTTTGATGTTGTTTTTGCATCTTTTCCTCCTTTCTAGACTAGACCTCTGCAAGATTATCTTTTTAAAAAAGAAATTTTAAGCTTTTTAGCTCTTACGATCTTCAGCCTAAGATTAAAAACTCCCCTAACGCTATTTAATATCCATCAATTCCTGCACGTCCAAACTCACTGAAGGCGACATGGTGAGCGAGAGAGCGGCGTTTCTAATATACTTGCCTTTCGCACTACTGGGTTTTAGGCGGTTGATCGTTTTAACCAACTCAAGCATGTTTTCTTTGATTTTTTCCTCAGGAAAACTCGCCTTACCAATAGGGGCATGAACATTGCCCTTTTTATCCACCCTGAAATTCACTTGACCGCTTTTAGCGTTACTAACCGCTTTAGCAATATCCATCGTAACGGTTCCGGTTTTGGGGTTTGGCATCAAACCTTTAGGGCCTAAAATCCTACCCACTTTACCGACAACTGCCATCATATCAGGCGTTGCGATCACCATGTCAAAATCAATACGGCCGTTTTTGATTTCTTCAGCCAAATCGTCTCCGCCAACGACATCAGCCCCAGCGTTCTTGGCTTCATCTTGCTTGATGTCTTTTGCAAAAACAGCCACTCTTACTTTTTTCCCTGTTCCATGAGGAAGCACCACCGCACCGCGCACCATTTGATCCGCATGCCTTGGATCAACCCCTAGCCTTAACGCTACTTCCACGGTTTCATCAAATTTGGCTGAAGCGAGAGATTTAACCACCTCTACGCCTTGCTCTACGCCATACGCTTTATCGTTTTGAATTTTAGAAAAAAGTTTTTCCAATCTTTTAAATACTTTTTTTGCCACGATTCTAATCCTTAAAAATTTCTTTCAATTCCAACAAAACCCAATCAATCCACAACTTCTACGCCCATGCTCCTAGCGCTGCCCATAACGATTTTTTTGGCCGCTTCCATGGTGCTTGTGTTTAAATCTTCCATTTTCAATTGTGCAATCTCTTCCACTTGCTTGTGGGTGAGCTTTGCAATTTTATTTTTGAGCGGATTGTCAGAACCTTTTTCAACCCCAGAAGCTTTTTTGATCAAATCCGTTACCGGAGGCTTTTTAGTGATAAAGGTAAAACTTTTGTCTTGATAAACCGTGATAATCACCGGGATATTAAAACTCCCCATGTCTTTAGTTCTCTCATTAAAAGCCTTACAAAATTCCATGATATTAACCCCTCTTTGACCCAACGCTGGCCCTACTGGAGGTGAAGGGTTTGCCTTACCGGCAGGGATTTGAAGTTTGATTTCTCCGACTACTTTTTTAGCCATGTTTTCTCCTTACTTAAAAAGTTATATAATTTTTTCCACTTGCGAATGCAAAATCTCTATTGGAGTGTTCCTGCCAAAAATAGAAACATTGAGCTTGAGCTTGCGGTGTTCCACATCATACTCTTCCACCGTAGCGGTAAAGTTCGCAAAAGGGCCTTCCACCACACGCACCACTTCGCCTTGCTCAAAAAAGATTTTTGGCTTGGGGGCTGCTCGGTTATTCATTTTTTCTAAAATATGCCCAATATCCGCTTCACTCAATGGGGTTGGCTTTTTATTTTCTCCAATAAAACGGCTCACTCTTGGCAAAGATTGTATCTTATGCCACAAAACCGTATCTAAATCCACCTTAATAAAAACATATCCAGGATAAAGGCTTCGTTCCGTTACTTTCGTCTTGCTTTTTTTGGAAACCTCTATAATATCTTCAGTAGGCACAATGATCTCTTGTATCCTATCTCTTATATTATGATCGTCCGCTAGATTCTCAATCGCTTTCTTAACGGACTGCTCGCTCCCTGAATAAGTTTGTATAGCATACCAATCCATCATTATTCTCCTTATTTAAAGCCACCAACCTATAAAACACTAGAGATAAAAGCCCCCAGAGAAAAATCCAACAAAGCTAAAAACAGCGTGATAGCACTCACCACCACCAAAACAGAAACAAGCGCATTGCGTATCTGCTCCTTAATAGGAAATATCACTTTAGAAAGCTCTTCTCTAGCTAATTTATATTGCATGAGCCATTTATCCATAGTTTCTTTTCGCCCTCACTTAAACTTAATACATTTATACATTAAAAGAATTTTCAATTTTATCCAAAATAGCTTAAACTAAAATTAAAAAATTCAAAAACAATCCAATTGAAACAAAAATTTGATAGAATAAATTAGTAGATGGCAGGCCAGGAGGGACTCGAACCCCCAACAACCGGTTTTGGAGACCGACGCTCTACCATTGGAGCTACTGACCTAATCTCCCCTCCTTTTCAATCACAACACAAAAGAAAGAACTAGCTCTTCAATTTGATTTCTTTATGAAGAGTGTGTTTGTTTTCCCTTGGGCAGAACTTCTTAAGCTCCAGTTTTTCAGTGTTAGTTTTAGCGTTCTTGGTTGTGCTGTAATTGATGTCTTCACAATCAGAACACTTCAACCCTATTTTAACTTTCATAATGACCCTTTATGGTAACTCTTTTTGCTAATATTATTCAATAATATTGCTCACAACACCAGCACCAACGGTCCTACCGCCTTCACGAATCGCAAATTTAGTTCCCAACTCTAACGCAACAGGGCTAATCAATTCTACAGTGATTTTCACATTATCGCCAGGCATAACCATTTCTACGCCTTCAGGAAGGGTGATAGAGCCAGTCACATCAGTCGTGCGCACATAGAACTGCGGGCGGTAGTTGGTGAAGAACGGAGTGTGTCTCCCGCCTTCTTCTTTAGAAAGGACATAAATTTCTCCCTCAAATTTCTTGTGCGGAGTGATAGAACCTGGTTTGCATAGAACCATACCGCGTTCTACTTCTTCTTTTTTAGTTCCTCTCAAAAGCACGCCCACATTATCGCCGGCTTCACCTTTTTCCAACTCTTTCCTAAACATTTCTACACCGGTTACAGTCGTTTTTTGTGTAGGTCTGATACCAACGATTTCCACTTCATCGCCTACTTTCACCACGCCTCTTTCAATCCTGCCTGTAACCACAGTCCCTCTACCCGCAATAGAGAACACATCTTCAACCGGCATCAAGAAAGTTTTTTCAGTGTCTCTTTCTGGAGTAGGGATATAGGCATCCACTTCAGCCATGAGCTTAAGCACTTTTTCACCCCATTCACCCACATTACCAGCCTTTGCTTCTTCTAAAGCTCTCAAAGCTGAACCCGCTATGATAGGAGTGTCATCGCCAGGGAATTCATACGCGCTCAACAATTCGCGCACTTCCATTTCCACAAGCTCTAACAATTCTTGGTCATCTACCATGTCTTGTTTGTTTAAGAAAACAACAATGTGAGGCACGCCTACTTGACGAGACAATAAGATATGCTCTCTGGTTTGAGGCATAGGACCATCAGCTGCAGAAACAACCAAAATCGCTCCGTCCATTTGCGCCGCACCGGTGATCATGTTTTTTACATAGTCAGCGTGTCCTGGGCAATCCACATGCGCATAGTGTCTGTTTTCAGTCTCATATTCAATGTGAGAAGTAGCGATAGTGATCCCTCTTTCTTTTTCTTCAGGGGCGTTATCAATATTATCATAGTCTTTCATTTCTGCAAGACCTTTCAAAGAAAGCACCGCTGAAATCGCTGCACTCAAAGTCGTTTTGCCATGGTCTACATGCCCAATGGTTCCAATATTAACATGCGGCTTAGTTCTGTTAAACTTTTCTTTTGCCATTTGTATTTCTCCTTAATTTTTTGAAATGGATTTTAGAATTATACTAAACAAAATCCTAAGTATTCCTAAATGCTACCACAAAATTTAAGACATTTTTGTCTTATCGCCATTCAAGAGATTATAAACTGGAGCCTATAAGCGGAATTGAACCGCCGACCTCTTCCTTACCAAGGAAGTGCTCTGCCTCTGAGCTATATAGGCGTCTCAAAAACTAAAACGTTGTCCTAAAAATGGAGCGGGAAACGGGACTCGAACCCGCGACCCTCAGCTTGGAAGGCTGATGCTCTAGCCAACTGAGCTATTCCCGCATCTATAAAACAAACATGGTGGTGAGACGTGGATTCGAACCACGGAAGACATAGTCAGCAGATTTACAGTCTGCCCTCGTTGGCCACTTGAGTATCTCACCAAAAACTTTGCAAAATAACATTTTAACTGGAGCTGGCTAAGGGACTTGAACCCCCGACCTGCTGCTTACAAGGCAGCTGCTCTACCAAACTGAGCTAAGCCAGCGACTAAATTAAATAACCAAAGATTTGGGATTATAGCAGTTTTATACTTAATTTGTCAAGAAATGATGACAGAAAGCTAAATTATTCGTATGGCACAGAGCATGGTTAAAATTTTAGCTATAATCTAGCTCAATTTGGCTTAACACAGCTCAAACTTATTACATATAAAAGAATTTATGGACACTTAAATTATGGCGAAAAAAAAACATAAAATTCCTACTTTAAAATATTTTTTACGTTCTTTAAAGCAAATCTATAGGCTCATCACTTTCAAGGAAAAAATGATTTTTTTCCTGCTTGTGCTGATGGCGGTTTTTTCTTCTTTTGTGGAAGTGATGTCCCTAACTCTTCTGATGCCTTTTATCACTCTCGCTTCCGATCCTAGCAGGGCTTTAGACGATAAAGATTGGAAAATGGTCTATGATTTTTTCCATTTTTCATCTCCCGTTCGTCTCATGTATTTCTTTAGTTTCTGTTTGGTGGGGATTTATTTGTTTAGGATGTTTTATGGGGTGTTTTTTACCTATTTAAGAGGGCGTTTTTCAAACAAGAAGGCTTATCAAATCAAACAACAACTCTTCTTGCAACACATCAAAAACAACTATTTATCGCACCTCAACCACAACCTGGATTCTTTAAGAGACATTATCAACAATAAAGCGGAGGGCATGTTTATGAGCTTTAACGCTTTTTTGAGTTTATTGACCGAGATAACCGTGATCGTTTTTTTCTATTCCACGCTCATATTGACCAATTGGAAAATAACGCTCGTTTTTACCACGATTCTCGCCTTACAAATTTTTTTTATTGTCAAAAAAGTTACCGTCCTTATCAAAAAAAAGGGTGAGATGGCCGCCAAATCCAAAGCGCAAACGCTTAAAGTCTTTTCAAAATTTTTCAGCAATTTTAAGATTACTAAACTCAAAGACAACCACGAAGAAGCCCACAAACTTTTTGGAGAAAATAGCCGTAAAGCCCATGACACTGAGATCATTTACTCCACTTTGCAAGTGGTCCCCAGGTATTCAATAGAAACCGTGGGCTTTAGTTTGTTGATTTTAGCGGTCGCTTACATCTTATTCAAATACGGCGAAGCTAGAATGGTGCTCCCTACCATTTCTATGTATGCCCTAGCGCTTTATCGCATACTCCCTTCTGTGACTGGAGTGATCAACTATTATAATGAAATCGCTTACAACCAGCTTGCGACCAATGTTGTTTTTAAAAGCCTTTCTAAAACCATCGTTGAAGAGGATTTAGTCCCTTTAAACTTTAATGAAAAAATCACTCTCCAAAACATTTCATTCGCTTACAAGTCAAAACACCCGGTTCTAAAGAATTTCAACCTCACCATTCAAAAAGGTCAAAAAATCGCTCTCATAGGCCATAGCGGGTGCGGGAAATCCACGCTGGCGGATATTATTATGGGGCTTACCTACCCTAAAAGTGGGGAAATTTTTATTGACAACACCCTTTTAACCAAAGAAAATATACGATCATGGCGTAAAAAAATAGGCTATATCCCCCAAAATATTTACCTTTTTGATGGCACTGTGGGGGATAATATCGCTTTTGGGAGCGCGATTGATGAAAAACGCTTGATTAAGGTGTGTAAAATGGCTCATATCTATGATTTTTTATGCGAGCATGAGGGCCTTAAAACCCAAGTGGGCGAAGGGGGTGCTAAGCTTAGTGGCGGTCAAAAACAGCGCATAGGCATCGCAAGAGCCTTATACGATAACCCAGAAATTTTGGTTTTAGATGAAGCCACTTCAGCCCTAGACAATGAGACCGAGAGTAAAATCATGGATGAAATCTATCAAATCGCTAAAAATAAAACCCTAATCGTTATCGCCCACCGCTTAAGCACGATTGAACGCTGTGAAGTCATCATTGACATGAGCCAACACAAAGACAATCTCGGCTAATCAGTTGGCTTTACTCTTGCTTGAAGTTTTGCAAATCAAACCCCTTAAAGCTCTCCAAATACTTCCCTTGATAGCCATCTTGCCCCACTAAATTTTTCAAAACCTTGCTGTTGTAACCCAAAAACGCCACTTTATTAGCCTTAGCGCTTTCATAATCATTGACGCTATCGCCTATCATTAGCATGCGGCTTGGGTCATAGGCGTATTTTTGAATGATATTAGCAATGATTTTGGGTTTATTGGGCGGACTCCCTTCAACGCTCTTAAAATACTTAATGATCCCTAAAAACTCGCACAACACTTGCAATTCGCCATGCAAAGCCGCTGAAGCGATATGGAAAATATAATTTTGATAATGCTTATCAATAAACGCCATCACTTCGCTGTTCAAATGCCCCCTATCAAAAAGCTTCTGTTCTATAATAGTGCCAAACTCTAGGGCTAATTCCTCTATTTCTTCTTGAGCGATAGGGGTTTTTAAAATCTCATTATAAAAGTATTGGATCTTTTCATTCCTTGAAATCCCCCCACTTTGATAGTGATAAACTTCAAATTGTTTCAAACCCTCTTTACTATCGTTGCCATGCTTTTGAAACAACGCCTTAAACCCTTCATATTTTAAATGCATGCTGTCAAAAATCACGCCATCAAAATCCCATAAAACCACTTCAAGCACCATGATTTCCCCTTTTTTATAGGCTTATTTTAGCTTCATTTTACCTTATTTAAGCGATCATTTTTGCCATCATTCAAGTGTTTGGATTGGTTTTAATCAAATACCGCCCGCTAAAGCCTTATTTAAAAACTCTAACGCTCTTTAGATTTTTAACTTAAAGCCCCTTTTTAAAGGTTGGGTTATTTTGACTCTTATTTGATAAGAACATGCAAACACTCTTTGGTGTGCGCAGCTTTATGGGTGCGTTTGTTATCTGCTTTAAAACGCATGTAGGTTTTGGTCATTAAGGAGTAAGCGCCGTATTTTTTTAAAATATTTTTAATCTCTGTCTCGCTCATAAGCCCTTCATTGTTATAGCTTAAAAAAATATATTTGAATCGCGCTTTTTTGATCAAGTTTTCAAAAGCGTTTAAGATTTGAGAACGAGAGCAAAACGATGATTTCTGGTAACTGGGCAAGCCGGTTTTGCCTTTTGGAGCAAAGGGCGTATAAATAGCAATCGTGTTCAATAAATGGTAATTCGCCCCGTATTGCCTCGCATTATAAGGAGGGTCTAAATACAAAATATCCCCTGAAATCTTTCCGATCAACTCGCTAGAATCTTGCTGATACACTTCATTAGCGTTTAAACTCACATCAAAATGAGCGCCTTTTAAGATGAGTTCTTTTTGAGCGCTTTTTTTAAGGCGTTTTAAAAAAGCCCCATAAACTGAAGCGGTGTTAGCCACCTTGTCTGCGCTCTCTAATAGCGATGCGAGCAAAAAATAATACGCGCAATTATCAATGTTTTGAGAAAGCTTAAGCTCTTCAATTTTTAAACGCATCGCATCAATTTTTTGAGCGTTTGTTTCGCTAAAATACTGCCTTGAACCCCCCCCTAAAGAATAATGCGAATAGATAAAGCCTTTTTTTAAAGCAACGCTATTAATCTCACTAATAAGCTCTTCTTGATTAGGGATTTCTTGAATGTTGCCGATATAATTTTGATTCAAAACAAAGCTGTAATATTCCAAATCATTAGCGATGATTTTATGGACAATCTTTTTAAACGCGCGCCCCACAATGCCCGTCCCAGCGAATAGATCACAAAAAATCGCACCAGAGAGATCATTGCCCACAACCGCATGGATATTTTCTTTAATAAAGGGAATGAGCTTGTATTTAGAGCCGATGTAGTTCATTGCAACCGCTACAAAGTAGTTTTTTGATGGTATCCAATTTGATACCTCTCATCATAACCTTTTTGATACCCTTCATTGTATATCCTATCATTACAAGTTTTCCTGTATTGTATGGGGTCATATTGATAACAGCCCACACAACCATCATATTCAGCCTCCCCCTCATAGAAAGAATAATAATTGCCAGGAATTTTTGTTGCATCAAATCTATAGCCAGTCTCTTTGCATTTTTTACAAATCTGGCGTTTCTTATCATTGCAAGCTTTACACAAAGCCTGAAAATCATCAAAAGTCTGTGTATTTAAATCAGAAACTCTTGGATCATTTTTGCGGCCATCTTTATGATCCACTTCTATTTGAGTGTTTTCAGAGTTGCCACGCGCACCGCACATCGCGCAACATTGTTGCTTATAGTGATTTTTAATGTCTTGACGGATATTTTGGTTAAAAACGCATTCGGTATTATAGCCATTCAAGCGTATTCTATCAATAGGGTTTCCCAGAGTTTGCCCTTTATCAAACTCCAAATTAAATTTTTTAGCCAAAGATGAGTTATCCCTGCACCAACTCCCCCCGTTACCTAGCTGCAATCCTTGATATTTTCCTACAAATTCTCTAATGCTTACCCAACGACTCACCCCATTTTCATCAGGTTGTGCGAGTTCCAAAAATAACTCTTTTTTACTTTTATTCATCTTTAAAATTCTCTCTATAAAATTTCATCAATTCTAATCAATTTATTTCAAAACAACCCGCATCGTGCAAATTAGCTCAACCGCTTGTCTAAAATTAACGATCCTTTGTGATGGTTTTGGCTTTAGAGCCTACAGCCGTAGAACCCGTGGGCAAATCTGAAAGCACCACCGCATTAGCCCCAATCCTCACATCATCGCCCACGCAAATCGCGCCCAAGACCTTAGCCCCTGCCCCCACTACCACTCGGTTGCCTAAAGTAGGGTGGCGCTTGCCCTTGAACTTGCCCGTGCCACCTAGAGTTACGCCATGATAAATGGTAACATCATCTCCAATCTCTGTAGTCTCGCCAATCACCACACCCATGCCATGATCAATAAAAAGCCCTCTCCCAATCTTAGCGCCCGGGTGGATTTCTATCCCAGTGATAAAGCGTGCTAACTGAGAAAGCGCGCGAGCGATGAAGTAAAACCTCCGCTTGTGCAACGCATGCGCTAGGCGGTAACAAAGCAGCGCATGAATGCCCGGATAAAGCAAGAGAACCTCCCACTTATTCCTAGCTGCCGGGTCTTCTTGCAAGACACGCTCCAGGCTATAAGACAGATCTAGCATGACAGAGTCTCCGGTTAAAATATATTTGGATCAACATGACTTAAGCAGATTTTTCTCATCTATTCCAATAAAACTTGATACAAATTTTTTTGCTATTATACCCAAACTCACACTCCTTTAAATGGAGTAAAAAAATTAATAGAGTAAAAACACTCTCTCTTTTAATCCCTTCAAATTCGCTTAAACAATCCTTTAAAAAGGCTTAAAAACCCGCTAATCCATTGGGAACAAAACTATTTGAATGAAAAAAAATAAAAAGCAGACTGAAAAAGATTACTATCAACTATTAATGGTGCCGAAGGTCGGACTCGAACCGACACGGGATTGCTCCCACCAGATTTTGAGTCTAGCGTGTCTACCAATTCCACCACTTCGGCGTATATAGAGCAAAGAGTGAGATTATACCCACTTATTCCTTAAAAAAACTTAATGGTGCACTGGGCGAGACTCGAACTCGCACGAGATTGCTCCCACCACCCCCTCAAGATGGCGTGTCTACCAATTCCACCACCAGTGCTAAAAATTCAAAATAAGGAAATATTATAGCTAAATCATGCTTTTTAAGCAATAATTTAGCTCATCAAAAACCCTTAACTTAAGAATGGGTTACTATAAATAGCGATAATAGCAAACACTAGAGTATAAATCACTTGCGCTTCAATCATCGCCATGGCCACGAACATGGTTGTGAGCAATTTACCGCCCACTCCTGGGTTTCTCGCTGTGCCTGTAATGGTCGCTGCGGCCGCATTCCCCATACCGATCGCCCCACCAAAAGCGGCAATCCCTAGACCGATCATCGCCCCTAAGATAGAATAGGATTTAATCATATCCATCCCACCCATGCCACCATCATGAGCGAAAGCAACGCCCGCTAAAGCCAGAAAAAATAACGCTAAAAATTTCATTTTCGCACTCCGTTTCAAAAATTGGGCTTGATTTTCATTTCGAATCGTTCCTCTACTTTCAAAAATACAAGCAAGGATTTATTTTAATATAAACTAGCTTAAAAACGCTTTTAAAAAACGCTTTTTAAAATTTTAAGCCAAATCCAAAGCGATTTTACCCTTATTGAAACTAATCACCCTACACCTGATGCTATCGCCTTCTTTTAAGATCACTTGACACCTGTCCATGTTTTGTTTTCTTAACAAGCCTTCGCCCCCCTTAGGCAAGCTTAAAAACGCCCCAAAATCCACAATTCGTTTCACTTGAGCTTCTAGCACCTCATCAATAGCGTATTGCTCCAATTCTTGATCTAAAGAATGCAAGTAGTTTAAAATAAATTCCTTAGTCTTTAAAACGCGCTCTTTATTCCCCATGATTTTCACTTCACCGCTCGGTTTGTTCAAATCAATTTTAACCTCAAATTTTTCCACTATCTCTTTAATCACACGCCCCCCTTGACCGATAATTTCTATAATTTTATCTGGCGCGACATTAAAAATTTCAGTTGTGGGCAAATGGGAAAAATTGATCACGATCTTTTCTTTCGCTTCATGCATGATTTTTAAAATGTGTTTGCGTGCTCTTTTGGCTTGGAGTAAAGCTTGGTATAAAACCTCTAATCTAATACCGCTCATTTTGGTATCCATTTGCATAGCCGTAATGCCTTCTACATTCCCGGCAATCTTAAAATCCATATCGCCTTCGGCGTCTTCTAAACCGCTAATATCGCTTAAAATGGCGTGATCTTGCCCTTCGCTCACCATGCCCATAGCCACCCCAGCGACTAGATCATGAATTTCCACACCGCTTGCATAAAGGGCTAAAGACCCTGCGCACACGCTCGCCATTGAGCTTGAACCATTGCTTTCTAAAATCTCAGAAACCAATCGTATCACCTGATCTTTATTTTTAATGCTCGTTTCTAAGGCTCTTTTAGCCAAATTCCCATGCCCTAATTCGCGCCTTGAAGTCGCGCCAATAGAGCTCGCTTCGCCCACGCAAAAAGGAGGGAAATTGTAATGGAACATGAAGCGCTCTTTGATAGGGGTTTTATGCTCCAAACTCTCATGGGTTTGAGCGTCATTATCCGTGCCTAAGACCCCTACGACTAAGCTTTGAGTTTGCCCCCTAGTGAATAAAATGGAGCTGTGCGCCATAGGGAGCAAGCTACTCTCTATTGAAATGGGCCGCACTTCTTCTAACGCACGCTTATCTGGGCGGATCTTATCTTGAATAATCATGCGTCTGATCTCAGTTTTTTTCACCTTCTCTAAAGACAATTCAATTTCTTCTAAACTGAATTCTGAGTGGGCTTCACTGATTTTTTTAGCAATTTCATTGAAAACATTTTCTCGCTCGCTCAAAGCAGAACTTTCAATGCCTTTGATGATTTCATCAAAATACTGATTTGTTAATAAATCCAACAGCCTTTCATTAAGGGCTATCCCTTCGCCCTCTTTAAAAAGCAACTCGTTTTGATAGGGCGTGAAAGCCTCTTCATAAAGCGTGCAGGTTTCTTTCAAACTTTTTTGAGCCAATTCTAAAGCTTCTAACATTAAAGGCTCTTCTAAAGCGTTTAATTTTTGCCCCAAAGATCGCATTTCTATCATGTTCAAACTCTCTTTGGTGCCGGACACGAACAGATCCAAACTGGATTGATTCAAAAGGCTTGTGCTAGGGTTAATGATAAATTCGTTATCTACCCTAGCGATCCTGCAAGCGCTCACGCTTTTAAGGGGAGCGATATGGGCTAAAAAGAGGGCGGCTGAAGCGGCGTTTAAAGCAGAAACTTGCAAATCGTTTTCAATATCATGGCTTAAAACCATTAAAGTGATTTGCGTAGGGTAGCGGTAATCTTTAGGGAATAAAGGGCGTAAAGTCCTGTCTATGAGCCTAGAGGTTAAGATTTCAAAATCTTGCGCTCTGCCTTCTCTTTTAACAAAACCGCCCGGAATTTTACCGGCTGCATACGATTTTTCTAAAAACTGCACCACTAAAGGCAGAAAATCTTCACTCACAGGCTCTCTTTCTACGCACACGCTCGCTAAAATAAGAGTTTTTCCTAAGCGATACATTAAAGAGCTAGTGGCTTGTTTGGCCACTTGTTTGAGAGCGAATTCTTCGGTTTTGTTACTAGAATTGATGGTGATAAAATCCATATTTAATGTTCCTTTTTTAAATTGGGTGCGTTGTTAGCGCCTAAGTATTTTTCAATTTCTTCATTGCTTAATCGCTTGAGTTCTTTATAATGATGCTCCACAGAGACAAAACATTCAGGGCGATACACGCTAATCACCCCATCGCACAAACTTTCTAAGCCTTGAGCGACATTTTGCGCGAGAATGGGGGTTAAAATATAAATGTCTTGGCATTCTTTTTTCAAACAAGTTTGCACGCCTAACCCTGCTCTAAACCCGGTCTCAATCCCCCTATCTACGATAAAAATATTTTTATCTTTCAAGCTTTTGATCGCATTGCCTTTGCGATACTGATAGATGTGAGACAGAATGTCTTCTTCATAAGCCCGCTTGGCTTCCCCATAAACATAGTCTAAAGCGATGTCAAAGGAATTGATTAAACTTTCATTCATCACAATATCCATGCTTTCACTCACTAAAGCGATTTCACACTTTGAGTTTAAAGGGGCTAAGATAGGTTCTAAAAAAAGTATATCATAAGTCGCCCCAAATTTTTGCGCTAAAGCGTTAGCTAAATACAAGGCGTTAAAACTCAAAGCGAGCATGATGGAATCTTTTAAATCAATGTGGCGCGTGTGGATTTCATTAATCAATTTATTTAAAGCGTCTTCTTCATTGATAAAACGCATGCTCTCAATATCGGTGATATGGCTAAAGTCCGTATTCAAATCTATTCCTTTTTTACTTACGCTGTAAAGAGCGGTAAGTTACATTGGTTTTAGTGATCGGTGAAAAGTCTAATTCTAGCTTAACATAGTTATTTTCAAACACTCTTATAGGTTGGTTGGGATCGCCGGTGAGGATAGGGCGTCTTTGATTGACGAATTGAAAGCCAATCCCAAAACAACGGATTTTTTTATAAATCCCTACATTCCAATTCAAAACCACGTTATTTCTAATATCATAACCCACATCCGCGCTCATGGAAAAGTAACCAAAGTCATTGCTAAAACCCGCCTTTAAATAATCCGCAGGATTTTCTACAATGCTGTTAATCCCACTGCTAAAATTGTTCCTTAAAAAATAAGAGAGGTTAAAGCTTAAAAATTTGCGTTGGTAATTGGCGTTCACAGAGATTTCTTCTAAGCGGTTTTGATAAAACGAATAAAAAACATTCCCAAAGATGTTCAATCCCGTTAAGGGCGAAAACCCGATCTTGCTCTCTAATGGCATTTTAAAGGGCGAAACTTTATCGTCAAGATTGATGAGTTGCGATATTTTAAAATACAACAACTCTTGCCCCCCTAAGCCATAAAGGTATTGCGTTAGGGTTAAATTCACCGTCTTATTGCTCGCATCGCTAGGTAAAATGCTATTAGGATTCCACACGGAGTCATACAAGCGCCCTTGATAATCGTAATCTCTCAATAAAGGCGAAGTGTAGCTGTTTAAGGCTTGCGCGCTTAAAGCATACATGTTTTGAGAAAATAAGCCGTTTTTAAAGGTGTAATAAGGGATGTTGAAAATCGCTTCTAGTTGGATCGTGTGGAAAAGCTTGTTGTATTCTCTAGCCAAATCCGTATTCACATACATGGAAAAATTCGAAGACACAAAGTTTCCAAATTCTCTTGATTCATTAGGGATCGTAGGCACGAAGGAATTTTTAGATTGCATTAAAGCCACATTAGACAATTGGAGATCATTCCAAAGCCCTAAAGACAAATACTTTTTAAACAAAGAAAATTGCAAACCCACCGGCACATTCAAAGCGTTTTGCACATAGCCATAGCCGATCTCTCTCGCGGTGTTTCTAAACTGATAATCCACTGAATACAATAAATTCCTAAAATACAAAGAATTTAAATATTTATGGTATTGCAAATTAGGGACAGATTGGAAAGTGCGGTTATTGTTAATTTTATTCAGGTTTAAAAAATACTTGATATTCAAGCCGTAATAATTGTTTTCTGTTTGCAAATAGTAATTCGCCCTAGACATGTGCGTGGCGTCTGTGATACGCTTATTGACCTTTTCAAAACGCACATAGTCCAAATCGTTCATGTATAAAAAGTCAATGTAATGCCCGTTGTCAATATTAGACTTAAGATGGAAGTATTTTTGTAAAGTGTCCCTACTGGAGCTTAAAAATTCAAAACCATAGATATTTTGATTCCTCAAATCATAGCGTTTGACGTATTGGGTGTAATTCCTAAAATAGCGCGCATTGAATAAAAACCTGTCGTTTTTAGAGTTGATGTAGCGTGCTTCAAAATTCAAGCCAAAACCCCTTTTATAGCGGATTTGTGGGGTAAAGGTCATATCCCATGAGTTTTTGGGGGCTAAATAAAAGGGTTGCAAATAAATAAAGCCGTCTAAGTTGGAAGTGCCAAACTCAGGGTATAAAAACCCAGTGGTGCGCTTGTTGCTCGTGGACATGAAAATATAGGGCAAATACAATACAGGAATATCGCCGACATAGATCTTAGGATTCCACATTGACAAATGCGATTTTTGCATGTTAAATGAGCCTGAAGTCGCATTGACATGCCAAATGGGGTTGTCAATGCTGCACCCTGAAGCGCTCATGTTTTTAATCTTATATTTTTGATCCTTCCCACTGGCAATATCTGCACTCACCCAAATCCCGCTCACGCTGTCTTGGACATAAAAGGGGAAAATGATTTCATATTTTTCATTCAAACTCAATTTCACATAATCGGTTTTAACGAGCAAACCCTCGCCCCTATAAACCTTGATATTGCCTTCTAATAACGCTTCTTTAGTCTTGGTGTCATAACGCACCTTATCCGCTAGAATATACACGTCATAATTCAATAAGATCGCATTCCCTGAGGCGGTTATCACATTGTCTTTAGCGCTCACTTTATCCGCAAGGATTTCAAAAATCTTATGGTTTTGTTTGTCAAATCGTTGCATAGCGATTTCTTTAGCGTCTGATACGCTCAATAACAAAAAAAACACCACATAAAACCAACGAATCATTTTAAAACAACACCAAAAGACTTTTGCTTTTTTCTTCATGCCATGCCCTATGATAGGGGTTTTTAAACACCACAAACCATAAAAAGGGGCATAGAAAAACCACAATTTTTAACCCTAAACGCTTCAATAAAATAGCCCTACTGGGGCAATCCGCTAAATAAATATCAATGATCTTAATCCTAAAAACCAGTTTAGCCAAACTCATCTTGCACAAACACACAAAAAAGATTTCATAAACGCCATACAAGATGATAAAACTCACTATGACAAACACGCTGTGATAAATGGGGTTAGTCAGCCAATATAAAGAATGCAAAAAATCGCACGCGCCTAAAAGATCGCTCAATAAAAACACCACTAACAAACCATCGGTTAAAAACGCTAAGATGCGCCAATACAAGGGGCATAAACGCATTTTTTCACGCATAAGAAGTGTTTCTATGATTTCAGTTTCTTCTTTTTCTAAATTTGGAGAGCGCATTCAAAACAAACAAGACAAACCCCCTTCATTTGTCTTAAACTTTAACCCTTAAGAATATTCTTTCAAATCCAACACCTTAAAACCAATGTCCTTGCGATAAAACATGCCTTCAAAATGCACCTTTTGAGCGATCTCGTAAGCATGGTTTCTGGCTTCTAATAAGGATTTTCCTCTGCCAATGGCAAAGATCACTCTCCCCCCACTGCTTTCAAACACGCCATTATCCTGCTCCACCTCCCCTAAAATCAAATGACCCTTTTTTTCATCAACCGGATCAATATAAAGGGTTTGTTTGGGCGAAGAGCTAGTGGGGTAATTCCTAGAAACAAGCGCCACACTCATCACAAATTCTTTAGAAAACACCAATTCAAGAGAATGCAATTCCCCTTTAGCTGTAGCCAAACACAAATCTAAAAGCGAGCTTTCTAAAAGGGGTAAAATCGTCTGGCATTCAATGTCTTTAAAACGCACGCTAAAATCCAATAAATACGGCTCTAAAACGCCCTTTTCTTCTATGATTACAATTTCAGCGAGTAAAACCCCTTTAAAAGGCGTGTTGTCAGCCTGAAGTTTCTCTAAAGTGGGTTTAAAGATATGATTTTTTATTTTCTCTTCTAATTCATTAGAGAAAAAGTTTGCAGGAGCGATGGCCCCCATACCTCCTGTATTGACCCCATTATCCCCCTCTAATAAGCGTTTGTAGTTTTGGCAAAAGGGCAACAAGATAAAATCATCATTGGCTATGAGCGCTGTAACTGAAAGCTCAAACCCCTCTAAAAAAGGCTCTATGATCACAGGCTCATTGCTTTGTTTGAAAGCGTCTTCAAGGATTTTTATCGCTTCTTCTTGTTGATGGACAATGCTTGTGTTTTTATTCAACGCTTTAATCACTAAGGGGAAAGAAGCGTTTTGAATGTAACTCAAAGCTTCTTTTAAATCGTTTGTTTCAAAGTAAGACGCGCTTTTGATACCGCATTCTTTAACAAAAGCTTTCATATAGCTTTTAGAAGCCTCTAACTTAGCCACCTCTTTAGAAGCCCCAAACACTAAAATACCCGCTTTTTCTAGCATCTCTGTAAGCCCTAAAACCAAAAGCTCTTCTTCTGAAATGATGGCTAAATGGATCTGTTTTTTCAGGGCTAATTCCACGATATGCTCGTAATGTTCGCATTCCAGATTTTCGCCTAAATCTTGAGTGCCACCATTACCCAAACAAAAATACAAAGCATTCACTCGCTCATCTTGCTGAAGCCTTTGAGCCAAAGCATACTCTCGCCCCTTATTCCCCACAATTAAAACATTATAGTTATTGTTATCTTTCATGTCTTCCCTAAAATGTGGTTGTTTTTAAACCCAGATGACCGCTACTTTTACATGCGCATAAGTTCAACAAACCTACACTAATAAGGCTAGGAGGATTTTCTTAGGGGCAGATTTAAAAAATGCCATCACACAAAAACCACTACCTTAGCCTAACTTATTTTTTCAACGAACTTGCCATCAAATAAGAAACGCAAATCACCCAGGCGATGCTTACAATTATACTTAAATTTTAAAGAAATTCCATGCAAAAATATTCCAACAATCTGTGATAGTTTTGATTGGCGTTTAGGCGTTTTAAGAGAAACTGACTGATTTATTTCAACCTTTCTTTATACGCTCTTTCCAAACTGCTATACCCTTTTTTCAATTCTCCCACACCCCCAAAAGCCACTACTTTAGCTTCTTTTAAAAAAATCGCGCTGTCTAAATACTTTTCCACATCCACCACCAAATGCGTAGAGACTAGCAAACTTGCGTTTTGGCTAAACTCCTTAGCGATGAGTTCAAAAATTTCTTCTCTTGCAATAGGGTCAATCCCAGCCACCGGCTCATCAAAAAGATACAAAGAAGCGTTTCGTGATAGGGTTAAAATCAGCTGTAATTTTTCCCTCATGCCTTTTGAAAGGGCTTTAAACTCTCTTTTTAAAGGCACGCTGAAGCGTTTTAACAAATTTAGGGCTTTTGATTCATCAAAATCGCTGAAAAAATCCCTGTAAAAAGCGATCGCTTTTAAAGGCGTTAATTTAGGATCTAAAAAATCGCCATCGCTTAAAAACGCCACGCTTTTTTTCGTCTCTATGCCGATCTTTTGATTTAAAATTTTCACTTCCCCTTGATAGTTCAAATTCAATCCGGCTAAAATTTTTAACAGAGTGGTTTTACCCGCCCCATTAGGGCCTAAAAGCCCTATAAATTGCTGTTTGGGTAGTTTTAAATTGATATTGTCTAACGCTTTTAAACTCCCATAAGTTTTAGTCAAATTCTCTATTTCTACTAGCATTTTAATTCCCCGAATTTGCGCACTCTTTTGTAAAAATCGCTAATGATGTTTTCTAAATCTTTAGGGGTGAAATCAGGCCATAAAATCGGCGTGAAAAACAATTCCGCATAACTGGACTGCCACAATAAAAAATTAGACAAGCGCATTTCCCCCCCTGTTCGTAACAATAGATCCACTTCAGGCAAATCATGCGTGTCTAAACGATTAGAAATTTCATTTTCTAGGCTTTCTATATTATTTATATGGCTAGACGGGCTTTCTAATAAGCTTTTAAAAGCCCTTGAAAGCTCGTTTTTAGATCCGTAATTAAGGGCTAAAACTTGCGTAAAATCCTTAAAATGCCTAGTATCGTTTTCAAGCCGTAAAATCGTATCCCTTAGCTCTTTAGAAAAGCCCTCTAAATCCCCTATCGCCCTGAAGCGTATGCTATTATCCAAGTAAGTGGATCGCTCATCTTTAAGGTATTTTTTAAGCATTTTCATCAAAAAATCCACTTCACTTTTGGGGCGTTTCCAATTTTCCGTAGAAAAAGCGTATAAAGTCAAGCATTCTAATTTATGGTTAGCGCACCAGATCGTAATGTCTTTAAGGGTTTTTACGCCCTTTTTATGCCCATAAGCCCTAGCTTTATTCTTTAATTTGGCCCACCTGCCATTACCATCCATAATAATGGCAAGATGTTTGAGAGTGTTATCCAATGCCTTTACCCTTTAAAGAAATTCTTCAATTATACACCAT
This sequence comes from Helicobacter pylori NQ4053, assembly GCF_000274605.1. Lineage (NCBI taxonomy): Bacteria > Pseudomonadati > Campylobacterota > Epsilonproteobacteria > Campylobacterales > Helicobacteraceae > Helicobacter > Helicobacter pylori. The sequence goes on from NZ_AKNV01000006.1 coordinate 217,494, forward strand.
TAAAGCGTGCAAGCATCCACTAAATAAGCGATATGCTGCCAAGCGAATTGGGTTTTTTCACTCAAACCAATTTCGCAAGTGCTAGAAGTGGAAAAGCCTCTTTTAAGATCATAGGATTGGTAAAATTCTTGAAAGCCGTTTAAAGCGCTCTCGTTCAATTCAGGGGTGAAAAAGCCCTTATTCCCCGCAAAACCGCAACAACCCGTCTCTTTGTGGATGACAATCTCGCCCAAAGTGCATTTTTTAGCCAAATTGAATAACAACTCTTCTTTATTTTCTAATTTTAAAGCGCACATCGTGTATAACCCTATGTCTTCATTAATGGGGTTGAATTTTAATTTTGGGCTTAGAACTTCTTCAATATAGACGCTCAAATCATAGACTTTCAAATCCTTATAAGCTTTCATTTGCTTGATAAAATGCGTCGAACATGCGCTATGGTCTAAAACAATCGGTATCTTGCCGTTATCGCTTAATTGTAAAAAAATCGCATGGTTTTTTTCATTGTTTTGTTTGGTTAATTCGGTGTAATTAATAAAAGCTTTCCCGCAACAAAGCGCATCCAATCCATTAGGATACATTACAGAAACCTTGGCTTTTTGGCATAGGGATTCAAACACTTCTTGAATGCATCTTTTATCCGCCATTTTGTTTGATGGAGCGAACGAGCGGTTGATGCAGGTGCTGAAATAAATGACTTTTTCTCCACCCTTAAGCGTTTTATTTTCTAAAGGATAGGCGTTGTTTTTGGGCATGTAATGAAAGGCTTTGGGGAAGGGCTTGATGAATTTTTTAATCCCTTTAGTTAGGCTCACCAAGTTGTGAGGGCCTATGAGTTTTTGAACCACGAAAGCGCTTTTTAAAGAAAAACGAGCCGCACTTGTGGTCGTTTGCATGTGATTTAAGATCTTTGAAGCGATCTTTTCGCCTTTAGGGTTTTTTTGATAATGATTTAGGGCGATGCTCCCGGTATCAATTTCTAAAGGGCATAGGGTAGAACACATATGGCACACCGCGCAAGTGGCGTGCGCTAAATATTCAGACTCTTTTAAAAGCTCATCTAATAAAACTTGATCTTCATCATGACCATGGCTTACCCTTTCTTTCAAACGCTCTACCTCTCTGTGGATAACGATGCGTTGTCGTGGCGTTAAGGATAAATCTTTACTGGGGCAAATCCTTTCACAAAACCCGCATTCCATGCACATGTCCAAATGCTCTTCAATAGGGTAAATGCTCTTTAAATTTTTAGTGTGGATTTCTTTATCGTTTGTGATGATCACATCAGGGTTTAAAAGGCCATTAGGATCAAACAATTCTTTGATTTGTTTATGGATTTTATAGGCTTTTTCTCCCCACTCCATTTCCACAAAAGGGGCTACCATCCTGCCTGTGCCATGTTCGGCTTTAATAGAGCCAGAGCTTTCACTCACCATTAAAAACATCTCAGAAACTAAATTTTCAAACGCCTTCCTTTCGGTTTCATTTTCTAAAATCGGCGTAACGACAAAGTGCAAATTCCCGCTTAACGCATGCCCAAAAATAATGCCATTATCCTTAAAGCCATGTTTTTTTAAAAGCCCTTCAATCGCTTTTGCCCCTTCTACAAAATCCTCTTTGCTGAAGCACACGTCTTCAATGATCACAGAGCTTTGGCTTTTTCTTTTTGACGTTGCGATAGGGAAAATGCCTTTTCTGATCTTCCACCACGATTGATAAACATTAGGATCGCTGCTGATTTGAGAATCTAAAACGACCGGTATCGCATTCAAGGCGTTTAAAATCGTTTGCATGTTGTTTTCTAAGATTAAAGGATCATCGCTTTCGCTTTGAATGAGTAAGCATGCGTTAGGCTCTTTGACTTCTAAAACCACGCTAGGCATGCCCTCTAAACCTTTCACGCTCTTTAAAGACGCATAATCCATAAGCTCTGCTGAAGAAATCATTTCAGGCTGTTTGGCTTTTAAAGCGGCTAAGATTTGAGCGGCTTTAGCACATTGCTCTAAATTTTCATAAAACAATAACGCACAAGTTTTATAAGCGTAGTCTTTCACGCATTCTAATCCCACGCTTGAAATAAATCCTAAAGTCCCCTCAGAGCCTATGAATAAATGGCTGATGATTTCAATCGGATCTTCAAAATCAATGAGAGCGTTTAAGCTATAGCCGGTGGTGTTTTTGATCTCGTATTTTTTCTTAATCAAGGCATGCAATTCTTTATCTTTTAAGATCTCTTTTCTTAAATTCAAAACCCCTTCAATCAAATCTTTGTGCGCGTTTTTGAAACCCTCAATACTCTCTTGATTAGCTGTGTCTAAAAGCGTGCCATCAGCTAAAATGACTCTTAAGGATTTTAGGGTTTTGTAGCTGTTTTGCTCCACCCCGCAACACATCCCGCTAGCGTTATTAGCGACAATCCCCCCTATCATAGCGGTGTTTATCGTAGCGGGATCTGGGCCTATTTTTTTATGGTAAGGTTTTAATAAAGCGTTCGCATGGCTTCCTATGACTCCGCATGAGAGCTGAATGCTTTGAGCGTTGTCTAAAATGTGAGCGTCTTTGAAAAAATGCGCCACCACCACTAACACCCCATCACAGCTCGCCTGCCCTGATAAGGAACTCCCAGCCGCTCTAAAAGTCAATGTAACGCCATGCTTTTTGGCTAAAACACAAAGCTTTTGGACTTCTTTTTCACTTTTCACCCAAACGACTATTTTAGGGATATAACGATAACATGACGCATCAATGCCATAAGCCAAACGGCGTAAATAATCCTTAAAGATCCGCTCGTTTAAAAACCCGCTCGCTTCGGTAAAAAAAGCATGATAATTTTCTTCCACACGCACTCCTTAAACATTCCTATTTATCAAATCATTGTAATATAACCTTACTTTAAAAATTGAGGATAAACATGCTTGAAGATTATGCGATCAGTTTAGAAGAAGTCAATTTCAATGATTTTATCGTGGTGGATGTGCGCGAATTGGACGAATATGAAGAATTGCATTTGCCTAACGCTACGCTCATTAGCGTCAATGACCAAGAAAAGCTCGCTGATTTTTTAGCCCAGCACAAAGATCAAAAAGTGTTGCTCCATTGCAGGGCTGGTCGCAGGGCTTTAGATGCGGCTAAAAGCATGCATGAATTAGGCTATACGCCCTATTATTTGGAGGGCAATGTCTATGATTTTGAAAAATACGGCTTTAGAATGGTTTATGATGACACTTGCGCTAAAAAAAACTAGGCATGAGGGAGGTTGTATGGGTGCATTCTCAAAGAATCGCCCCTTATAAGACTCTCATTTTAAATGAATTTTGCTACTATCCCTTAGAATTAGATCCAACCCTTTTTAACGCCCTGATTTTCACTTCTAAAAATGCGGTGTTTTCCTTGCTAGAAACTCTAAAAGACAGCCCCAAACTCAAAATTTTACAAAATATTCCTGCTTACGCTTTGAGCGAACCCACCGCCAAAACTCTACAAGATCACCATTTTAAAGTCGCCTTTATAGGGGAAAAAGCCCATGGCAAGAAGTTCGCCAAAGAAATCCTTCCTTTATTGGAAAAAAAAAGCGTTTTGTATCTTAGGGCAAAAGAAATTGCCTCTTCTTTAGACACCATTCTTTTAGAGCATGGCATCAATTTCCAACAAGCCGTTGTTTATGAAAACAAGCTCAAACATTTGACTTTAAACGAACAAAACGCCTTAAAACCCAAAGAAAAGAGCGTTCTTATTTTTACCGCTATAAGCCACGCAAAAGCCTTTTTACACTATTTTGAATTTTTAGAAAATTACACCGCTATAAGCATTGGCAACACGACCGCTCTTTATTTACAAGAACAAGGCATTCCAAGCTATATTGCCCAAAAGCCCTCCTTAGAAGCGTGCTTAGAACTGGCTTTAAGTTTGAGGATTAAGGAATGTTAAAAACATCTTATTATAATGCTCTCTATTGATTTTTAAAGGATGATGCATGAATTTTGTCTTTTTATGGGCCGCTTTAGGGGGGGCCATAGGGAGTTCGTTAAGGTATTTTGTGGGCAAAATGATGCCCAGTAAATTTTTAATGTTTGAAAGTTTCCCCTTAGGGACTTTTAGCGTGAATCTCATAGGGTGTTTTGTCATCGGCTTTATGGGGCATTTGGCCGCTAAAAAGGTTTTTGGCGATGATTTTGGGATTTTCTTTGTAACCGGGGTTTTAGGGGGTTTTACGACCTTTTCTTCTTATGGGTTAGACACTTTAAAACTCTTGCAAAAATCCCAATACATTGAAGCCATTTCTTATGTCTTAGGCACTAACCTTTTAGGGCTTATTGGGGTAGCCATTGGTTGGTTTTTGGCTAAAAATTTTATAGGTATTAATTAAAAAACGCTTTTTGGCGTTTTTATTGACGCTTGATTAAAGCAGAGCCTTACAATAGCCACAAAGCTATTTCATCGGCCATGAAAAAATCGCTCGCTACCAATCGGTTATTTTTAATGAAAGCCTTATTTTCTTCAATCAAAAACTTTACTTTATTTTTATCTAAGAAACTAAGCTCAACCCCCAATTCACACCTTAAGCCTAAAAACAGCTTTTCTAAGCGCTTGTCTTGTTTATTAAGCGTCTCAACTTGGCGTTTTAGGGGGTCTTTAATGTAGTTTTCTATGAGTTTTTTTGCAAAAAAGCGCTCATTCGCCACGCAGCCTACAGCCCCAGCCCCACACCCTAAATAATCTTTAGCCCCCCAGTAAGCCAAATTATGTTTGACTTGGTAATTTCTGGCGTAATTAGACACTTCGTATTGCTTGAAAGAAAAGCCCTCTAAAACCTCTCTCACCACATTGTCAAAATGAGCACATGAGGGTTTTTTGGCGTTTTTTTCTAAATTCGTGTTTTTTTCAATACTCAAAGCGTAAGCGCTCAAGTGGTTGATAGGGAGTTCTTTAGCGAGTTTTAGTTCTTCTTTTAGAGAGTTTTCATTGTCTAATGGGGTGTTATAAATCAAATCAATGCTGATATTTTCAATCCCGCTTTTTAAAATAGTTTCTATCACAGGGGCGATATTTTTGGAATGTTGGCGCTCTAAAAACAATAATTTATCTTCCCTAAAACTTTGCACCCCTAAACTCAAGCGGTTGATCCCTAAATCTTTTAAGCCTTGACACCAAGCTTTAGAAATCAATTCAGGGTTAGCTTCAGTGGTGATCTCACAATCTGAGCTCAAGCACGCATGTTGATGAATGCTTTCAAAAATCCTTTCAAAAGCCTTCACGCTTAAAGTGTTGGGCGTGCCTCCGCCAATAAAAATACTTTCAATTGGTTCGTCAGTTTGCTTTAACGCATGCTTTAAATCCAAGCATAACGCTTGAGTGTATTCTTCTTTTAACCCATGCTTATTTTCATAGGAATTGAAAGCGCAATAGCCGCATTTATTTTCACAAAAGGGGATATGAATGTATAAAATCATATTTATTTCTCTCATTTTCACTTCATTTTTAAGCAAAACTTAAACTTGTAATTGTATCATTTTAAGATCATTTTGATAAGTAGAGGAGACAAACGATGAAAAAGGTTATTATGGCTTTAGGCGTTTTGGCGTTCGCAAACGCTTTAATGGCAACCGATGTTAAAGCTCTTGCAAAAGGTTGTGCCGCTTGCCATGGGGTTAAGTTTGAAAAGAAAGCTTTAGGCAAAAGCAAAATCGTTAACATGATGAGTGAAGCAGAAATTGAAAAAGATCTTATGGATTTTAAAAGCGGTGCCAACAAGAATCCTGTCATGACCGCCCAAGCTAAAAAATTAAGCGATGAAGACATCAAAGCTTTAGCCAAATACATCCCCACTCTCAAATAAACCCTCCCAGTTTTAATAGCACTATTTGGGTGCTATTAAAATGAGTTTCAAACCCTTTTTTCTTAATTTTTGATTTTAATGGCATTCTTAACCCTACTTAAAGCCAGCATACACTATAATACCATCTTAATCAAACAAGAAAGAGCTAAAATAAAGACCTATGCTACATAAAAAATATCGTCCTAATGTTGCGGCCATTATCATGTCGCCAGACTACCCTAACGCATGCGAAGTTTTTATCGCTGAGCGCATAGACATTGAAGGGGCGTGGCAGTTCCCCCAAGGGGGCATTGATGAGGGCGAAACCCCTTTAGAAGCGCTCTATAGAGAATTATTAGAAGAAATTGGCACGAATGAAATAGAGATTTTGGCGCAATACCCTAGATGGATCGCCTATGATTTCCCAAGCAACATGGAGCATAAATTCTATGCGTTTGACGGGCAAAAGCAGCGCTATTTTTTAGTGCGCCTAAAGCATGTTAACAACATTGATCTGAACAAACACACGCCAGAATTTAGGGCTTATCAATTCATCCATCTTAAGGATTTGCTTAAAAAAATCGTCCCCTTCAAACGCCAAGTGTACCGCCAAGTCATCGCTTATTTCAAAAGAGAGGGGTATTTATAGGGTGTTAATCGTTCAAAAATACGGCGGCACGAGCATGGGCAGCATAGAAAGGATCCACAATGTCGCTCAAAGGGTTTTAGAAAGCGTTAAATTAGGGCATCAGGTGGTGGTGGTGGTTTCGGCGATGAGCGGCGAAACCGATAGGCTTTTAGAATTTGGCAAGAATTTTAGCCATAACCCTAACAAGCGAGAAATGGACAGGATTGTGAGCACGGGAGAATGGATTTCAAGCGCGGCTTTGAGCATGGCGTTAGAGAGATACGGGCATAGAGCCATTTCATTGAGCGGGAAAGAAGCGGGCATTTTAACCAGCTCGCATTTTCAAAACGCCGTGATCCAATCCATTGACACCAAACGCATCACAGAGCTTTTAGAAAAAAACTACATTGTGGTGATCGCTGGGTTTCAAGGCGCTGATATTCAAGGCGAAACAACGACTTTAGGGCGTGGGGGGAGCGATTTGAGCGCGGTCGCTTTGGCCGGGGCTTTAAAAGCGGATCTGTGCGAAATCTATACGGATGTGGATGGCGTTTATACCACCGATCCGCGCATTGAAGAAAAGGCTCAAAAAATCGCGCAAATCAGCTATGATGAAATGCTTGAACTGGCTTCTATGGGGGCTAAAGTTTTATTAAACCGCTCGGTAGAATTAGCTAAAAAACTCAGCGTGAAGTTAGTGACTCGCAATTCGTTTAACCATAGCGAAGGCACGCTCATTGTGGCTGAAAAAGACTTTAAAGGAGAACGCATGGAAACCCCTATAGTGAGTGGGATCGCATTGGATAAAAATCAGGCTCGTGTGAGCATGGAGGGCGTGGAAGATCGGCCAGGCATTGCCGCTGAAATCTTTGGCGCTTTAGCGGAGTATCGCATTAACGTGGATATGATCGTCCAAACGATCGGCAGAGATGGCAAAACCGATTTGGATTTTACGATCGTTAAAACCCAAATAGAAGAAACCAAGCAAGCCTTAAAGCCTTTTTTAGCGCAAATGGATTCCATTGATTATGATGAAAATATCGCTAAAGTTTCCATAGTGGGCGTGGGCATGAAGTCGCATTCTGGGGTGGCGAGCATCGCTTTTAAAGCCCTAGCCAAAGACAATATTAATATCATGATGATTTCCACAAGCGAGATTAAAATTTCGGTTTTGATTGACATTAAATACGCTGAATTAGCGGTTAGAACTTTGCATGCGGTGTATCAATTAGATCAATGAAAAATTTCTACGACTGGATCAAAGAATTTGTACGCAATCAAGGGGAGTTTATCGCTCAGCAAAGCGGGTGGCTGGAATTAGAGCGATCAAGCTATGCAAAGCTCATCGCGCAAACCATTTCGCATGTGCTTAATGGCGGATCGCTGTTGGTGAGTGCGGATTCTTCTAGACGCTGGTTTTTAAACTACATTCTTTCTAATCTCAACCCTAAAGATTTAAAAGAGCGCCCCTTATTGTCCGTCATTGATTTTAACGCTTCTTCTTTCTACCCCAAAAACGATGCGAATCTCTCTCTAGCCACCATAGAGCTGACTTATCAAAACCCCATGTTTTGGCATGTTGGGAAAATTGAAAATGAAGGTTTGAAAACGATACTACTGAGCAAAATCCCTAGTTTTTTATGGCTTTTTGAAGAGCTTAAAGAAGATTGTTTGCTTTTAAAAGAGCATGACAGCTTGCTGGATTATAAATTATTGCAGCTATTCAAACTCTTTGAAAACGCGCTTTTTAGCGCACTATACAATAAGGTTACTTTGTGAAAAACTCCAACCGCCTTATTTATACGGACAATCTTGAAGAGAGCCTAGAAGAGACTGCAAGCCTTTTTGAACACCACATTAAATTCTACACGGAAATTATTGAAAAAGACAAAAAGGTGATCAAAACTTTTAACAAGGATTTTAAAATAGAGCATGCTAAAGAAGTCATTTCAAAGGCCCATCTCAAACACAGCGAACTGAACGCTTTTTTAATCGCCGCTCCTAGTTATGGTATAGAAGCCCAAAACGCGCTCTTAAAAATCTTAGAAGAACCCCCGAATAACGTTTGTTTTATCATGTTCGCTAAAAGCCCAAACCATGTGTTAGCCACCATTAAATCCCGCCTAATCAAAGAAGACAAACGCCAAAAAATCCCCCTAAAACCTTTAGATTTGGATTTATCCAAGCTGGATTTGAAAGATGTTTATGCGTTTTTAAAAAATTTAGACAAAGAAAATTTTGATTCCAGAGAAAATCAGAGGGAAAAAATTGAAAGCCTGTTAGAGAGCGTTAACAGGCATAAGATCCCCTTAAACGAGCAAGAATTGCAAGCCTTTGATTTAGCGATCAAGGCTAACAGCTCTTATTACAAGCTCAGCTATAATCTTTTACCCCTGCTTTTAAGCCTTTTATCCAAAAAGAAAACGCCATGATTGTAAAACGCCTTAACCCTGATGCGCTCAAAAGCGCTCTGCAAAAAATAGGGCCAGAAAAGATCGCACAAAACCATATGTATCAAAAAGGCGTTAGCTTTGTTTTTGAAATCCAACACCTGCCCTTAAGCGCTGCCCTCATTTTAAAGCAAGAGGCCATAAGCGTTGGGGGCGATTTTGCCACGCCAAGAGATTGCATTTTAGCCAAAGAGCCTTTTTATGATGGGGTGCTGATTGCGAGCGCTAACCAATTAGAACGCCTGATTGTGAAGTGCCATTCCCAACCCTTTGGGCTTAAACATTTAGCGCAAGAATTAAAAAGCCACCTCAAAGCTAAAAAGCCTAACGCTCCTCAGATCATGGCAATCTTGAATCTCACGCCGGATAGTTTCTATGAAAAGAGCCGGTTTGATAGCAAAAAAGCGCTTGAAGAAATCTACCAATTGCTAGAAAAGGGTATCACGCTCATTGATATAGGCGCGGCCAGTTCAAGACCGCAGAGTGAAATCATTGACCCAAGAATAGAGCAAAATCGCTTAAAAGAAATTTTATTAGAAATCAAATCCCAAAAACTCTACCAATGCACTCAATTCAGCATAGACACCTACCATGCCAAAACGGCCCAAATGGCTTTGGAGCATTATTTTTCCATCCTTAATGACGTGAGCGGTTTTAATAGCGCTGCAATGCTAGAAGTCGCCAAAGATTATAAGCCCACTTGCATTTTAATGCACGCTCAAAAAACCCCCAAAGACATGCAAGAAAATGTTTTTTACCACAATTTATTTGATGAAATGGATCGCTTCTTTAAGGAAAAATTAGAGGTTTTAGAAAAATACGCACTCCAAGATATTATTTTAGATATTGGGTTTGGATTCGCTAAATTAAAAGAGCATAATTTAGCCTTAATCAAGCATTTAAGCCATTTTCTTAAGTTCAAAAAACCCCTATTGGTGGGAGCGAGCCGTAAAAACACGATCGGGCTTATCACCGGGCGTGAAGTTCAAAACCGGCTCGCTGGCACTTTGAGTTTGCATTTAATGGCGTTGCAAAACGGAGCGAGTATTTTAAGAGCGCATGACATTGATGAGCATATCGATCTCATCAAGGTGTTTAAGAGTTTGGAAGAAACGGATTGAACCAAAATTTTTAGCTTTGATCCCACTAGGTGTTGGTCATCATCAAAACGCTATTTTTGATGATCAATCCTTGATTAACCCCAATATTCAAAGGATCACATCCATCGTTGAAGGGTTGTTGTAAGCGTTTTGATAGCGTTGCAAAAAAGCGTTATGGTTGGTAGCGTTAAAGGTTTGAAAGGCTTTTTTGTGCAAGCCATTCACCGGCTGTTTGGGGGCGTTTTCCACTTCTTTAGAGAATTTCCCGTTATAAAAATCCGTCAAACTATAAAGCGACTGAGCAGCAAGGCGTTTTTGGCTCTCATCCATTCCGGCCGTAGCCCTTAAAAAAGCCTCATACTCTCTATCGCTCATCAATTCTAAAACCAAAAAGCCGTAAGTCTCTCGCTTGTCAGGGTTAAAGGGGAGGTTTTCTGTTGGAGCGTCCTTTTTTTCTCGCTCTATTTTTTCTGTGTTTTCAACAGGAGCCAGGTCTTCTTTAGGAGCGCTTTTAGCGTTTAAAAGCCCATAGAGGTTAGAATCAAATTGATTGATAGAAGAAACAGCCATGCGAATTTCCTGAAATTGAATTTTACGCTAAATTAAGCAAAATCCATTCCCTAATGAGATAAGCCTCATAGCATGGGGTTTTAACAAAACAAGAGACTTAAAAAGCTTAAAAGAGTTTTCTTAGTGGTGTTCAAACCCTTTAAAAAGGGTCTAGGAGTTTATTTTCAAAAAGGATTCGTGTTTTTATGTTTTCATATTTCTATAAGGAGCTTAAAATGGATAAACAAAAGGTAAAACTCCTAGGACATTGTTATAGCATGATTTTACCAATCAATGCAACTTTTATGCTTTTAGAGCTTAAAAACTTTAAGTCTTAATTAGAGATTTTAGGTTAAACTACCCTAAAATCTTTATGGGTAAAGGGCATGCGTAATACCATTTTATTTGGCGTTTCAATGATACTTTTGGCGAATTTATGCTTTGGGATCATGAGCGCGTTTGTTAAAATCACAGCGGATTATTTTTCCCCTATGGAGAATGTGTTTTACCGCTCCATTACCATGACGCTCTTACTCTTATTTATTTATCCTTTCAAACCCTACCGCTTGAAGAGTTACAAACAAGGCGGTTTTAAAAAGCTCGCTTTTAGGGTCGTTGTAGGGGGCTTGGCCATGCTAGCGTTTTTTTATAATATTGAAAAAATTTCGCTCGCTACAGCGACGGCTTTCTCGCAATGCGCGCCGATTTATACGGTGCTTCTTTCCCCTTTGCTTTTGAAAGAAAAGCTCAAAAGAAGCGCGTTAATTTCTGCATGCATCGGGCTAGTGGGGGTGGTGTTGATCTCCGATCCTAGCGTGGAAAATGTGGGGCCGGTTGAAATTATTATGGGCTTATTGAGCGGGATCTTTGTGTCTTTAGCGTATATCACTTTAAGGGATTTGAGGGAATATTATGACAAACAAGCCGTGATTTTAGCGTTCGCCTTTGGCATGAGCCTTCTTGGATTAGCGGGCATGTTTATTGATATTCCTTTTTTATCCACAGGCATTCATATCCCTAGAAAAGAAGACATTTTGTGGATTTCTTTAATAGGGATTAGCGGGACTTTAGGGCAATATTTCTTAACTTATGCTTACATGAACGCTCCTGCTGGGATCATTGCCCCTATTGAATACACCCGCATTGTTTGGGGGCTGTTGTTTGGGCTGTATTTGGGCGATACATTTTTGGATCTTAAAAGCTCTTTAGGGGTGGCTTTGATTTTATGTTCAGGCTTACTCATTGCCTTGCCCGCTCTTTTAAAAGAATTAAAAAAAATTTAAGCCATGCAGCTAAGCCCTTTACAAAGCGCTCTGTTATATTTCCGCTATTTTATTTATCCAGAGAAAAAAACAAGAAGCTTTGATTTAAGCGATTTAGTCTTTATCATCATGGTTTTTTTAGTCCTGGCTTTGGGGCTGTTGATGAGTAAAGAAATTTCTATCAGCTACAATGAAGCGAAAGACTTTTTTTATAGCAGCGCATGGTTTGTTCAAATCGCTCAAAAAAGCGTAGCCATTTTAGGCCAAAACGATTTGGCTTTGAGGTTGCCTTTTTTGATCGCTCATATCATCAACATGTTTTTATTTTATTTGATAGGGCGAAAGATCTTAAAAAAGCCTAAAGACACTCTTTATGTGGTATTGACTTACGCTTTATTGCCTGGAGTGAATCTCTTTGCGATTTTACTGGCTAAAAGCGTGTTGGTGTTAAGCCTTGGGCTTTTGGTTAGCTATTTGTATATCAAAACCCAAAAAATCCCTTATTTAACCCTTAGCGCTTGTGCGTTTTTAGACGGCGCGTTCATCCCACTTTTACTAGGGGTTTTTGCCTACGCTTTAAGAAAACGCTATTTTAAGAGCGCGATCTTTATTTTGGTGGTTTTAATTGTGAATACCGCTCTTTTTAGCGGGAGTTTCAATAAGGGCTTGCCTAGCGGGTATTTTATAGACACATGCTTAGAACTCATGCTTTTATATTCGCCCTTATTGTTCCTCTACTACCCTTATACGCTCTATAAAGCCCTTTTGGATAAAAAGCCATCGTTACTAGCCTTTATGAGCGCGAGCGGTTGGCTTTTCCCTTTGCTTTTGAGCATGCGCCAAGAGATAGATTTAAGAACTTTCGCCCCCTTAGCGTTAATCGGTTTGCCTTTGTTTGTTAAAAGCGTTTTAAATAGCCTTAGGGTGCGTTTAAAGGAATTCAGGGGGCAGTATTATTTGCGCGTTTTTAGTTTGTATCTTTTAATGCTCACTGAAACGCTTTTTTTATGGGGGAGTAAAATTTCTGGTGCTAATGAAAAATTATTGAATCGGCATTTCTTAGCCAAAGAAGTCGCTACAGCCTTGCAATTAAGGGGAATCCATCAAATCCGCACTAACGATAAACAACTCGCTTTAAGGCTCCAATTCTATGGCATTAAAGAGGGGGGGAGGTTAAGGCTCATTAACACTAAAATTTCTAAAAAACGCCCTGATATTACAATCATCTACGCTGATAAAATTCTACAATCCTATAGTTTGGTGCGCCATTAAATTAATTCTTTAAAAAGCGTTTTATCTAAAAAACGATAAAATACACTCTAAAAATAAATAAAATATGCGAGAAAAATCATGAGACTCAAACTAACCCATATAAACCATATAAGCCATAAGATTGCCAACGACTTTATCCATTCAAAGCTATTAGAATTAAAAGCCCCTAGAGAATTATTGTGCGAATTGATAGAAGGGATTTTGGAAAAAAGCGTTAAAAAAGAAAACGCCATAGATGAGCAAGCCAGAGAGCTTTTAGAAGAAAACACCGATGAAATAGAATTCATGCGGATGGATGAAAGGCAGCTTTTTTGGATGATTAAAAGACAGATCGCTCAAAAAGAGGGCTTCCATTTGTTTTGGGAAGAAAGGTGCAACGATTTATCGCACCAGATTTTGAATAAAATCTTAGATGAGGATTTGATCATGTTTAGCGTATCAGAGAATTTGATAAGGAATTTGATTTACAAATCCATTGACACCTATTCTAAAGCGTATGAAAGCATTGAAAATGAAGTGCATGAAAAAATCAAGCATTACAAACGCAAACTGCCCATAGGGAGCGATGAATACGAGCTGGTGTTTGAAAGGCTCTATGAAGAAGAATTAAGGCGTAAAGGCTTTTTATAATGATTTCTCTCTATTTAGAAAACGGGCTTTTTTTGCAAGCGCAAAGTTTTGGGGCTGGTGGCACGCAAGTGGGCGAGCTTGTTTTTAACACTTCTATGAGCGGCTATCAAGAAGTCATTAGCGACCCTAGCTATAAGGGGCAATTTGTGGTTTTTAGCATGCCTGAAATTGGGGTTGTGGGCGCTAATTCTAAAGATGATGAATCCTTTTTTTCATGTGCAGGGATTTTAGCGCGCCATTACAACGAATTTTTTTCTAATTCAAGGGCGGATTCTAGCTTGAGCGCTTATTTGAAAAAGCGCGGCGTTTTAGGGATTAGTGGGGTTGATACCAGGAGTTTGATCAAAACCTTACGCCATTATGGGTGCTTGATGATGGTCGCTTCCACGATAGAGCATGACAGAAACAAGCTTGAAGAGGTTTTAAAAAACGCCCCTAAAATTTCTCACTCCCCCCTAGTGTCTAGCGTTTCCACGCCAAAAATCATCACGCACCAACGCGCCACTTTTGATTTCAAAACCCTAGATTACAAGCCTTTTGATGAAAAAACTTCGCATAAAATTATCGCCGTGCTAGACTTTGGGGCTAAAGGCAATATTTTAAACGAGCTTCAAAATGTGGGGTTAAAAGCCCTTATTTACCCGCACCACACTAAAGCTAGCGAGCTGATTAAAGCCTATGAAAAAAAAGAAATTAGCGGGATTTTCCTTTCTAACGGGCCTGGCGATCCTTTGAGTTTGCAGCAAGAAATTGGCGAAATCAAACAACTCATTAACGCTAAAATCCCCATGTTTGGCATTTGCTTAGGGCATCAATTGCTCTCTATCGCTCAAGGCTACCCTACTTACAAGCTCAAATTTGGCCATCATGGGAGCAACCACCCCGTTAAAAACCTAAAAACAAACGCCGTTGAAATCACCGCGCAAAACCACAACTATTGCGTCCCTGAAGAAATTGAAGAAATCGCCATTATCACGCACCGCAATCTTTTTGACAACACCATTGAGGGCGTGCGTTATAAAAACGCTCCCATTATTTCTGTCCAGCACCACCCAGAAAGCAGCCCCGGCCCCAAAGAGAGCCACTATATTTTTAAAGAATTTGTGGAATTGCTAGAGGGCTTTTAGAGGTTTTTAAAACAACACCCATAGAGATTGAAAAGCGCTTTAAAAATAGATTTAAATCTTTTTATCAAAAAATCTCGCATTTACTCTAAATTAGTTCTCTTGCAATAGCATTCTCTCGCAATAATTATTATTGTTATTGCGACAAAACTTTTAGAAGGAGTTATTATGGGAAGTATCGGTAGTATGGGCAAACCTATTGAAGGGTTTTTAGTGGCAGCCATTCAGTTTCCTGTGCCAATTGTCAATAGCCGTAAGGATATTGATCACAATATTGAAAGCATTATTAGAACCTTGCATGCGACTAAAGCGGGGTATCCGGGAGTGGAACTTATCATTTTCCCTGAGTATAGCACGCAAGGTTTGAATACCGCTAAGTGGCTCAGCGAAGAGTTTTTATTAGATGTCCCGGGTAAAGAAACAGAACTATACGCTAAAGCGTGTAAAGAGGCGAAAGTTTATGGTGTTTTTTCAATCATGGAACGCAATCCTGATTCCAACAAAAACCCCTACAACACCGCCATCATCATTGATCCGCAAGGTAAAATCGTTTTAAAATACCGCAAGCTATTCCCATGGAATCCCATTGAGCCATGGTATCCTGGGGATTTAGGAATGCCTGTGTGCGAGGGTCCGGGCGGATCAAAATTAGCCGTGTGCATTTGCCATGACGGCATGATTCCAGAGCTCGCTAGAGAAGCGGCCTATAAAGGGTGCAATGTGTATATCCGCATTTCAGGCTATAGCACTCAAGTCAATGATCAATGGATTTTGACCAACCGCTCCAATGCGTGGCACAATTTGATGTATACCGTGAGCGTGAATTTAGCCGGCTATGACAATGTCTTTTACTACTTTGGCGAAGGGCAAATCTGTAACTTTGATGGCACGACTCTTGTTCAAGGACACCGCAACCCTTGGGAGATTGTAACTGGGGAAATCTATCCTAAAATGGCTGATAACGCTCGCTTAAGCTGGGGCTTAGAAAACAACATTTACAACCTAGGCCATAGAGGGTATGTGGCTAAACCGGGCGGAGAACATGACGCAGGCTTAACCTACATCAAAGACTTAGCCGCTGGTAAATACAAATTGCCTTGGGAAGATCACATGAAAATCAAAGATGGCTCTGTTTATGGCTACCCTACCACTGGTGGGCGTTTTGGGAAATAATCCCTAACCTTATATTTTTGCTAGAACCTGTTTTTAAAGGTTCTAGTTTCTCCCCTATTTTAATTTTTTCAATCAATTTTTACGAATAGTCTTCTATTGTAGAACATGTAAAAAACCCATAATAAGCGTAAGCGACCAAAAAAGCGCATAGCCTATGCAAAACCATGTTATTTTTGATAAAGACCACCACCACATTGTAGATGATAGAGCGCTAAAATCCATAATAATGGCCACAATAGATCATTCCCGCTAAACATGCCAATTTATGAGCATGGCAGTAAGCGCTAATCCCAAAACCACCACCAAGATTGATAAAAGAATACGAGACCAAGACCCCATGACAACTCCTTAAACATCAAATGCTAGAGTATATCGTTTTTTTTTGTTTGTCAAGGAGGTTTATCAGTTAGTGAATGGTGTTTTAATATTTATCTTTTAGGGATAAGCCTAAAAACATTGCTTTTTATCATGAACCAATTATCGGTCATCTAATATACCATTAATAGGTATACTTGGAAATGTTGGAGCGGAGCAAAAAAACACATAAAGAAGAAAATAACCCGTTACTTTCCAAAAAGACCACCCATTAAAACTCCAAATAAGACACAAGCCTATCATTGCTGCAGCAACAATGGAACATAACGAAATGAATCTTAAGAAAGAGATTAAAATTTTTTGCCTCTCTGTGAGCTTGTCTTTTCTAAACGCCTCTTGCAAACCTTTCTCAGCCAACGGCTTGACGCCATCAACGATTGGTTTGGTATCTGGGAAAAAAATACTGATAGCCACTCCTCCAATACCCATAACAGCAGTAATGAAAGGATTGTTTTGGTTGGGATCAGAATTTTCTATCTCTTCCATCTCTCTTTTTAAGTTCTTCCCAAACACGAGATATATGCCCCACGCAACCAACCATAAAAGCACCACAACAACAGAAAAAATAAAATGCACCATGCGAGAAACCCTTTAAACATCAAATGCTGGAGTGTATCGTTTTTTTTGTTTGTCAAGGGGGGGTTGGCTAGAAAATAGTATTGTTGAGTGTTTTAAAATAAAATAATAGCGTTTATAACGATGCAATTTTAGCCCCTAATTTTAGCGCCCCTAACAAGCCTTCCACATTCAGCCCCAACCCCACGCTTAAATTCTTGCTTGAGCTTTTAATATAGGGCCTATGAAAGTCTTCTAACCGCACGCAGCCTGCACTTTCTTGCCACAATCCGCTCTCTAAATATTTTTCTATCTCGCTAGGATCAAACGCCTTTAAACGCGCTCTAAAAACCGATAAATCCAACCATTCCAACACAGGAGAAATCAATGCCGAGCAGGTTAAAACCTCTATTTCATTGCCATTTTGGCGTTTTAAAAATTCAAGGGCTTCTTGCTTGTTTTTAGCTTTTCGTTGCATGCGATTACCCACGCTCACCACGCTATCAGCCACCACAATAACGCAATTATTCGCAAGTAACTCTTTAGCTTTTTCTAATTTCCCCTTGCACGCCAAATAGACAAACTCCCTAGGGTCTGTGGTTTTTAGGCTTTCTTCATCAAAATAGAGTGCTTTTTGTTCAAACTTAATCCCATGCTCTTTTAAAAGATTCGCCCTAGCGCTGGATTGAGAGCCTAAAATAAGCTCCATGCTATCCCTCTAAAGCTTTAAGAGCGGTATTTTTCGCTAAATTGAGCGCGGCTTGCAAATTTTCAATATCCTTGCCCCCAGCGCTCGCAAAATCATCTCTTCCGCCCCCTTTGCCCCCTAAAATTTGCGCCACTTCATTAGCCCATGCGTTCGCTTTTATGGGCGCGTTTTTCACCCCGCATGCGAGAGTTATGCGCTCATTTTCTTTTTTAAACACCATAGCGAGCAATCTTTCATGCTTACTTTTCAATCGGTCAATCATTTCTTTAATGTCGCCTTGCTCCACGACGCCCACCACCAAATTCACGCCATGGATTTTTTCAACCGGTAAATCCATAGAAACGGGGGCTTTTTGGCTGTTTTTCACGCTCTCTTTAAGCTTGTTGATGCCGGCGATCACATCGTTATTTTTTAATAAAATCTTAGCGTTTTTAAGCTCTTTACTTTCTTCTTTGGCCAGTTGGTAAAAGGCTTTCCCACACACCGCTTCAATGCGTCTGACCCCACTACTCACCCCGCTTTCTTTTACAATCCTAAACCCCCCAATCAGCCCGGTATTTTCCACATGAATGCCCCCACACAATTCAATGGACGCTTCTTTAAAGCTCACCACCCGCACATTTTCAGCGTATTTTTCGCTAAATAACGCTAACGCTCCTTTATCTTTGGCTTGGTTTAAAGGCATATGCTCCACCTGGCTATTTAGGTGCTTGAAAATTTGAGCGTTGACTAAATCTTCTACTTTTTCTAGCTCTTCATCATTGAGCGCTTTAGGGTGCGAGAAATCAAAGCGCAATCGTTTGGATTCCACTAAACTCCCTGCTTGACTCACATGCGAGCCTAAAACCTCTCTTAAAGCGCTCTGCAATAAATGCGTCGCGCTATGGTGTTTGGCGATTTCTAAGCGCTCATCGCTCACTTGCGCGATCACTTGTTCGCCTTTTTTTAGCGCTTTTTTGATTTCAAGAAGCGAAAAATTAAGCCCAAAAAAGTTTTTTGTATCTAGCACCAAAGCCGCTTCTTCATTGTCTTTTAAAAGCACACCCCTATCGCCTATAGCCCCCCCACCTTCTGCATAAAAAGGGGTTTTTTCTAACAACACCCAAACTTCTTGGTTAGGATTTGCTTCTGTTATTTCTTTAAAATCGCTATCAAAAAACCCTAAAGCTTTAGCAGAACATTCTGTCGTTTCATACCCCACAAATTCATTGGGTGTATAAGCGTTTAAAATAGCGCTAAAATCGGCGTTGTTTTGTTTGCCTTTCCATGAGGCTTTAGAGCGTTTCACTTGCTCTTGCATGCAATTTTCAAAGCCTTGCATATCCACACACGCCCCATGACTTCTTAGCATGTCGTTTGTTAAATCCAAAGGAAAACCAAAAGTGTCATAAAGCTTGAAAGCGATCTTGCCATCAAAAATTTTATTTTCATTCAAATGCTTTAAAGACAAGTTAAACAATTCCATGCCCGATTCCAAAGTCTCTAAAAAGCGCTCTTCTTCTTCAAAACATTCTTTCATCACCATTTCTTTAGACTCTTTCAAATACGCATGCGCGTTAGAAAATTGCTCGCACACCACGCCCACGACTTTATATAAAAACGCTTCTTTTAAGCCCATTAAATACCCATGCCTTAAGGCGCGCCTTAAAATGCGCCTTAAAACATAGCCACGGCCTTCTTTATTGAAATGCACCCCTTGAGCGAGCAAAAACGCTACCGCCCTGGCGTGATCGGCCACTACCCTAAAGCTTGGTTTAAATTCGCTCGCATAATCCAAACTTGTAAGCTCGCTGATTTCTTCCATCAAGGGCTTAAATAATGAAGAATCAAAATTATTGAGCTTATGTTCTAATAGCGCTTGCACCCTTTCTAATCCCATGCCTGTATCAATGCTAGGCTTTGGCAAGGGGGATAAAACGCCATTACTAGAGCGTTCGTATTGCATGAACACCAGATTCCAAATTTCTAAAAACCTATCGCCCTCGCCCCCAAAATAATCCTCGCTCCCCTTAAAGTGTTTTTCGCCCTGATCAATGTAGATTTCACTGCAAGGCCCGCAAGGCCCGCTATCGCCCATTTGCCAGAAATTATCTTTATCGCCCATTTTTTTAATCCTGTCAAAAGGCACAAACTTTTCCCATAGCTTAACGGCTTCATCGTCTTTTTCATGCACGCTGATGTATAAATCTTTAGGCTTAAACCCTAAATTTTTGGTTACAAATTCCCACGCAAACAAGATCGCTTCTTCTTTGAAATAATCCCCAAAAGAGAAATTCCCTAGCATTTCAAAAAGCGTGTGGTGTCTTGCGGTATAACCGACATTTTCTAAATCGTTATGCTTGCCGCCTGCACGCATGCACAATTGCGAACTTGTCGCTCTAGGGATACTAGGGCGTGGCACTATACCGGTAAAAATATCTTTAAATTGCACCATGCCGGCATTGGTAAAAAGCAAGGTAGCGTCATTAGGCACTAAAGGCATGCTGGGATAAATCTCATGCCCTTTATTTTTAAAAAATTGTAAAAATTCGTTGCGAATGTCCATGGGTATTCCTTTTTGTCGTTTTATCGCACGCTTTAAAGCCATTTTATAGCTCTTTTAAGTTGTTTTTTTAAAAAGATAGTTTATTATACTTTAAACATCCAAAATTAAAGGAGAAAACCATGTTCCATGAATTTAGAGACGAAATCAGCGTGTTAAAAGCGAATAATCCGCATTTTGATAAGATTTTTGAGAAACACAACCAGCTTGATGACGACATCAAAACCGCCGAGCAACAAAACGCTAGCGACGCTGAAATCAGCCACATGAAAAAACAAAAATTAAAATTAAAAGATGAAATCCATGGCATGATCATAGAATATAGAGAAAAGCAAAAATCCGATCATGTTTAAGATTTAGTCATCTTTGTAAAAACACGCTAAAATGCTTTTAAAAGAGCGTTCTAGCTTCACTGCTTGGTTAGATTTAACGCTTTGATTTTGATTAAAGCGTTAGGTTGTTTTTAACTTTATTTCCACCATAAGCTTTATTAATTTTAATGTTCTTTACATTTTTAAAAAATGGGGTTTTAAAACTTTGTTTTATCGTTCTAGCTCTCATTTTGTTGTAAAAATCATTTTCTCAAGTTTTGTTTTATTAAAGTTTTATTTTATTTTCTTAAAAAGATAGGAAGTATTTGAAATCATTCTCCCCCTTTTAACCCTACTAAATCCCCCTAAAGAACGCTTTTTTAAAAACCTTAACTTAGCGTCAAGTTTTCTACTAAATAATCACTAAAAACGCTAAAAAGGATTTTTCATCAAAATCCCCAAAAAAACTCAAAGATTAAAAAGCGAAAGCAGTGGGGATCAGCAAAAAGAAAAAGATCAAACCCCCCAAAAAAGAAAGTTTAAAAAAGAAATCCCTTAAAAAAAGAGAATTTAAAAAAGAAACCCATTAAAAAGAGAATTCAAAAACAAAGGCTTCAAAAAAATTAAACCCCTCCAAAACAAAGGGTTTAAAAAAGAAACCCCTTAAAAAAGGGAGTTTCACAAAGGGGTTTAATGCGAGCTTTTAGTAAGCGAACACGTAATTCAAATACACGCTATAGAGTCTGCGGTATTTGAGTTCGGCCCCCATGAAGGAATAGTAGTTCGTGTTAATGGTGGGGATTTTAAGCCCTAACTCAATCCCATGCTGAGCCACATGATCGCTGCCTTTTTTCTTAG
This sequence comes from Helicobacter pylori NQ4053, assembly GCF_000274605.1. Classification (NCBI taxonomy): domain Bacteria; kingdom Pseudomonadati; phylum Campylobacterota; class Epsilonproteobacteria; order Campylobacterales; family Helicobacteraceae; genus Helicobacter; species Helicobacter pylori. The sequence continues at coordinate 238,847 of NZ_AKNV01000006.1, forward strand.
ATCTGGCTAAATTCATCCTCACTCCCATGTTGAATAAGAATTGGAAATTCGCCACATTCAGTTTAGCGTTATAGACATTATTCACGGTGGCTAAATTCACATACTCAGAATTAAGCCATGAAGTGCCGGCTAACGCAATGCCTCCAAAAAGCCCCACAGAAAGCTTGTTGTTTTTGCCTAAGAAATTGGTGGCTTTATCGTTGATGAAGTTATAGAGGGCGTCCGCTCCAAAGCCATAAGTCCACACATCAGAAGCTGAGTTGAAAAAGCTGGATTTAATAAACGCATGGTTGTAATCAAAAAAGCCGTAGTATCTTGCGCCCCACTTTCTTTTTTGGCCAAAAAATTGTTTGTAGCCCACTTGAATACCGATCCCATTCATCGCGCCGTTGTTGGTTTGAGAGCTGACGATGCCCACTTTCCTAAAGGGGTTACGCCCTAACTCTTGGTTGATGGTTTGGATTTGGTTGTAAGAATTTTGATTCAAGTAGTAGTTGGTTTCTATGCCTTGCGGGCTATAGGGGTTATTCTTTTTGCTCACCGCATTTTGCAAGCTTTGCGCGTTAGGGATGCTAGAGAGCGCAGTAGTGATGCTGTTATAGGTGTTGCCCAATTCGCTGTATCTGGATTTGAAATTCACCAAAGTGTCAGCGATGTTTTCGGCTTGCTGTATCTGCTGTTCTTGAGTGCCAAAATGAGCGATGCTGTTGGTTAAATTCGTTATGGTTTCTTGCACATACGCGCAACCGGCCCCCCAAGTGTTAGAAGTTACCTGACCTGGATTGGTGCCCCTACGCTCACCCCCTTGCACTGCATAACACACCCCTAAAGAGTCTGATACAAAATTTTTAGGGATTTTTTCAAAGTTTTTCACCACTTGTTCGGCTTGGTTTAAAATCTCTGCTTGGGCTTGAGCGTTTTTGAGCATGCTTTGAGCGAAGCTAGCGTCTGTGTAAGGGTTGAATGGTTTTCCAGTGTCCAGGTTGTTTTGATTTTGCGCATTTTCACTAACGATTTTACTTTGCGCGACAGCTTCTTGCGCGTTAGCGATCATGCCTTGGATAGCGCTGATTTCATTCTTAAACATCCCGCACATTGTCCCATTGCCGCTTATCCCTTGCCAATAACCGCTACCACCATTCTGAAAGTTTGGGCATGCCTCATTTAGGGTAGTGATAATGATGCTCGCTTGTTTTAAAAGCTCTTGAGCGTTATTTTCTGTGTTGATATTTTCTGTTGTTGGTGTTGATGTTCCTTCATTCCACGAGGTTGAAATAGCTTTCCCATGACTCCATTGGTATATTAAAGGTTCATTTGGTCTGGCACCCGTTCTTTTGTCTCCATTGATAGTGAAATCAAGTTTTGTAGTGGTGTTGCTTAAAACGGGAACCCCATCTCCATTAGATCCATTGGCTGTCAAAGCCTTTTGAATGATTTGATAGGCTTGATTGATTTTCGCATAATTTGCAGTGGATATAGGCCCACCATGTCCTGGCTCATAATACGAATTGCAAGTGATGGTCGTCGTATTTTGTCCTGGCACATTATGAAAAGTTTGGATACCTCCATTCGCGCTCTCGTTACTGCCAGGACCACAAGCAGTAAAAGCGTAGCTTGTAACTTGCCACAACCCCACCGCTGCATTCAACGCTAAAAGCACGGCTTGATAAGCCGGGGAATTGGTTTTGACATCAAGCAAATTCCTAGAGCTTGAGCCTAGATTATCCCTTGCGTCGTTAATCGCGCTCGGGTCAGCGGATAATTTGATAAGGTTGTTTAAGGTGCTGTATCTGGTTAAAAGATTGTTCAAACTTTCATACTTATCCGAAAGCTTTTGTATTTCTCCTGTGTTTGTTACCATTTGAGCGGCTTCACCGATTTGATAGCCCGCACTCATGTAAAAGCCGTCGTCTTCAGCGCTCAAAGTGGAAACCAAAAGCGAGCCTAAAGTTAATGAAAGGATGTGTTTTTTCATGTTTCTCCTTTTAAATTGAATTGTTAGGTAAGTCCTAAGTCCTATAAAAACATGAGATCTTATCGCAAGATTTCGTTAATATAACATGAATTGATAAGATTTTTGCGCTAATGGGGCGTTTTGTTGTTTCAAAAAAAAAGTTTTTTGGTGTTTTGGAACCATTCTCAATTATTAAAAAGGTTTTAAAATTTGTTTTAATAGGGATAGCGGTAAAAATAAGAGTTTAGTTACTCGGTGGGATCGTTTTAGATTTGGCTGCAAGACTCTTAAGGGGGTATTTTAAAATAACATTCCCACTAATAACGCTTAAGAAATCACCGCTAAAATCAAGCTTTTTCATTTTGTTTTAAAAAATGCTTTTTGTCGTTTTTACCGCTAGCGCTCCATAAAAGCCAAGCCAAGATTAAATAAGATTAAAGGGCATGCCCCCTATTAGCCCTAATCAAAAATTTAGTGCTGTTTAAAAGGGCTATCCACGACCTTTTTCCTGTCCACAATGTAGGGGATTAAAGCCATGTGGCGGGCTCTTTTGATCGCCACTTCCACCCTCTCTTGCCACTTTTTGCTATTGCCTGTCAACCTCCTTGGCATGATTTTATAGCGCTCTGATAGCGTGTGCTTGAGCATGTCTAAATCTTTATAGTCAATAAAGCTGATTTTAGCTTCAGTGTATTTGCAATAGCGTTTTGAATAGCGTTTTCTTTCCATAATGTCTCCTTAATTTTAACCCTTAAAAGGGGATTTCTTCTTCATCAATATTGATTTCAGGCACGCTGTTTTGATACTTGGACGGCTGTGCCTGTAAATTCTCTTTAGCGTAAGCGTTTTGCGCATAGCTTTGGGCTTGGCTGAAAGGATCTTGGCTAGGAGCGTTATGATTAGCGGGATAAGCGTTGTTGAAATTCTCATGCATTACACTATCTTGCATGGCGTTTGCTTGGGGATTGTCTGACTTTTTATCCATAAATTGCAACGAGTCCGCTGTGATAGTGTGGCGGGAATTTTTTTTGCCCGTTTGATCCATCCAGCTCTCATAAGTCAAACGCCCTTCTATCAAAACGCTTGAGCCCTTGCTTAAATACTGGTTAGCGATTTCAGCCGTTCGCCCGAACAAACGAGCGTCTATGAAGCACACCTCTTCGCCTAGCGTGCCGTCTTGTTTTTTAAAACGCCTGCTTGTGGCTAAACCTATTGTAGCCGCAGCCGAACCGCTAGGCAAATATTTCAACTCCACATTCCTGGTCAAACGCCCTACCATAATCACTTTATTAAACATGATAAGCCCTTATTCGCTATGAGATTCTACGCTTTCTGCTTCCTCTGTGTGGTGGGAATGCGCGGTTTTTTCGTGTTTTTCTTTGGCGTGTGATGGCTTTTTATTAGCCCTATCCACTAACGCATGCCACGCTTCTACTTCTTTCTTGCTTTCGTATTTGATCACAATGAAACGCAACACATCTTCATTGATGCGATACAATCGTTCAAGCTCTAAGATCATTGACGGCTCTGCTTTGAAATACGCCACATAATAATAGCCTCTTTTGTGCTTTTTGATTTCATAAGCTAAATTACGCATGCCCATATCCAGGCTCGTTTCAATCACGCCGTGATGCTTAGTGATCACTTCTTTATAAAACTCAATTTTGGATTTAATCTCTTCTTCTACTAAAGTAGGTTTGAGAATAAACATCGTTTCATAATGCCTCATCCATTCTCCTTGTGGTTGTATAGCCCTTTTTTTTACTAAAAAAGAGCAAGGTCTAAAAAACTTTCAATTATACCTTGCTTTCGCTTGTTTTTGGATTAAATGTTTCTCATCAAATATTGAAACTCAAAACTTTATTCTTAATTTTTTAAAAAATGGGGTTTTTAACTTCAATTTTTATAACAAAACTCATTCTCTTAAGGGGATAGGGGGTATTTTGAAATAACTCTCCCCCTTAACCCCCTTAAGTATCCCCTAACCCAAGAATACCGCTTTTTTAGTAAAGTTATCGCTTGCTTGACGCAAGCTCTTTTATTGTTAGATTATAAAAAATACCTTTCAGCATTTTTCAAGGGTTAATGATTTTTTGAATGGGGGTCAAATACAAAAAGCCCAATTCCTTTTGCCCTTGCATGCTTTGAAGGTGCCATAACCTAAAAATTTCAAAAACCCTCTTATAGCCGGCTTCTTTCAAACGCAGGGCGTTTTTAGCGTAATTTTCAGCAATTTCTTTAGGAGGAGCGTAGCCTAAAACCTCTTTAGCGTCCATTAAACCGGTCGTTTTAATGTGGGCGAAAAATAAAAAAAGCTGGTAAAAATACCGCTCTAACCCCCTTAAAATATCCGCATCCTTTTTGCCCTCTTTTAACAAATAGTCATAAATATCAAGCACGCTTTTTTTCAAAAAAAGCCCTAAAATGAGCTTTTGCAAATCCATATCCCCCGCATTGGAGCTTAATTCTTGAATGTCTTCTAAAGTGATGGGTGTATTTAAAACCGCTAGCTTGTCTAAATCGTTAAACGAAATGCCTAAATCTTCGTTATTGGTTTCAAAAAGAGCGTTTAAAAGATGGCTGCTGATGTCTAAATGTAAAACATTAGCCCTTTCTTGCAAGAATTTCAAACTCTCCCAAGCTTTAGGGGTAAAAAAGCGCGCGCAGATCGCTTCATCTTTCAAGGGGCTTTTTTGGAAAAATTTAACGATAGCATCGCTAGTGTATTTGTATTTGGTGGTGTCGCTTTTAGCATTATAAAGCCCTATGATAAGCCTGTTATGGCTAGGCCGCTCTAAAGCTTTTAAAAAAAGATTGATATCATTTTCTTTAAATTTCTTATGCAGCGCAAAATCCAGTTTTAAAATGACTAAACTGCTCCCTCCAAATAAAGAATCCTGCTCTAAAAGGGTCGCAATTTGGCTTTTTTCATAATCGCTCGCATAAAAAAGCGAAGTTTCTGTGTCAGGGTTATTGCGTTTAAAAAGCGAGCCAATCGTTTGAATATAATAATGGATAAAAAAATCAAACTCCCCATACAAAAACACCGCTTTGGGGAGTCGTTGTTTCAAATAATTATCCAAATCTTTACGATACATGCTCTTTAATCCTTTCTGTGATTTCGCCCCTAACTTGCCCTAAAATCAAATCCGCATGCGTGATTGTAACGCACACTTTTTCTAAAGGCTTAAAAACCTTGTTCGTTTTGACTAAAACTTTAAGCCCTATAAATTCTTTTAACCCCACCACCACCCAATCTTTAACCTCTAAAACCACGCCCAAAAATTCTTTTTCTAAAAACTCTAAAGCTAAGCGAGCGAATTTGCGCTTGATGAAATCCCTTTCAATCAAAGCGGTCTTTTTTTGTAAAGCGTTCAATTCAGAGCATAATTCAGGCGTTTCTTCTAACAAATACGAGCAGCCTTTAGCTTGATAAAACAACAATTCTTTTAAAAGCCTGTGTAAGGCTAGATCGCTGTATCGTCTAATGGGCGAAGTGAAATGCGTATAGCTGGCAAACCCCAAACCAAAATGGCTTTCTTGTATGGGGCTATAAAGGGCTAAATTTTGAGACTTGATGATTAAGCGTGAAATTTCTCTTTCTATACTCTTTTCTTTGGCTGTCTTTAAAGCATGCTCTAAAAAAGGAAAAAAGCCCATGTTTTTAGGGTGCACAATCTCATAATCAAAAAGCTTGTCGCAAAGGCGTTTTTGCTGCTCCAAACTTGGCTCTTTGTGGGTGCGGTATATCCCCTTATTGTGAAAATGCTCATCTAATAACCTCGCGCTAGATTGGTTGGCTAAGAGCATGGCTTCTTCTATAAGGGTGTGCGCATCGCTTTCTTTTTCTGTTTCAATTTTTTCTATACGCCCTTCTTTGTTTAAATACAGCTTGTTTTCAAACGAATTGAAATTAAACCCTTTTTTTAAACGCTCCTTTTTTAACTTTAAAGCCACCTCTAAAAACCCCAAAAGGCTTTGTTGCAAATCTTTATCCAACGAGCTTTGTCGGGTATTTAAAAAATGATTGATTTCTTCATAAACGCAATTAGCCCTAACTTCAATAACGCCTTGAAATAATCGGGCGTTTTTCAAATCGTCTAAAGGGATTTCATACACTAAAGCCAGGCGTTTTTCAAACGCTTTTAATGAGCATGCCCCTTGAGACAAACTCAAAGGAAGCATGGGATAGACGCTGTTAGGGAAATACACGCTAAAGCCCCTAAGCCTAGCTTCTTTATCCAAACTGGAATGTTTCGGCACAAATTCGCTCACATCAGCAACCGCCACAAACAAAACCCTTTTTTCTTGGTCATAAAAGATCGCATCGTCAAAATCTTTAGCGTCTTTGGGGTCAATGGTGATAAAAGGGATGTGAGAATAATTGATCCTGTCTTTAAAATCGCTCGCTTTGAGTTGTGCGTAATATTGCGCTAAATTCAAGCAATCTTTTGAAAAATCCTTCACCCTGTCAAAAAGGCTCAAAGAAAGGTTTTCATCTATTAAAGGGTCTTCTAAAGCCCCTAAAATTTCGCTGATTTCACGCTTTTTAAGATCGATCTTCACCACGCAATGCCTAGGCAATTCTAATAAGGATTTTTGGCTGTGCTTTAAAGAAACAGGTTTTTTAAAAGGCTCTTTAAAAGGGATAGCCACAATCTGGTTTTTTTCTTTAGCCAAGTAAGCTATCATCGTGTCTTGTGTATCAAAAAGAGCGGCTTTAAAAAAGGCTATGGGGCGTTTTTTAGAACATTCTATTTGGCATAAAATCAAAGCGTCTGTTTTAAAAGATGGGGGTAAATTTTTGATTAAAGGGTCTTTGGGGTAATTTTTCGCTAAAGAAATGAAAAACGCCTTATTTTTTACCCTTTCAATCTTGCCTATATCAAAGCCTTCTTTTAAAAAATAGCGATCCTTGTTTGATCGAAGCGCTTCTTTTAAAACACCCTTTTCTACTAGGGGGGCGAATCGCTTAGGGATCTTTTTAACCCCAAAAAACAGGCTTCTTAAAAACCCTTGCATCAAAAAACACTTCGCATGACTTCAAACGCCTTTGAATAAGGGATTTGAGAAGCGCTGAATTTTTCAAAACTTAAAGCAGCTTGATAGATGAGCATGTCTTTTCCGTCTTGAAAAGGGGTTTTTAACTCTTTAGCCAGAGATAAAAAGGGCGTTAAAAACCCATACGCTAAATCATAAGCGAGCTTGCCCTCTTTAAAATACCCTTTCAAAACCTCTTTATTCAAAGGCAATTCGTTATTTAAACTCGCTGAAGTGGCGTTAATGATCAAATCAAAAGCGCTTTTAGGAGGCTCCATGAAACAATCACAGCCCAAGCGTTGGAAAAAATCCAATCCCCTAGAAGAGCGGTTTAACACGCTCACCTTTAAGCCTTGTTTTTTCAATTCGCACGCTAGGGCTTTAGCGCTCCCCCCAGAGCCTAAAATCAAAGCGTTTTGATAGTTTTTTTGCTTTAAAGAAAGATAAAACCCTAAAGCGTCGGTATTGTAACCCACAAGCTCATCATTTTCTAAAACAAGCGTATTGACCGCTCCGCATTCAAGCGCGATACCTTTGATCTTATCGCAAATTTGAAACGCCCTTTCTTTAAAGGGTAAGGTTACATTAGCCCCACTCAATCCCAAATGCAAAAACTCGCTTTTGATGTGGCTTTCTAAAGGGAGTAATATGGGGTGGTAATGCCCCAAAAACCCTAATTCTTTTTGAAAAGTTAAAAAACAAGCGTTATGGATTAAGGGCGATTTGGAATGTTTAATGGGATTTCCAAAAACCCCAAAAGATTTTAATTTCATTATTCTTTCATTCAGCCTTTTTTAAAAGTTTTAAAAACACATAACCCTTTGTTTTATTAGAAAATTCAATTTCAGCCCAATCGTTTTGGATTTCTAAAACCTTCACGCTTTTATTTTTTAAAAGCAATCCCAAGATTTTACCTTTTGTGCTAGGAAAAGCACGCACATTCACGCCACTGACTGCGACTTTATACTCTAAAGGTTTTTTTCCCATTGTAGAGATTGTAGGGGCTTTTTGGTTGTTTTGAACGGGCGGGACGCTGTTTTGTTTAGACTCGTTTTCTTTTTCTTGCTCTTGTTTAGTTTCTTGTTTAGTTTCTTTTTCTTGTGCGGTCGTTTCTAAAGGCAAAGGAGGGTCTTTGGTAGGGTTTTCTTCTGTGGCGGTTGTGGTTGCGTTGGATTCTTCTTTAGGCGAAAGCGCGCTGTTTTGAGACTCTGTCTCGGTTTTTTCTGCATTTGGGCTTATTGGAGCGCTGTCTTTTTTCACATAAAAACCAAGCGTAGCATGCGCTAAAGCATACAACAACATGAACGCTAAAACCACCAAAAAAGGCCGCATAAAAAGTTTTAAAGAAGATTTCATCTCAGTTTTCATTCCTGCCCTCAACGCTTTTCAAAATCAATCCTAGGGTCAATCACCACGCAGAGCAAATCGCTTATCAAACTCGCTACCAAACCCAAAAGCGTGAAAATATAAAGCGAACCAAACACGACAGGATAATCCCTACTCACAATGCTTTCATACCCTAAAAGCCCTAACCCATCCAGGCTAAAAACAATCTCTATGAGTAAACTTGAGCTAAAAAACATGCCTAAAAAAGCTTGCGGAAAACCCGCCACCACTAACAAAATCGCATTGCGGAACACATGTGCATAAAAAATACGCCCCACTGAACAGCCCTTAGCCTTAGCGCTCACCACATAAAGTTTGCCCATTTCATCTAAAAAGGAGTTTTTCACTAAAAGCGTGAGGCTTGCAAAACCCCCCAAAGAAATGCAAAGAACGGGCAAGGTGATATGCCATAAATAATCCTTGATTTTACCTAACGCGCTCAAACTTTCAAAATTATCGCTCACTAGCCCTTTTAAAGGGAACCAGTGCCAATAATTCCCTCCAGCAAAAAACACGATCAACACCACCGCAAACAAAAAGGCCGGGATAGCGTTAGCGACAATGATCACCACGCTGCTTAGCACGTCTAAAGGCTCGTTATTGCGTTTGGCTTTAAAAATCCCTAAAGGGATAGAAATAAGATAGATCAAAAGCGTGCTAAAAAGCCCTAAAGAAATGGATACCGGCAATTTTTCCTTAATCAAATCTATCACCTTAATCTGGCGATAAAAGCTCTCCCCAAAATCAAATTGCAGGTATTTTTTGAGCATGAGAAGATAGCGCTCCCCTATAGGCTTGTCAAAACCATAGAGTTTTTTTAAATTTTCTAACAAATCGCTCTCCAACCCTTGAGACGCCCTATACGAACGCTCTTTAACAACGCCTTGAATCTCTTTGGACTGCGTGTTATTGATTTTAGCCATCATCTGCTCTATAGGGCCTCCAGGAGCCGATTGGATCAGAAAGAAATTAATCGTCATGATGGCTAATAAAGTGGGGATGATCAAAAGCAAGCGTTTAAGAATGTAAGCAATCATTGAAGATCCTTTTCTTTTATCCACCACAAATACGGCGAAAATCCATAGCTAGGGCTGATTTCAGGCATGCCAATGTAATTATACGCTGCGATCCTGTAATTAGGCAAATAAAAATGCGGTATCACATAAAACCCCCACAACAACACCCTATCCATCGCTTGAATGGCGGCCAATTGCTCCTTATAATCTTTAGCGTTAATGATTTTTTCAATCAAATCATCTACCGCTTTACTAGAGATTCCCGCATAATTCCTTGTGCCTTTTTCTTTCGCGCTCAAAGAGCCAAAATAAAAGCGCTGCTCATTACCTGGGAAAGACGATTGGCCAATCACCCCTACAATCATGTCAAAATCATAGCTTTTGATCCGATTGACATACTGGCTTAAATCCACTCTTTGGATTTTCATTTCAATCCCTAACACCCTTAAGTTTTTAGCAAAAGCTAGGGCCAGTCTTTCAAATGCCGGGCTGTTTAAAAGCAAAGTGAAACTGAAAGGCTTGTTATTCTTATCCACTAAACGCATGTTTTTGTAAGAAAAGCCCGCACTCTCTAAAAGGTTTTGGGCGTATTTTAAATTTTCCCTCAAATTATAGCCTAAAACATCAGGCCCATCGGTTCTAGGCACGATATAAGGCTCTTTAAAAACCCTTTCATCCAAACTCTTTTCATAAGGGGCTAGCAGGGCTTTTTCTTCAGGGCTTGGGAGTGGAGGGGACGCATAAACAGAGTTACTGAAAAAACTGGTGGTGCGCTTGTATTGCGAAAAAAACAAATTTTTATTCGCCCATTCAAAATCAAACGCATAAAATAAGGCTTCACGCACCCTTTTATCCTTAAAAATTTCCCGGCGCGTGTTGAAGAAAAACCCTTGCATGCCGCTTGGCATTTTGTGGGCTATGAGGTATTTAGTGATTTTTTTATTATCCATAGCTTTCCCCACATAACCCCTAGCCCAAATTTTAGCCGTGCTTTCAAGGCGCCAATCATACGCCCCGCTTAAAAAAGCCTGTAAAGCAATGGTTTCATCTTTATAATACTCAAATTTGATCTCATCAAAATTGAATTGTCCCTTTCTGCTAGGCAAATTCCTCGCCCAATAATTAGGGTTTTTCTGGTAGGTGATTTTCTTGCCCACATCAAAAGAAGCGATCACATAAGGGCCGCTAGAAACAGGAATGAGTAAGGGGTTTTTTTCAAAATAATCCTTTTGAAACGCTTTTTTGGAAAAGATCTGCAACTGCCCTAAAATAAGGGGCAACTCTTTATTTTCAGTGGTTTTGAAAATGAATTTAACATGGTGTTTGTCTAAAACCACCGCCTTTTTAACATCTTGGTAATACTGCCTATAAATAGGCGATCCCAATTTCATGATCGTATCAAAGCTAAACTTCACGTCGCTCGCTAAAATGGGAGCGTTATTACTGAATCTCGCTCTTTTGTCTAAGGTAAAAATCACATAGCTGTTATCCTTAGCCACTTCTGCGTCTTTAGCGATTAAGGGGTATTCTGCAAAAGGTTCGTCCAAACTTTGCACCATTAAAGTGTCATAAATCAAATCCAAGCCTTCGGCTTTAGTGCCTTTAAGCGCAAAAGGGTTAAGGCTATCAAAAGTCCCTATAGCGTCATTCCTTAAAACACCGCCCTTTCTAGCGTTAGGGTTAGCGTATTCAAAATGCGTGAAATTGTCTTTATATTTAGGCTCTTCGCCCAAGTATAAATAAGGCGTAGCCTTAAGGAAACAAAACACCCCTAACCATAAGCCTAAAATTTTCATCTAAATCAACCCCATCAATTCTTTAGCCTTTTGGTAAGTCGCTCTCGCTAAAGGCCTGGCTTTTTTAGTGCCGCAATTTAAGACGGCTTTCACCTCATCGTCGCTGATTTCTTTGTATCTTTCTTGGATAGGCTTTAAAGATTGGATCACTACTTCAGCTAATTCCTTTTTAAAATCCCCATAGCCCTTATTTTTGAAACGCTCCTCTATCTTTTCTGGGCTTTCATCGCTCAAAAGCATGTAGATATTTAAAAGGTTAAAAATGCCCTCTCTTTTTTCATCAAATGCAATAACGCCTATAGAATCCGTGGCCGCTTTTTTGATTTTTCTTACAATAATGTCCGGCTCATCTAAAAGAAAAATCGCATGGTTAGCCCCTTGATGCGATTTACTCATCTTCACTTTTGGATCGTCTAGCCCCATAACCCTTGCCCCCACTTTAGCGATCAAAGGCTCTGGCACTTTAAAGCAGTTCCCAAAATCCCTGTTAAATTTTTCTGCAACATTTCTCGTGAGCTCTAAATGCTGTTTTTGATCTTCGCCCACTGGCACTAAATCGCTTTGGTATAACAAAATATCTGACGCCATTAAAATAGGGTAATTGAAAAGCCCCACATTCACGCTTTTAGGGTTTTTTAAAGACTTGTCTTTGAATTGCGTCATTCGTTGCATTTCTCCCATAGACACCTGGCAATTTAATAGCCATGCTAAAGCCGGGTGCTCATCCACTTCACTTTGAATGAATAACCCCGATTGACTAGGATTAATCCCGCAAGCTAAAAGCAATTTGACTAACTCATAGGTTTGGGATTTTAAAAATGTAGGATCTATGGGTAGGGTGATCGCATGCGAATTGACGATACAAAAAAGGTTTTCATACTCATCTTGCATCTCTACCCAATGCTTGATCGCTCCTAAATAGTTGCCCAAATGGATTTGCCCGGTCGGTTGGATGCCTGAAAAGACTCGTTTTTTGTGCATGTTGTTTCTCGTTGGTTTAGTTAGTGTTATTGTAACCACCTAATTTTAATATTTTAATTTATCTTGGTTTTTAAGAACGCTTGATCCCAGAAAAGAGTAACACTTCATAGCTCAATTTTTCAAACGCCATGTTTTGAAAAAAATGTTTTTTTTGCTTGAAACTCAGCGTTGAACCCCCCAAAAGACCGCATTTTTTAAGGTAATTCAAGCAGTCTTGTTTGCGGTTGAAATAAAGGGAAAAGCGCTTGTTTTCTAATTCTATTTGAAAATGTTTAAAGGCGTTTTTAATCAAGGATTTGAGCGTTTTGAGATCCCTTAAAGGCGAAGGCGTGCCTAAAAACTCATGCACTTCATGCAAACTAAAATCCGTATGGATAGCTAAAGCGGCTTCCTTACTAGAAAGAGCGATTTTTTCTAAAACGCTTTTTAAATCCCTTGCCCATTGCAAAGATGAAGAGGACACAACCAAATCATAATCGCAAAAAACATGTTCTTCAAAATCCGCATGCTCTAAAGAGATTTTTTGAATGTTGATAGAATGCGTGGGGTGTAATTTGAGCATGTTTATGGAATTATCCAAAGCGATAAAGTCTTCAATCACAATATTTTGCCGCTCTAAAGCGTTAAAAACAGCCCCACTCCCCGATCCTAGATCCAAAACTTTAGCGTAACGTTTTTGTTTTAAAAATTGAACAAGACAGATAGCGATTTGCTGCTGGATATGAGCGAAGAGGTGATAAGTTTTGGCATGCTTATTGAATGAATGCTGATTGAATGCAAGCTGATTGAATGAATAAAAAGAGTCCAACACCACCGCCTTAACGCACTACCTTAAAATTAAAACTAAATTTTAGTGTATTCTTAGCAAATTTTAGATAGGATCAAGCATAATTTTTTCTAAATTTTAGGGATTTAAGGAATCGGTGTTTATGACAAGCGCTCTGTTAGGCTTACAAATTGTTTTAGCGGTATTGATTGTGGTGGTGGTTTTGTTGCAAAAAAGTTCTAGCATCGGCTTAGGGGCTTATAGCGGGAGCAACGATTCTTTATTTGGCGCTAAAGGGCCCGCAAGCTTTATGGCGAAATTGACCATGTTTTTAGGGCTGTTATTCGTCATCAACACCATCGCTTTGGGCTATTTTTACAACAAAGAATACGGCAAAAGCATTTTAGATGAAACTAAAACTAAGCTTTCGCCCTTAGTCCCTGCCACCGGCACGCTTAACCCTACGCTCAATCCCACATTAAACCCAACGCTCAATCCTTTAGAGCAAGCCCCCACTAACCCTTTAATGCCACAACAAACGCCTAACGAACTCCCTAAAGAGCCATTAAATGCACCTTCTGTTGAAAGCCCCAAACAGAATGAAAAAAATGAAAAAAATGACACCAAAGAGAATGGTATAAAGGGTGTTGAAAAAACCAAAGAGAGTGCAAAAACGCCCCCAACCACCCACCAAAAGCCTAAAACGCATGCGACAACCAACGCCCATACAAACCAAAAAAAGGATGAAAAATAATGTTACAGGCCATTTATAACGAAACCAAAGATCTAATGCAAAAAAGCATTCAAGCTTTAAACAGGGATTTTTCCACTCTAAGGAGCGCGAAAGTTTCAGTCAATATTTTAGATCACATCAAAGTGGATTATTACGGCACGCCCACGGCATTAAATCAAGTTGGATCCGTGATGAGCTTGGATGCGACCACCCTTCAAATCAGCCCGTGGGAAAAAAACCTGCTCAAAGAAATTGAACGATCCATTCAAGAAGCCAATATTGGCGTCAATCCTAATAACGACGGCGAAACGATCAAGCTTTTTTTCCCGCCCATGACAAGTGAGCAAAGAAAACTCATCGCAAAAGACGCCAAAGCGATGGGCGAAAAGGCTAAAGTGGCTGTAAGGAATATCCGCCAAGACGCTAACAACAAGGTAAAAAAATTAGAAAAAGACAAGGAAATCAGCGAAGATGAAAGCAAAAAAGCCCAAGAACAGATCCAAAAAATCACCGATGAAGCCATTAAAAAAATTGATGAAAGCGTGAAAAACAAAGAAGATGCGATTTTAAAGGTCTAAACCATGGATATTAAGGCATGTTATCAAAACGCTCAAGCGCTATTAGAGGGGCATTTCTTGCTCAGCAGCGGGTTTCATTCCAATTGTTATTTGCAATCCGCTAAAGTTTTAGAAGATCCCAAACTAGCCGAACAATTAGCTAAAGAATTAGCCAAACAAATTCAAGAAGCCCATTTGAATATTGAATGCGTGTGTTCGCCTGCGATTGGAGGGATCTTGGCTGGGTATGAGCTTGCAAGGGCTTTGGGCGTGCGTTTTATCTTCACTGAAAGGGTGGATAATACCATGACATTAAGGCGTGGTTTTGAAGTCAAAAAAAACGAAAAAATTTTAGTGTGTGAAGACATCATCACCACAGGAAAATCCGCCATGGAATGCGCTAAAGTTTTAGAAGAAAAGGGCGCTCAAATCGTGGCTTTTGGCGCTTTAGCCAATCGGGGCATTTGCAAACGCACCCATTCTCATTTGAAAGCCCAAGAGGGTGCATGTTTGCCTAGCCATTTGCCCTTATTTGCTTTAGAAGATTTTGTTTTTGACATGCACAAGCCTAGTTCTTGCCCTTTATGCGCTACTAGCGTTGCTATCAAGCCAGGAAGTCGTGGCAACTAAAAAAAATAAAACCCCAGAAAAAAAACGCACTTTAGAAAGCCCTTTAAAAGGGTTGAATCTCTCTTTACGCTTAAAGGCCTTTATCACCGATATTTTTATGATTTATACCCCCATGCTTTACATAATGACTTATGCGATTTTAGGGAGCGCGAAGGATTTTAGGGAAAACCAGAGCGCGATTTTTTTATGCCTGCTTTTTTATGCCCTAACGCACAGCTTTTTTATCGCTTTTAAATCCCAAAGCCCTGGAATGCGTTACGCTCAGTTTAAATTGGTCAAAAATAATGGTGAAGAAGTGGGCTTTTTTTTAGCGTTGTGGCGCTTTGTCTTGTGGGTGTTGAGCATGGGGTTACTCATAGGGTTTGTTGCACCTTTTATTTTTAAGTTTTTTTTGCATGACAAACTCAGCGGCACTCATATTGAACTCATCAAGGAGGAAACATGAAAAATTTAGTGATTTTAAGCGGGGCTGGCATTTCAGCAGAAAGCGGGATTAAAACCTTTAGAGACGCTGATGGCTTGTGGGAAGGGCATGACATCATGGAAGTTGCCTCGCCTTATGGTTGGAAAAAGAACCCGCAAAAGGTGTTGGATTTTTACAACCAAAGGCGCCGACAGCTTTTTGAAGTTTATCCTAACAAGGCCCATAAGGCTTTAGCGGAATTGGAAAAACACTATCAAGTCCATATCATCACCCAAAATGTAGATGATTTGCATGAAAGGGCGGGTTCTTCTCGCATTTTGCACTTGCATGGGGAATTGTTAAGCGTTCGCAGCGAAAAAGATCCTAATTTAATTTATAGGTGGGAAAAGGACTTGAATTTAGGCGACTTGGCTAAAGACAAATCGCAATTACGCCCTGATATTGTGTGGTTTGGCGAAGAGGTGCCTTTGCTTAAGGAAGCGATTTCTTTAGTCAAACAAGCGCACCTTTTAATCATCATTGGCACTTCTTTGCAAGTCTATCCGGCCGCTAGTCTCTACACGCATGCGAGCAAAGACACCCTCATTTATTACATTGACCCTAAGGCTAAAAACGCCCATTTGCCCCAAAATATCCAATGCATTAATGAAAGTGCAGTGCATGCCATGCAAGATTTAATGCCCAAACTCATAGAAATGGCCTCTTAAGAGATGTTAAAATAATTTTTATTTTTTCAGCTAACGATTAGCAAAAACATGGTTTAATTGGCTTCATCATTATTTGCGAATAATTAAAGGAGTTTGAGAGCCTAATGCAACAAGCCACAGAAGCATTGAATCACCCCTATTTTGGCGTTTTTGTTTTGTTGGTATTCACCTTTTGGGTGTTTAACTTAACCTTAAGGATCCAAAGGTTTTTAAGCCGTAAAATGGCTCAAAAAAAGGGCGAAAAGCTCAAGCTCGCTCCCTATGAATGCGGGCCTGTGGCTCTCAAGCAGCCTAATAGAGTGTCGCACCATTTCTATATCATGGCCATGCTTTTTATTTTATTTGATGTAGAAATCGTTTTCATGTTCCCTTGGGCGATTGATTTTAAAAAATTAGGCTTGTTTGGGCTCGTTGAAATGCTAGGCTTTGTCTTCTTTTTAACCATTGGTTTTATTTACGCTTTAAAGCGAAACGCTTTGAGCTGGCAGAAATTAGAGGTGAAATAATGCAACAAGCACCGGTTGTTCTAAGCACTTTGGATAAATTATTGAATTGGGGGCGTTCTAATTCGCTCTGGCCCTTAACTTATGGCTTGGCGTGTTGCGCGATTGAGATGATGGCAACAGGGGGTTCAAGGTTTGATTTTGACAGATTTGGCACGATTTTTAGAGCGAGCCCTAGGCAATCTGATGTGATGATCATCGCTGGCACGCTCACTAAAAAGCATGCCGAATTCATGCGTAGGCTCTATGATCAAATGCCTGAACCTAAATGGGTGATTTCTATGGGGAGTTGCGCTAACACGGGCGGGATGTTCAACACTTATGCGACCGTTCAAGGAGCAGACAGGATCGTTCCTGTGGATATTTACTTGCCCGGTTGCGCACCGCGCCCAGAAACTTTACAATACGCTCTTATGGTTTTGCAAGATAAAATCAGACGCTCTAAAGCGATCAAACAAGACGCTCCCAAAAGGTTAGTGTGATGGTAAGAAAACAATCCCCCTATGAAGATGTGCAAAAACAATCGCGCCAGCATGACCCCTATAAAATCATAGAACCCACCCCTAAAAAATACTTAGAGGGCAGCGCTTATGAGGTCATTTACAACCACCTTTCTTACAAACATGAGATTTTAGACAAATACATAGAGACTAACACGGCTGTGTTTTGGATCAAAAAAGACGATATTTTTTCTGTCGCTACGACTTTAAGGCATTTGGGTTATGAGTGTTTGAGCGAAATGAGCGCGATAGATTTGTGCGCTAAAAAAGGGCATTTTGAATTGTTTTATCAATTCGTGGGCTTTAGCGATAGCTGTAAGAACCGCCGTAGGGTGCGCATGAAGTGCGTTTTGTTGCCTAATGAGAGCGTGGATTCTTTGAGTTTTTTATACCGCTCGGCTAATTGGAGCGAAAGGGAAGCGTATGACATGCTTGGTATTGTGTTTGACAAACACCCCTATTTGAAACGCCTTATCATGCCACATGATTGGGTAGGCCACCCCTTATTGCGCTCTTACCCGCTCAAAGGCGATGAATTCGCCCAATGGTATGAAGTGGATAAAATTTTTGGCAAAGAATACCGAGAAGTGGTGGGTAAAGAGCAGAGAGACAGCGCGAGAGTGGATGAAAAAGACACTTTCAATTTCGCTAAAATTGGCTATGAGCAGGGCAAGGGTGAAGAATTAAAAGAAGTAGAAGAAAAGCATGCGTTTAAGAAAATCCCTTTTGTCAAAGATTTGCACAAAATCGCCCCCACTATCTTAAAAAAGAGGCTATAAAATGGCTCAAAATTTCACGAAACTCAACCCCCAGTTTGAAAACATCATTTTTGAACATGACGACAACCAAATGATTTTAAACTTTGGCCCCCAACACCCCAGTAGTCATGGGCAATTGCGCTTGATTTTGGAATTAGAGGGCGAAAAAATCATTAAAGCTACCCCTGAAATTGGCTACTTGCATAGAGGCTGTGAAAAGTTAGGCGAAAACATGACCTATAACGAATACATGCCCACTACTGACAGGTTGGATTACACTTCTTCTACCAGCAATAATTACGCTTACGCTTATGCGGTAGAGACCTTACTCAACTTAGAAATCCCTCGCCGAGCGCAAGTGATCCGCACGATTTTACTAGAGCTTAACCGCATGATTTCACACATCTTTTTTATCAGCGTGCATGCTTTAGATGTGGGGGCGATGAGCGTGTTTTTGTATGCGTTTAAAACGAGGGAATACGGGTTGGATTTGATGGAGGATTATTGCGGGGCTAGGCTCACGCATAACGCTATAAGGATTGGGGGCGTGCCTTTGGATTTACCCCCTAATTGGTTGGAGGGCTTGAAAAAGTTTTTAGGCGAAATGAGGGAATGCAAAAAACTCATTCAAGGCTTATTGGATAAGAATCGCATTTGGCGGATGCGCTTGGAAAATGTGGGCGTTGTAACGCCCAAAATGGCGCAAAGTTGGGGCATGAGCGGTATCATGTTAAGAGGGACTGGGATCGCTTATGATATTAGGAAAGAAGAACCTTATGAGCTTTATAAAGAGCTTGATTTTGATGTGCCGGTGGGCAATTATGGCGATAGTTATGATCGGTATTGTTTGTATATGTTAGAAATTGATGAAAGCATTCGCATCATTGAGCAACTCATTCCCATGTATGCTAAAACCGATACGCCTATCATGGCCCAAAACCCGCATTACATTTCCGCCCCAAAAGAAGATATAATGACGCAAAACTACGCCTTGATGCAGCATTTTGTTTTAGTGGCTCAAGGCATGCGCCCGCCCGTTGGGGAAGTGTATGCCCCCACAGAAAGCCCTAAAGGGGAATTAGGGTTTTTTATCCATTCAGAGGGCGAGCCTTACCCTCATAGATTAAAAATCAGAGCCCCTAGCTTTTATCACATTGGGGCTTTGAGCGATATTTTAGTGGGGCAATATTTAGCGGATGCGGTAACCGTGATTGGATCAACCAATGCGGTGTTTGGCGAGGTGGATAGATGAAACGCTTTGATTTACGCCCCTTAAAAGCGGGTATTTTTGAACGCTTGGAAGAATTGATTGAAAAAGAAATGCAACCTAATGAAGTCGCTATTTTCATGTTTGAAGTGGGGGATTTTTCTAATATCCCTAAGAGCGCTGAATTTATCCAATCTAAAGGGCATGAGCTCCTCAATTCTTTGCGTTTCAATCAAGCGGATTGGACGATTGTCGTGAGAAAAAAGGCTTGATTTTGAGCGGCTTTAACCCCTTAAATTCTCCCTTAATCGCAAGCTCTTCAATTAGCTTGAAAGAAGCCTATTGTTTAGAAAAATTATCTCTTCAAAAAGGGTTTAAAATCCATTACAAAATGACAAAAGATAGCTTAAACCTTTTAGAAAAAAGCGATTTGTGCGTTTTGTTTGGGGGTTTTTCAAACGCTTGTTTGAATGAAAACGAACGATGGATTTTAGGAAGCATTAACCAATCAAAACGCCCCTATGCTCTATTAAGACCCTTACAAGATACAAGAGACTTGCAAGAAAATTGCCTTTTTGCGTCGTATGAAATCAACACGGAAGCGGCAATTTTGGCTTTGATTTTAAGGGGCATTTTAGAAAAAACTTCCCGATTAAAAGGGCATGTTTTAGAAAAAATAGATGTGGGGTATTTAAGCTCTGAAGCGAACATGAGCGAAGAGGAATTACAAGATCTCATCGCACTTATTGTTAAAGCAAAAAAAAGGGTGCTTGTTTTAAATAGAGAAATCACTAAGCATGCGGATAGCGCCTTTTTATACACCCTTTTAAGCGAGTTGCAAAATTACCTAGAAATTTTGCATATCCCTTGCAACGATTCAAACGCAACAACCGCTTTTTATGATTTTAAAGATCAAGAATGGCTGCTAGAAACAGCCTTTAAAGAGGGCATTTTGCCTTTTGAATCACAACTCCAATCAAAAGATTTAGAGTTTTTAGAGCGAATGGGTGAGGCTAACGGCTCGTTTGTCTATGTTTCTTACAAGAGCCTTGAAACCCCCAAATTATCTTTTTCCAAACAATTTAAGATCGCTAATAAGATCCAGCATTCTAAAGCGGGGTTTCAAATCTCCAATAAAACGCTAGAATGCGAGTTAGAAGAAAGCCCCCATTTGAAGGGTTTGATTGCGATTTTAGAAGGGGCGTTTTTTGACGCTTACCCTTATATCCCTATTTTATCCCACTCTCAAGGAATTTCATGATCACAATGAATATCAATGGCAAAACGATTGAATGCCAAGAGGGACAAAGCGTTTTAGAGGCTGCTAGGAGCGCTGGGATCTACATCCCTACCATTTGCTATTTAAGCGGTTGCTCGCCCACAGTCGCATGCAAAATGTGCATGGTTGAAATGGATGGCAAACGGGTTTATAGTTGCAACACGAAAGCCAAAAATAACGCCACCATTCTCACTAACACCCCCACGCTCATGGATGAAAGAAAAAGCATCATGCAAACTTATGATGTCAACCACCCCCTAGAGTGTGGCGTGTGCGATAAGAGCGGGGAGTGCGAATTGCAAGACATGACGCATTTAACCGGCGTGGAGCACCAACCCTATGCGGTGGCTGATGATTTTAAAGCGCTAGATTCATGGGCAAAAGCCTTGTATGACCCTAATTTGTGCATCATGTGCGAAAGGTGCGTAACCACTTGTAA
This sequence comes from Helicobacter pylori NQ4053, assembly GCF_000274605.1. Lineage (NCBI taxonomy): Bacteria > Pseudomonadati > Campylobacterota > Epsilonproteobacteria > Campylobacterales > Helicobacteraceae > Helicobacter > Helicobacter pylori. The sequence continues at coordinate 259,523 of NZ_AKNV01000006.1, forward strand.
GGACAATGTGGGCGAAAACAACCTTAAAGCCACTAAAGCCGATTTGCATGCTCCGGATAAATTTAAAGACAGCATGTCCAAAGACGCTTTTAGCGTGTGGAGTCGTAAGCAAAAAGGCATTATTTCTTTTGTTGGCAGCGTGCCTTGCTATGATTGTGGGGAATGCATTGCGGTGTGTCCTGTGGGCGCTTTGAGCTATAAAGATTTCGCTTACACGGCTAACGCATGGGAACTCAAAAAGATCCATTCTACCTGTTCGCATTGCTCAGCCGGGTGTTTGATTTCTTATGATGTGCGCCATTTTGATACTCTAGGCGAAGAATCTAAGATTTTTAGGGTGCTTAATGATTTTTACCATAACCCTATTTGTGGGGCAGGCCGTTTCGCTTTTGACGTGAGCTCTAGCCCTAAAGGCAGCGCTAATCTTAAAGAAGCGCAAAACGCCCTCAAAGAATGCGAAGCGGTGCGAATAGGTGGGGATATTACGAATGAAGAGGCGTTTTTAATAGAGCGTTTGAGGAAAGAGCTTGATTTTAAAATCTACAATCAAGAAGCGTATCATTTCCAGCAATTCTTAAAAGTATTGGGTGAAGTTAAACGCCCCAGCATTGAAGAGATTAAAACTTCCAATTTGGTCGTTACGATAGGATCTTCTATCAAAACAGAAAACCCTTTGGTGCGCTATGCCATTAATAACGCTCTCAAACTCAATAAAGCTTCTTTGATCGCTATGCACCCTATTAAGGATAACGCGCTAGCGAATTTGTGCCGAAGCTCTTTTTGCATCACCCATGAAGTGGGGGCTGAAGAAATCCTTTTAGGCATGCTTTTAAAAATGCTTAACATTGAAAGCGCGGCTCTAAAAAGCTTAGAAGATTCCAAACAAAGCATTGTAGATGAAGCGGCTCTTAAAGCCTTAGAAGAAGAGCGAAAAAAAGCTTTAGAACAAGCCGAACAAGGGTGCAGTATTGGAGAAAATAAGGCAGAAAATCAAGAAGAGGATAAAACAGAAGCGACTACTCCAAAAGAAAATCAAGAAGAAGCAACTACTCCAAAAGAAAATCAAACAGAAAACAAGACAGAGGTTAAAGAAGAAAAAATTGAAGTCCCTACCAAAACCACTTATTTGTTGCTTGAAGAAGCGGGCATCAATTTAGAAACTTATGAAAAAATTCTCGCTCTTTTGCAAAAGTCAAATAACACCCTGCTAGTGGTTGGCGAAGAAATTTATAGCCACAAACAAGCCCATAACATCGCTAAAATGTTGCGTTTGTTAGCCCAAAAAAGCGCTATTAAACTCATTCTTATCCCTCCAAGCGCGAACGCTTTAGGCATCGCTTCTATTTGCGAATTGAGCGAAGAAATTTTTGAACATGAAAAAATTGTAGGCATTCGCGCTCAAGGGGATTTCACTATCAATAGCGACGATAGGGTTTTTGGGAAAGACGCTGTCAGCAAAGTGGATTTTATTTTGCCCAGTCTCAACCAGATAGAAGGCACGATCACTAATGTTGAAGGGCGTGTGTTGCCCTTAAAACCGGCTTTGAGGTTTGAGGGCTATGACTTGAGCGATATTATGCAAGGCTTTGGTTTTGTGGAAGAAAATCTCACAGAATGCACCCACAAACTCCCTACAGAAGCAGGCTTTAAAGCCATAGAATTTGATTATCTAACCAACTATTTCACTAACGACAGAGTCAATCACAGAGGCTATTTATTAGGAACAAGCCATTTTGAAAAAAGCGCTAAAGAATGCGAAACCACAGAATGCGAGCCTATCAAGCCTTTAAAAGAAAAAATCGTTTTCAACGCGTATTTAAAATACCCAGAAACGCAATTCAATAACGCTACCCATAAAAGCGAGAATTTGCAATTAAAGACTGGTATTTATGTGTCTAAAGCTTTCTTAAAAAAATTGGATAAAGAAGTGGGGCAAAACATCACTTTATTTAAAGAAGAAGAGGAATTAACAGGCGTTTTGTATCTTGATGAAAGCTTGGATCAGGAAGTGTTTGTCATCTCGCCTTCTCTTTTGAAAAACCATTCTAGCTTTTTTAGAGAGGGTGTGTTTGATAGCGTGGATTTAAAGGAGCAAGCATGAGCGCTTATATCATTGAAACCCTGATTAAAATTTTGATTTTAATCGCTGTATTTTCGGCTTTAGGAGGCTTTGCCACTTATATTGAAAGGAAAGTGTTAGCCTATTTCCAACGCCGTTTAGGGCCTTGCTATGTGGGGCCTTTTGGGCTTTTGCAAGTCGCAGCAGACGGCATTAAGCTTTTCACCAAAGAAGACATTATCCCCCAAGGCGCAAATAAATTCATTTTCACGCTAGCGCCCATTATTGCGATGGTAAGTGCGTTTGTGTCCATGGCACCCATCCCTTTTTTCCCTAATTTCACTCTGTTTGGCTATGAGATCAAGCCCCTTATTTCTGACATCAACATTGGCTTTTTGTTTTTCTTAGCCGTGGGTTCAGCAGGGATTTATGCACCTATTTTAGCCGGGCTTGCCTCTAATAACAAATACTCTTTAATTGGCTCCGCAAGAGCGACAATCCAACTTCTCAGCTTTGAAGTGGTCAGCACCTTAACCATTCTAGCCCCCTTAATGGTGGTAGGATCGCTCTCTTTAGTGGAAATCAATCATTACCAAAGCGGTGGATTTTTAGACTGGCTTGTGTTTAAGCAGCCTCTAGCGTTTGTTTTGTTTTTGATCGCAAGCTACGCTGAATTGAATCGAACCCCCTTTGATTTGTTAGAGCATGAAGCCGAGATCGTGGCAGGGTATTGCACCGAATACAGCGGCTTGAAATGGGGCATGTTCTTTTTAGCGGAATACGCGCATTTATTCGCTTTTTCTTTTGTGATTTCTATTGTGTTTTTTGGCGGGTTTAACGCATGGGGCTTTATCCCTGGAGGTTTAGCGATTTTGATTAAAGCGGGCTTTTTTGTCTTTTTATCCATGTGGGTTAGAGCGACTTATCCGCATGTGCGCCCAGACCAACTGATGGATATGTGCTGGAAAATCATGCTGCCTTTAGCGTTATTGAACATTGTGCTAACGGGCATTATCATTTTAATTTAAAGGAGGTTTTATGGCCAAACAAGAATACAAGCAACTTCCTAAACGAGCCGAAGTCCATAGCACGACCGAGCAGTTTAAAGACACCGTTAAAACGAGCTTGGGTTTGGATCTATTCAAAGGGTTAGGGCTTACGATCAAGGAATTTTTTAGCCCAAGCGTAACCATCCATTACCCTATGGAACAACTCCCTTTAAGCCCACGCTATCGCGCGGTGCATAATCTGCAACGGCTTTTAGACTCAGGCTCTGAAAGGTGTATAGGTTGTGGGCTGTGTGAAAAGATTTGCACGAGCAATTGCATAAGGATCATCACGCATAAAGGCGAAGACAACCGCAAAAAGATCGATTCTTACACGATCAATTTGGGGCGTTGCATTTATTGCGGGTTGTGCGCGGAAGTTTGCCCAGAATTGGCGATTGTTATGGGGAATCGATTTGAAAACGCTAGCACCCAACGCTCCCAATACGGCTCTAAAAGCGAGTTTCTAACGAACGAACAAGACGCTAAAAACTGCTCGCATGCCGAATTTTTAGGCTTTGGTGCGGTAAGCCCTAATTACAACGAACGCATGCAAGCCACCCCTTTAGATTATGTCCAAGAGCCTTCAAAAGAAGAATCACAAGAAGAAACTCCAACAAACCCAGAAAGCCATAAGGGAGATGAAAATGTTTGAAACCATTGCCTTTTATTTCTTTGCGATCCTTACTTTGAGCATGGCGTTAGTGGTGATCACCACCACGAATATTCTCTATGCCATTACCGCTCTCGCTAGCAGCATGGTTTTTATTTCCGCTTTTTTCTTTTTACTAGACGCTGAGTTTTTGGGCGTGGTGCAAATCACGGTGTATGTGGGGGCGGTCATTGTGATGTATGCGTTTGGCATGATGTTTTTCAACTCCGCTGCAGAAGTCATTGAACGCAAGCAAAGCCCTAAAATCTTGTGCGTTCTTTCATTTGGCGTGGTGCTATTACTCACCTTGATTTTAAGCGCTCCTAGCATTGGCGAAAACCTTTCTAATCAAGTCAATTCTAACGCTATTGATGCGCAAATCCCTAACATTAAAGCGATTGGTTATGTGCTTTTTACTAATTACCTCATCCCTTTTGAAGCGGCGGCTTTAATGCTTTTAGTCGCTATGGTTGGAGGCATCGCTACAGGGATTCAAAAAATCCATGGGAAAAATCACACGCAATTTATAAAGGAATCTCTATGATAGGGTTAAACCACTATTTGATTGTTTCAGGGTTACTCTTTTGCATTGGTTTAGCGGGCATGCTGAAACGCAAAAATATTCTGTTACTCTTTTTTTCTACAGAAATCATGCTCAATGCGATCAATATCGGTTTTGTAGCGATCTCTAAATACACGCATAATTTAGACGGGCAGATGTTCGCGCTCTTTATTATCGCTATTGCCGCTAGTGAGGTGGCTATTGGTTTGGGCTTGGTGATTTTGTGGTTTAAGAAATACAAGAGCTTAGACATTGATTCTTTAAACGCTATGAAAGGTTGAGCATGCAGTATTCTTCTTTGCTGTCAGTGGTGTTGTTTTTGCCTTTAATCGGCGCAGTTTATGCGGGGCTGTTTGGGGCTAAAGCTAAAGCGTTGCATGTGGGCGTTTTCAATTCTTTGTGCGTGCTGGTTTCTTTCATTGGTGCGGTGGTTCTTTTCATTCAAGCATGGCATCATCAAAGCTATGAAAAATATTTATTTGACTGGATCGTGGTAGGGAATTTTAAAGTCGGCTTTTCCCTCATGCTGGACAATATCAATGCAGTCATGATTGTCGTGGTTACTTTAGTTTCTTTCTTAGTGCATGTGTATTCTATAGGCTATATGGAGCATGATACAGGGTTTAACCGCTATTTTTCCTACCTCAGCGGCTTTGTGTTTTCCATGCTGGTGTTGGTGTTGAGCGATAATTTTTTAGGGCTTTTCATTGGCTGGGAAGGGGTGGGGCTATGTTCTTACTTGCTCATTGGCTTTTGGTATCATAAAACAAGCGCGAACAACGCTTCTATTGAAGCCTTTGTGATGAATCGGATCACGGATTTAGGCATGCTCATGGGGATTATTTTGATCTTTTGGAATTTTGGCACCCTCCAATATAAAGAAGTCTTTAGCATGCTCAATAACGCCGATTATTCCATGCTCTTTTTCATCAGCGTGTTTCTTTTCATTGGCGCTATGGGCAAGAGCGCTCAATTCCCTATGCACACATGGCTAGCCAACGCTATGGAGGGGCCTACCCCTGTGTCCGCTCTCATCCATGCAGCGACAATGGTAACCGCTGGGGTGTATCTGGTCATTAGAGCCAATCCCTTGTATAGCGCGGTGTTTGAAGTGGGCTATTTCATCGCATGTTTAGGGGCGTTTGTGGCTCTTTTTGGAGCGAGCATGGCTTTAGTCAATAAGGATTTAAAACGCATTGTGGCTTATTCCACGCTTTCTCAATTAGGCTATATGTTTGTAGCGGCCGGTCTTGGGGCCTATGCGATCGCGCTTTTCCACCTCTTCACGCATGCGTTTTTCAAATCCCTCCTTTTCTTAGGATCAGGGAATGTCATGCATGCGATGGAAGACAATTTGGATATTACTAAAATGGGCGCTTTATACAAGCCTATGAAAATCACAGCGATCTTTATGATTATAGGTTCAGTGGCTTTGTGCGGGATCTACCCTTTCGCAGGATACTTTTCTAAAGACAAAATTTTAGAAGTGGCTTTTGGGATGCACCACCACATTTTATGGTTTGTTCTTCTAATTGGAGCGATCTTTACCGCTTTTTATAGCTTCAGGCTCATCATGCTGGTGTTTTTTGCACCCAAACAGCACGAAATCAACCACCCCCATGAGGCTCAAAATTTCATGCTTTTAAGCATGCTGCCGTTAGGGATTTTAGCGGTCATTGCCGGGTTTTTTGAAGAGCCGTTTTTTCATTTTATTTCTCAAGTAATCCCTAGCGTTGGAGAGTATCTAGTCCCGCTCGCTCTTTTAATCAGTATCACCACCATAGTGGTATTATTGAGCATCGCCTATGCCATATTTAAATATAAAAATGGTATCACTTCCAAAAAAGAGAGGGGCTTTTTATACAAGCTCTTGCTCAACCAATACTATATCCCGCAACTCTATCAAGGGATTGCAAAAGTTTTTAGCGCCATCGCTTCATTCTTGCACCAGGTCGTGGAATTAAGGATCATTGATACGATAGTGGATACTATAGGAAGAAGCGTTTTTGTTATAGGGCGCGTGTTTAGAATCAGTCAAGATGGGAATTTAACCTCCATGCTGCGCTTCATGGTGGCCGGGGTTTTAATCTTATTGGCGTTTGTAGCTTTTTTTGGGAGATAAGAAATGCAGTTTTTACATGCGCATCTTTTAAGTGTGGTGATCTTTTTCCCCATGCTGAGCGCGCTATTAGCGTTCTTTATGAGCGATCAAGCGAGCAGGGCGTATGCGATTGTCATCGCTTTGATTGAATTGTTATTAATCTTGTTGTTGTGGCATGGGTTTGATATTCAAACAGCCGGCATGCAGTTTGAAGAAATGAAGGAATTAGTCTATCAAATTGGCGTGAATTACCATGTGGGCGTTGATGGCATCGCGCTCTTTTTGTTGCTCTTAAACGCTATCGTGGTGTTATTGTGCGTGATTTATGTCAAAGAGCGTCGTAAAGACTTTGCGATTTGTTTGTTGTTGTTAGAGGGGATTTTAATGGGCGTGTTTTCTTCTCTCAATATGATCTTTTTCTACGCTTTTTGGGAAATCTCGCTCTTGCCGGTTTTATACCTCATCGGTCGTTTTGGCCGTAATAATAAGATCTATTCTGGCATGAAGTTTTTTCTCTACACCTTTTTAGCGTCGTTATGCATGCTTTTAGGCATTTTATACATTGGGTATTACTACGCTAGCAATTACGGCATGATGAGTTTTGATATTTTAGACTGGTATCAATTGAACTTTTCTAGCGGGGTTAAAACCTGGCTCTTTGTGGCTTTCTTAATAGGGATTGCGGTTAAAATCCCGCTCTTTCCCTTACACACATGGCTGCCTTATGCGTATTCTAACGCCCCTACTTTAGGCTCTGTCATGCTTTCAGCTTTGCTTTCTAAAATGGGGACTTACGCTTTATTACGCTTCTTGCTCCCGCTTTTTCCTGAGCTTTCAGAGATTTATTTAACCCCTATAGCCATTGTGGCGCTATGCATGATCATTTATGGAGGTTTTCTAGCCTACGCTCAAAAAGATTTAAAAACTCTCATCGCTTATAGCTCGTTCTCGCACATGGGAGTCGTGGTGCTTGGGGTTTTTTCTTTCAATGTTGAAGGGGTTTCAGGGGCGGTGTTTATGATGTTTGCGCATGGTATTATCGTCATGGGATTGTTTTTGCTCGCTGGTATCTTGGAAGAACGTGCCAGCAGTTTAGAAATCGCTCGCTTTGGATCGATCGCTAAAAGCGCTCCTGTTTTTGCAGCCTTTTTTATGATCGTTTTAATGGCGAATGTGGGCATGCCTTTAAGCATTGGTTTTGTGGGAGAGTTTTTAAGCTTGTTAGGGTTTTTTGCCACTTACCCTCTTTTAGCTATCATTGCCGGGACAAGCATCATTCTCTCAGCAATTTACATGCTCACTTCATATAAAGATGTTTTCTTTGGTAATTTGAAAGCCGGGAACAATCAAATCAGCGTGTTTGAAGATTTGAACGCTCGTGAGGTAGGGGTTTTGAGCGTGATTTTAGCTTTGATTTTAATTTTAGGGATTTACCCTAAAATCCTTTTAAAACCGATTGAGCAAGGCTCTAAGCAGCTTTTAGAGGTGATAGAAATCCGCTCGCTCCCTTTTTTAGGTTCATTGGATACTAAGATAAAAGAGGTCTCTTATGTTAATAGATAGTCTCCATATCTCTTTTGATAGCTTTAATTTTGAGAGCGTTTTACCCATGCTGGTGTTGGTGTGTGGGGGGATTTTCACGCTCCTAATCAACGCTTTCACTTCCAGGTTTTCACGCAATTTGAATGTGTTTTTATGCATGCTCTTTTTGGTTTTGGATTTTTTGGTGGTTTTAGGATTAGAAGAGCAAGAAAACGCCTTTTTTGGGTTTTTGAGCTTGGATACCCTCTCGCTCATCTCTCAAAGCATTGTCTTGATTTCAGCCTTTTTGCTCATTTTCTTAGCCCTTTCAAAAGAGCGCTTCAACGAATTTCAAACCGCTGAATTTTATTCCTTATACTTGTTTATTGTTGCTGGCTTTCAGTTCATGGTTTCAAGCAACCATTTATTGTTAATCCTTATTGGGTTAGAAACAGCGTCCTTACCCCTTTGCGTGTTAATGGCGTTGAGCGATAAACGCTACGGCTTGGAAGCAGGGATCAAGTATTTCACTATGGGGGCTATGGCGAGCGCGTTTTTTGCTATGGGCGCGATGGCTTTTTACTTGCTCACAGGGAGCTTGAATCTTGAAGTCATTAGCCTATACTTACACACTGAAGGTATCACAAACCCCATGCTCTTTGCGATGGGTGCTATTTTTTTGATTGGAGCGATTGGCTTTAAAGTCTCTTTAGTGCCTTTCCATACCTGGATGCCTGATGTGTATGAGGGCAATAATCCGGTCTTTGCGAGCTATATTTCCATTGTGCCTAAAATCGCTGGCTTTGTGGTAGCGACTCGCCTTTTTGGGGCGTTTATAGACACTCGCATCGCTTGGGTAGAAGACATTTTTTATGTTTTGATTCTTATGACTATCACCATCCCTAATTTCATTGCTTTATGGCAAGAAGATGTCAAAAGAATGCTCGCTTATAGTTCCATTTCGCATTCTGGGTTCGCTTTAGCATGCGTGTTCATCCACACTGAAGATAGCCAACAAGCGATGTTTGTTTATTGGTTCATGTTCGCCTTCACTTACATTGGGGCTTTTGGCCTTTTATGGCTCTTAAAAAGCCGGGAAAAAACATGGGATGAACGCTACGATCACCCTTATTCCAAATTCAACGGCCTTATCAAAACCCACCCTTTAGTGGCGATCTTAGGCGCTATTTTTGTTTTTGGGCTTGCAGGGATCCCGCCTTTTAGCGTGTTTTGGGGGAAATTTTTAGCCGTTGAAAGCGCGTTAGAGAGCAATCACATTCTTTTAGCGGTGGTGATGTTAGTTAATAGCGCGGTGGCTGCGTTTTATTATTTCCGTTGGCTCGTGGCGATGTTTTTCAATAAGCCCTTACAAAGCTACGCTCAAAACGATATTTACACCCAAAACGCTACCATGCCCATTTATGCGGTCATTATTGCTATGGCGTTAGCGTGCTTATTCTCTGTGTTTATGATGCGAGGGCTTTTAGAGTTTGTGGCTTAAGTCAAAATTCTTTCTTTTAATGGGCTTGCTCTCCCATTCACTCAACGCTTTAAGTCTCACGCTCACGCAAGGCAAAGAAGGGGGGGAAGATTTTTCGGTTTTAACCTTACGAAACAATAAGGCGTTTTCTTGCTCTTACGTTAATGAAAAACCGCCAAGCGGGATTGAAGCGTCTTTATCTATCATGCATGCTAAACGCCCCATAGAATGCGTGATAGACTCTATCCCTAAAGAGGGCTTTACCCCTTTAGAAAACGCTTTTTTCAATATCACCTATTCCATGCGCCAACAACAATTCATTTTACACATCAAACCCAAAGTGATGCGAAGGCTCACCCTTTTTTCTTTTGATAGGGATTATAAAAAGGCTGTCCCCCTTTTTGTGGAAAACGACTCTAAAGCCAAAATGTGGCAAATCGTAGGCTATGATCAAAAAATCCCTTTTTTGAGCGAAAAAGACAACGCTCAAAAAGGCTTGAATTTCCCCATTATCATTAAAGACGCTCAAACCCCTATCATTCAAGAGCTGGATGTGAATAACAAACCCCTACTCACCACAAAGGGCTATGATTTAAACGCCTATTTAGAAGCTAAAAAACAAATGGATTCGCAAGCCTATTTTGACGCCTTACGCACGATCAGCCGTGCGTTTAAAAACTACCCTCAAACGATGTTTAAAAAAGACTTGTATTTATTGGAAATTATCGCATTAGGTAAATTAGGCATTAAAAAATCCTTACTCATAGATATTGGCACCCAATGGATTAAAAATTACCCGACTGACCCCAATATCCCTGAAGCGTTATACTATGTCGCCAAAGCTTTAGATGAAAACAACAATTACAAACAGGCCATGCGCTATTACAAACGCATTCTTTTAGAATACAAAAATTCCCGCTACGCGCCCTTAGCCCAAATGCGTTTAGCCATTGAAGCGGCTGAAGCTTCTGATTTGAGCAGCGCTAACATGCTTTTCAAAGAAGCTTTTTCTAACGCCAAAGACAAAGAGAGCGCGAGTGAAATCGCACTTAATTGGGCTGAAGCAGAGATAAACTATCAAAACTTTAATAACGCTAAATACCTCATTGATAAGGTGGTCCAATCCAACCCAGATTATATTTCTACGCATAGCGAATCAGCCCTAGACTTGCTCAAGTTATTGAAAAAAAACCAGATGAATGCAAGCGCGATTGAGATCGCTCACTTGCTCTTTAATCAAGATGATGATTTGAAAGCTAAAGAGCAAGCGCTTTATGATTTAGGGGCGTTGTATGCAAGGATCAAGGATTTTAAGAACGCCCACCTTTACAACCTGCAATATTTGCAAGACCATGCGGAATTGGAGCGGGCTTCTGTCGTTAGAGCGCGCGATGAAAAAGCCCTTTTTTCCATGGAGGGGAACACGCAAGAAAAAATCGCCCACTACGATAAAATCATTCAAAATTTCCCTAATTCTAATGAAGCCCAAAAAGCTTTAGAGTTGAAAGCCCAACTCTTGTTTGACAATAAGCGCTATGCTGAAGTTTTAGGCATGCAAAAAAATTTACCCAAAGATTCTCCCTTGATCCAAAAAACGCTCAATGTCCTTGCTAAAACCCCATTAGAGGATCATCGTTGCAAAGAAGCTTTAAAATACTTATCCCAAATCACCGCCTTTGAATTTAACCCCCAAGAAGAAATCCAAGCCTTTGATTGCTTGTATTTCGCATCGCTCAAAGAAAAAGCGCAAATTATTGCCCTAAACGCTTTAAAAGCGGCTAAAACCCCTAGCGAGAAATTGGTATGGCTTTATCGTTTGGGGCGCAATTACTACCGCTTAGGGGATTTTAAAAATTCCACTCTGGCTTCTAAAGACGCTTTGATTCTCGCTCAAAACTTGAATAAAAAAGAATTCTATGATATTGCTTTTGTTTTATTTTCAGATTACATGCAAAACAATGAAAAAGGATTGGCCCTCAATTTGTATGCGTTTTTAGAAAAGCATTTCAAAGACGATAAACGCATGGCGTTGGTTTATTTTAAATTATTAGAGAATGAAAAAGACCCTAAAAGCGTCAAAATTTATGCCACAAGCTTGCTCAAACTCCAAGACGCTTATAAGGACTATTCTTACACGCCCTTTAGCGAATTTGCTCTCATTGACGCTTACAGAACCACCAAAGACTATTCAAAAGCGTTAGAAATGCTAGACAAACTTTTAGATCGCAGGCTTTCTTTAGAAGATCACCAAAAAGCCTTATACTTGCAATCCAGCTTATTAGATCTAACCAATCAAAAAGCAAAATCTAAAGCCAGTTTAGAAAAATGCGTTCAATTAAAACAAAAAGATCAAACAAACGCATGGCAAAATTTATGCGAACAGGGTTTAAATTTATTCAAAAACAAGGAGTCATGACATGGACATTAGCATTTTTAGAGAATACGATATTAGAGGCATTTACCCCACCACTTTAGATGAGAAGAGCGCTTTTAGTATTGGCGTGGAGTTGGGGAAAATCATGCGAGAATGCGATAAAAGCGTGTTTGTAGGGCATGATGCGAGAACGCATGGGCGCTTTTTGTTTGAAGCTTTGAGCGCGGGGCTGCAATCAAGCGGCTTGAAAGTGTATGATTTAGGGCTAATCCCCACACCGGTAGCGTATTTTGCAGCCTTTAATGAAATCAATGGCATTAAATGCCCTAATTCTATCATGATTACTGGATCTCACAACCCCAAAGAATACAACGGCTTTAAAATCACGCTCAACCAAAACCCGTTTTATGGCAAGGACATTCAAGCTTTAAAAGACACGCTTTTAAACGCCAAGCATGAAATAAAACCCCTAAAAGAAACACCAGAGAAAGCCAATGCCCTAGAAGCGTATCAGCGCTATTTGATCAAGGATTTTCAGCATTTGAAAAACCTTAAATACAAAATCGCATTGGATTTTGGTAATGGCGTGGGGGCGTTAGGATTAGAACCTATTTTAAAGGCTTTGAACATTGATTTTAGCAGCCTTTATAGCGATCCTGATGGGAATTTCCCTAACCACCACCCAGACCCCAGCGAAGCGAAAAACTTACAAGATTTAGAAAAACACATGCAAGAAAACGCTATTTCTATAGGCTTTGCTTTTGATGGCGATGCGGATAGGATTGCGATGCTAAGCTCTCATCATATTTATGCGGGCGATGAATTAGCGATTTTATTCGCTAAACGCTTGCATGCTCAAGGCATCACCCCCTTTGTGATCGGCGAAGTCAAATGCTCTCAAGTGATGTATAACACGATTAATACTTTTGGCAAGACGCTCATGTATAAAACCGGGCATAGCAATTTAAAAATCAAACTCAAAGAAACCAATGCGCATTTTGCGGCTGAAATGAGCGGGCATATCTTTTTTAAAGAGCGCTATTTTGGCTATGATGACGCTCTTTATGCATGCTTAAGGGCTTTAGAGTTATTGCTCGAACAAAGTCCAAGCGATTTGGAAAACACCATTAAAAACCTCCCTTATTCCTACACCACGCCTGAAGAAAAAATCGCCGTGAGCGAAGAAGAAAAATTTGAAATCATTCATAACATGCAAAAAGCGCTTAAAAACCCGCCAAGTCATTTCCCTAAAATCAAAGAAATCATCAGCATTGATGGCGTGAGAGTGGTTTTTGAACATGGTTTTGGGCTTATTCGCGCAAGCAACACCACCCCCTATTTAGTCAGCCGCTTTGAAGGCAAGGATGAAATAACGGCGTTAGAATATAAAAGGGCGTTGCTCAATTTGCTAGAAAAATAAGGCTCTAAACCAGTCAATACCAATTAAGCCTTATTTGGCTTAATAAACGCTTTAAGTTTTAAAAAAGATCAAAATAACTTAAAGCTAACAGCCATGTCTTTCTAAAAAGATTTGTGAGTAAGCCCCCTAGTTATCCAAAAATTGAACGCTATTTAAGCCTAAGCCTAAGCCTATTATAATGAAAAGTTTTAAATTAATCGTAAAGGATTTTAATGGATAGCAACAAAAATAACAACAAAAACGCTTCTCATCTCACTCACGAAATGAAAAAAAACCATGGAGATCTTCAAACGGCAAGCATGAAAGCTCTCATAACACAAAAGGTAGATAAGCTGAATGATATAAGAAAAAAACAACTTGCAGAAAAGGAAATCCAGGCTGAAATAGAAGAAGAATCAAGGAAGAAAGAACGAGAATCTTTTAAAAGAGAACGAAAATCTCTTGAAGAAGAAAAGAAACTCATGGAAAAAGGATTTCAAGTTGAAAGAGAAATTCTAGAAATTTGTTACAACAATGGTTATTTACCACAAAAAAATAAACCTAAAATTGAACATGATGACACAATAGACATAGAACCCGAAGATTAAAAGGACTAAGCAACCAATAGTTCTTTTTAAAAGTATTATAAAGAGTTTATGGCTTAATATATCAAAATTAGCTTTTTTATTATCAAAATACCTGCGATTTTAGCCGCTATCAACCACACTACAAGGCTATCTCTTGTTGTTAGGCTTATGGCAGTATTTCCTACGCTAACGCCATAACGCGCATATAATAAAGCTTGATGATTGTTAATCTGTGATCTTTAATTTTTTGACGCAACAAAGCCAAAAAGCCTTAAAAAATCATTCCTCCTATAAACCCTTTAATTTTTTCTAGCATGGCGTTTTCATTGTTTAAATTTTCTTCTATGATTTTGACTAACGCTGAGCCGCAAATCACGCCATCAGCGCCCATTTCTTTAGCGTTTGTGATGTGTTCTTTTTGAGAAATGCCAAAGCCCAGTAGAGCTGGGGTAGAGCTAAAGGTTTTTAAGGTTTTAATAATAGTGCTTGCGTCATTTTTTAAAGTATGGCTCGCCCCTGTAACCCCACTCCTGGCTAAAGTGTAGATATAGCCTTGCGAATGCATAGCAACTTGTTCTAAATCTTTACTGCTCGCATTAGGGCTGGCGATAAAGATCTGCTTGATTTGGTGTTTTTGAGCGGATTTGATGACTAATTCTTTTTCTATTAGGGGCATGTCCGCTATTAAAACGCTATCCACGCCGCATTCTTTGATTTGAGCGTAAAAGCCATCAACGCCGTAAGAAAAAATGAGATTCGCATACGCTAAAAGCCCTATGGGAATATTGTGGTTGTAACCTCTAATCTTTTTTAAAAGCTGGAAATTTTTAGCCATGCTAGCGTGTTTTAACGCCCTTAAATGGCTCGCTTGTATGGTAACGCCATCCGCTACTGGATCGGAAAAAGCAAAGCCCAATTCTAAAGCGCTCACCCCGCTAATAATTAGGGTTTTAATGATTTCAAAACTCCATTCATAATTGGGATCACCCAAGGTTACAAACGGGATAAACGCCATTTTGTCTTGTTTTTTTAAGGTTTCAAACATGTTTTGATACCTCATTTTAAATCTCCTTTTAAAGCGTTATAAACGGTGTTTAAATCCTTATCCCCCCGACCGCTTAAATTCACTACAATAATGCTTTCTTGTGCACATTTTTGAGCGAGTTTTAAGGCATACGCTAAGGCGTGCGAGCTTTCTAGTGCTGGGATAATGCCTTCTTTTTGGCATAGCAAACTGAAAGCTTCTAGCGCTTCAGCATCGCTTGCGCTTTCATAAACCGCGCGCCCAATCTCTTTTAAATAGCTGTGTTCTGGCCCCACCCCTGGATAATCAAGCCCGGCGCTAATGCTATGGCTTTCTGCAATCTGGCCTTCATCATCTTGTAAAAGATAGGTTTTATTCCCATGCAAAATCCCCACACGCCCTTTATTCAAAGTCGCCCCATGCTTGTTAGTCTCTAGCCCTAAACCGGCTGGCTCTACGCCTATGAGTTTGACCTCTTTATCGTTTAAAAACGCGCTGAATATCCCTATAGCGTTAGACCCCCCTCCAACGCATGCGATCACATAATCAGGCAAGCGGTTTTCTTTTTCTAAAATTTGGCTTTTAACCTCATCGCCTATCATTTTTTGAAAGGTTTTAACCATTGTGGGGTAAGGGTGCGGCCCGGCGGCTGTGCCTAGCAAATAGTGCGTGTTCTTGTAACTGCTCGCCCAATCTCTCAAGGCCTCATTCACGGCGTCTTTAAGCGTCGCGCTCCCTGAATTGACTTCTCTCACTTCAGCGCCCAATAAGCGCATTCTAAAAACATTCATTTCCTGGCGCTTGATATCTTTAGATCCCATAAAAATCACGCATTTTAAGTTCAATAACGCGCAAGCGATAGCCGTTGCAACGCCATGCTGCCCAGCACCCGTTTCAGCAATAATCCTTGTTTTACCCATTTTTTTCGCTAAAAGGGCTTGCCCTAAGGCCTGATTAGTCTTATGCGCCCCGCCATGGATTAAATCCTCTCGTTTTAAATAAAGCTTGACTTTAGGGTTAGAAACGATATTTTGACACAAGGTTAAAGGGCTGGGACGGCCCACAAAATCTTTTAAAAGACGAAAATACTCTTTTTGGAATTTTTCATCTTTCAAACACGCATCAAACGCCTGTTCTAATTCTCTTAATGCAGGCACTAACAACTCCGAAACAAAACTCCCTCCAAACTCCCCAAAATACGCTTTTTGATTCATTTTAATACTCTCTTAAAATGCGGGCTAACCGCTTGATTTTATCCTTATTTTTAATCCCAGGGCTTATTTCTAAACCGGAATTGAAATCCAATCCCAACGCTTTAACTTTCAAGGCTTTTTGAATATTATCCAAATTAAGCCCACCAGCTAACATGAAAGGCGTTTTGACATTTTCTAAAATACCCCAATCAAAACTCACGCCATTGCCTCCCATTTTATCCCCCTTAGTGTCGTATAAAATCAGAGAGGCTTCTTGAATTTTAGGCACTAAATCTTTAGCGCTCATCACGCTTATTACTTGCCAAATCGCGCAAGTTTTAGGGAGCGATTTTTTTAATTGAGCGATTTCTTTTTGCGAATAGCCATAAAGCTGCACCGCTTTTAAATCAAGCTTTTTAGCGATTTTTTGAATTTTTTTAATGCTATCTTTCACAAACACGCCCACAAAATCCAATTTTTTAACCGCTTTTGTGATTTTTAGGGCTTTTTTAGGCTTGATGTATCTGGGCGAAGATTTTTCAAAAATCAAACCCCCATAAATAAAATGGTTTTTATAAACGGCTTTAGCGTCTTTAATCCTTGTAAGCCCGCACACTTTATTTTCGCCTAAAATCAATTTAGTGCACGCTTTTTTCAAATCCTTTTCTTTCATTAAAGAGCTGCCCACTAAAAAGCCATTCACATAAGGGGCTAGGGCTTTGATTTGCGCATGCGAATAAATACCGGACTCACTGATAATGAGCGCGTCTTTAGGCAAAAGGGGGCGTAATTTGAGCGTGTTGTTGATGTCGGTTGTTAGGGTGTGCAAATCCCTGTTATTAATACCTATAATGTCGTATTGGAGTTTGAGCAAGCGTTTGATTTCTTGCTTATTGGAAACTTCGGTCAGCACGCTCATGTTTAAGGATTTAGCGAGGTTAAAAAGCTCTAAATAATTTTTATCATCTAATACGCTTAACATTAAAAGCACCGCATTAGCCCCCATCATTCTAGCGAGTTTGATTTGAAAAGCACCAATGATAAAATCTTTGCATAAAACAGGCTTATTGGAATGTTGCGAAACAATCTTAATGTTTTCATAAGAGCCTAAAAAATATTTAGAATCGGCTAAAACTGAAATGCAAGAGGCAAATTTTTCATAAGTCTTGGCTATTTTTAACAGATCAAAATCTTTTCTGATCAAACCTTTAGAGGGCGATGCTTTTTTGCATTCTAAAATAAAGTTGGTTTTTTTTTCTAGTAACGCTTTTTTAAAATCCCTATCGCTTGGGGTTATGTTTACCGGTAAAGCATGATTTTTTTTGAGTGTAGCGATTTCTAAGATCTTGTCTTTAAGGATGTTTTCTAACACGCTAGGCATGGCTTAACCTTATGATTTTTTGCAAATGCGCATAAGGCGCTTTGGTTTTTAAATGCTCTAAAGTCATGCCCACGCCCTCTTTTAAATCTTTAGCCCTATGGCTTAAATACAACAAACTCGCCACATTCGACACAACCACCATTGTGTGCGAATCTTTGCCTTTATTTTCTAAAATATCTAAGCACGCTTGAACGCTTTCTTGTGCGTTTTTAATCTGTAATTCTTTCAAATCATAGGGGGGTAAATCAAAATCTTTAGCGCTCAAGTCATACTCTAAAATTTCATTATTTTTCAATTCACACGCATGCGTAATATCATGCAACACGATTTCATCTGTCCCCCCTCCATTAACCACCATCGCCCTTTTAACGCCCAAAGCCTTTAACGCTAGCGCCATAGTCTTGCACAAAGATTTGTCATACACGCCTAAAAGCTGGATTTTTGGCCTTAAGGGGTTGATTAAAGGCCCTAAGCAATTAAAAATCGTTTTAGTGAAAAGCTCTTTTCTTAAAGGGGCGGATTTTTTAAAACTTTGATGGTATAAAGGCGCGAATAAAAACCCAAAATGCGTTTGTTTGAAACAATTTTCTAACTGCGTGGGGTTCATTTCAATATTCACGCCTAAATTTTCCAACAAATCCGCGCTCCCGCTATGGCTGGACACGCTCCTTGATCCGTGTTTAGCCATAGGTAATCCCATGGAGCTGGCAATGAGCGCAGCAATCGTGCTGATGTTGATCGTTTTTAGCCCATCGCCCCCTGTGCCGCAATTGTCTATTAAATCCAAGCCGCTGTTAAAAGGCTTAGGGGCATGCTCTAAAAGCGTGGCTGCAGCAACGCTAATTTCCTTAAAGCTCTCGCCCTTGATTTTTAAAGCGCATAAAATGGCCCCAAGTTGCGCTGGGCTTACTTTTTCGTGGATAATGAGGGTGAATAACTTTTTGACCTCTTCATCGTTCAAGTCTTTTTGATGGTATAGAGCGTTTAAAATCTCTTTCATAATAACCCTTCTAAAAATCCCACGCTTTGCTCTAACAACGCCCTCCCTTGTAAAGTCATGATGCTTTCAGGGTGGAATTGATAGGCTAAAATTTTATCTTCTTCATTGACAATAGCCATAGGGATATTGTCATGCTCAGCGATCACTTCTAAATTTTTAGGCAATCCGCTTGCCATTAAAGAATGGTAACGCCCCACCACCATGCTTTCCCCTAAACCTTTAAAAACGGCATGCTTTTTGAGCGCGATAGTCGTCGCTTTGCCATGCACGATTTCTTTGCTCCTTATGATTTTAGCCCCATAGCTTTGCGCTAAAGCCTGTAAGCCTAAACAAACCCCTAAAATAGGGAATTTCTTTTTAGCCATTTCAATGATTTTTAAAAGATTGCCTGAACTATTAGGGCTACCAGGCCCGGGTGAGATGAACAATAAAGGGGTTTTTGATTCTTCATTCATTAAACCCATAAGATAACTCGGATCAATATCGTTTTGATAAACGGCCACTTCATAACCCAAACACTCTAATTCATACACCAAATTATAAGAGAAAGAATCAAAATTATCTATAAAAAAGATTTTCATAAGCTTGTTTTCCTGATCGCATCAATAAGGGCTTGCGCTTTGGCTCTTGTTTCATTCGCTTCGTTTTGCGGCACGCTGTCTAACACAATACCAGCTCCTGCTTGGATCACGGCCCTATTGTTTTTGACAAAACACGAACGGATGGTGATGCAAGAATCCATAGAACTCTCGCTGTTTAAATACCCCACGCTCCCCCCATAAGAGCCTCTCCTTTGCTTTTCTAATTGGTAAATGAGCTTGATCGCAGAGATTTTAGGCGCTCCGCTGAGCGTGCCGGCGTTCATAAAACTCCTGTAAGCATGCAAACTATCGCACCCTTTTTTCAATTCCCCCACAACCCTTGAAACTAAATGCATGACATTGGAATATTTATCCACTTTTAAAAGCTTATCGCAATAGCGCTTTTTTGAAACTCTGGCCATGTCGTTTCTGGCTAAATCCACTAGCATGATGTGTTCAGCCCTTTCTTTATAGTCGTGTTGCAAATCAAATTCCATTTTACTATCCAAATCGTAATCAATGTTCCCTTGTTTGTCCTTACCCCTTAAACGAGTGCCAGCAATGGGATAAATTTCAGCCGTATTGGTTAAGGCATTGTATTTTAAGGCGCTCTCAGGGCTTGCCCCAAAAAGAATAAAATCGCTGTCTTTAATATAAAACATATAGGGGCTAGGGTTAGTTAGTTTTAAATGATAATACGCGCTCAAACCCTCCAAGCACTCCATATAAAAGCTGCGCGACAACACCGCTTGAAAAATCTCGCCTTTTTTGATTTCTTCTTGTAAGGATAGCACCTTTTTTTCAAACTCGCTATCATCACAACTAACGCTAACTTCTGTGCTTTGCTTGGATTTTTTAGGGATAAAGTCGCTTTTGATGCTTTTAGCCAACTCTTTTAAGTCTTGTAATTCTTGGGCTATCTCTGTTTTAAAGCGTTCATCAAAACACGCCCCCAAAATTTCAGCGCTTTTTTCTTTATGGTCTATGATGATCAAATTTTGTGCGACATAAAATATAAAGTCATGCGCAGTGTTGTCTTGTGCTTTTAAGTGAGGCAAGTCTTCAAAAAAATTGAGCATTTCAAAAGAAAAAACGCCCGCGCTTAAAAGCGTAAAGGGGTGTTTGGGTTTTGTTTTAACGCTTTTAAAAAGCCCCCTTAAAGCGTCAAAAGGGCTAGGCTCAAAGAGTTTTAAAAACTCATCTTGCGTTTTTTTACTTTTGGTGTAGGTTAAAATTAGGGCATTGTCTTGTATAGGCGTTTTTAAAAACGCGCTCAGTTTTTGCAAAAACGCCCCACCATTAGGTGTTAGGCTAGTGATAGTTACGATATTGTGGTTGCAAATGAGCTTCAAACAGGCTTTAGCCATTAAAAGGGATTTGGTGTGCGCTTTGCTCTCAATCTCAGCACTTTCAAAAAGCAAGGTGTGTGGTTGCTCTAATTTTTCATAAAGAGCTAGGGGATAGGGAATGTAAGGGGCTTTTTCTATGAGATTGATCATCAATTTCTTTACGCTAAAAATAAGCTTGCATTTTACAAGAAATAAATAAATAGAAAATAAATTAATAGCCTTATAGAGCTTGCAAGGGCTAATCTAACTTAAACTCAAATTGGATTTTTCAAGGATCAATTTATGAGGAAATTAGAAATTTTAATTAGGAATGCGAAAAACCACTTTAATCAGATTAAACTTTTGAGTATTGTTAAGGTTGTTTGTGTGGCGCTTGTTGCCGTTATCTTTCTTGCGTGTGGCAAGAAAGATTTGGTGCGATAAATTCAAGGATGGTTTCACCCTCTTTTTCAATGTCAATCAAACCCATATTGTTTGAGCCATTAGGCGGGGTGATGCCTAAAAAACGCTCATTGAAAGGCCGCCATCTGGCAATAGAGGCGCTGAGTTCGTTAGGATAAAACCCGATAGATTGGTTGTCAAACAAAGCGTTCACATGCAAAGGGCCTGAAGCGTTCCCGATATAGACGGACAAAGAACATGTTATACTAAAAGATAAATTTTTAGGTTTGAGGATTTTATGAATATTTTGAAACTACTATATATATATATATATATATATATATTTGCATACTACTATTACCTATTGTGCTGTTATACGCTTATTTTAACCGAAAGACTTCTGATTGGCCTCTTAGGCTCTTTGAAATGACGCAACGCCTGATTGACAAGCTGCTTTCTATCGCTCCCATTAAACGCCAAAACGCCACAGAAAAAGCCTTGTGTATTGTGAGACTAGATGTGGTGGGGGATTATATTTTAACGCGCAATTTTTTTGCCCCCTTCAAAGAGTATTACAAAGATTATAAAATTGTTTTTATTGGCAATTCAATCATCAAAGATTTGAGTGTGGTTGCCGATAGCCCTTATATTGATGAATTTATTTTCTTAGATCATTCCATTTGGAATCAATATAATGGATACATTCACAGCAGGCAACATGCCTTTAGATTTCTGCGTTATTTGCTCAAATTTTTCATCAAGCGCTACAATGAATTGTTGATGCTTAAAAAAACGCATTATGAGATTGCCATTAGCCCCATTTTGCCTTGGGGTGACATTTTAAGAGATGATATAGTGATGAAACACTTAGACGCTTCTTTTAAGGTTAGCGTAAGGCATGAACCTTTTGTGGATAGGGGCCATCATTATGTCTATGTTAGCGATGGGAAAATCAGTCATTTTTACACCCATCTTTTCAATATCCCTAAGGTGAGCAAATTCTTATTTGAATTCCATCAAGACTTATTTTCTGCTTTTTTCAAAACTTTTAAAGGAGTGGATTTAGCTCCTGTATCTTTTGGCATGGAATTGCCACCATCTTCAGTTCTTAAAGAAAGTTCGCAAAATTTACTCAATGGTTTGAGTTCTCGCTATGGCGTGTTGAATTTGGGATCAAGCGATTTTTTTAGGTGTTATAGGTATTTTAATAGGATTGTGCGTTATTTGAATGAAGACATTCAGCTAGTGATTTGCGGGACGACGCCCACAGAAGCAAAAGAAGCTGCTAAATTGGTAAAAGCTCATAAAAATGCCATATCGTTAGTAGGGAAAACTAGCTTATTGGAATACGCCTATATCATTAAGGGCGCTGAATTTGCATTAGGGAATGAATCCAGTATCGCTCATTTTGCAGCGGCTCTTAAAGTGCCTTACATCTTTATTTTAAGCAATGGCAGTTCTTATGCAACCTTTCACCCTTATCCTAAAACGCTTTGCGCTACCCATCATATGATTTATCCCATTGAATTTGCAAATCTTAGAGAATCAAAGAAAATTTGGGAACAACGAGATGTGAATACGATAAAACCTAGTGCCGTGATAGCAAGCATCAAAGAACACGCCCCACATTTATTAAAAGAGAACACTCCTGATGATATTGATAAAGATTACTTCATAGAAGAAGTGTGAAGCAGTCCAAACAACGCCATCTATTATTCTAACGCCGTTTTCCATCCTTGCTTTTAGGGTGGCTAACTAGATAAGGGGTGTAAATAGAGGTTGTAATTATGCAATTAGGTCTGTTCCAAATAAAATTGCACTTCGTTCGTTTTCATTATAACGCTCCTTAAAAAACATGAGAAAGATTATAACGATGATTACCTTATTAGAAGTTTAGCATGCATGTTATAGAGCGCTAATCTCTAATCTGTGCGTCAATGCGTCTTTAATGCCCCTACTTAAATCTGTATCGCTCATCTGTATATTGGATAATAATGCTTCATAAATCATGTTGCGATTATTTTCTTTAGCTCCAACATGATAAAAATGCTCTTTAGTTACGATAGGGTAACTTTTCCAAATAGAAAGAATATAATCATTTTTACGATATTTATTGCTAAACCATGTAGAAAGAATGAAATTGCACCTGGATTTTGACAACACTTGTTGCAATGCAACTTCATTTTCTTCATTCCAGCAATCAAAATAATCTGCATTTCTTCCAATATAAGGGGGATCAGCATAAATCAAATCGCTTTTGTTCGTTTCTAAAATAGTTTGTTGGAAATCTTGACACTTGAATTCATAATGATTGCTTTTAATCATTTTTGCTGTATTTTCTACTTGATTGACAATCTTAGTAACCAAGCTTTGGGCAAAACGCTGCGGTTTTTTACAAAACGGCACATTGAATTTCCCTTTTTGATTGAAGCGTATCATGCCATTAAAACACGCGCAATTTAAGAATAGAAAATCAAGAGGATCACAATCTTTATTGAATCGTTCCCTCACTTCATAGTAATATTCTCCATTGCTTTGCAATAATTTCAAACCTTCTTCGTTGAGAAATTCCCTCACAATCTTTGGGGTGATCTTTTCATCTTGAATGGCTTGATAGAAACGGATTAAATGCGGATTGCTATCGCATAATAACGCTCTTTTAGGTTGGATATTAAAAGCCACAACGCCTGTCCCCATAAACGGCTCAACCCAACGCTCAAATGCAACCTTTTTTGAAATCCCTTTAATCCAATCTACTAATTTCGTCTTAATGCCTTGGGATTTTATGGGTGGGATCAGTGTTTTCATCATTAAGATTTGCTCCTATTTTTTACAGGATTGATTTTTTGAATATCAATTCCCTTAAACTCAAGGAAATCAGCTAATTTTGTCAATTTCTTAAAACTACCTTGATTTTTTAAATCAGGTATCATTAACACGCCTTGATTGATCCAATATTCATCAAAAATTTGTTCGCCAAGATTTTTAAACACGACATTCCCTTGCAAAATATCATCAATATATTGAATGCTACCAATATTAGCCGTATTACCACTCCCGCCTTTATCGCTGCGATTTTCCATTTCTATTCAGCAAAAAATGTAAAATCTTTGATAACAGAAGTAATATTATCCAACTTTTCTAATTGTAAAATTTCTGTTTCGTCTATACCGCTAGAGGCAGATCGTGTGTATAAAATACCCAAACAAATATGAGCCAAATAATGAGAATAAGAGAATTGGATATTTTTTGTGCTAGTGCGATTCCTAAAATATTCACCATGCGAACCCAATGTAAAACCATTACAAAAACCCAAGCAATCATCTAAGCGATAAGTTGTTTTTATGTCTACAGCAAACTTTATGTTTGGATTTTTCTCGCACACAAAAGATAGATCGGGATACCAATTTTGTTTTTCAGCAATAATAATTTCATACCCATTTTCATTAGCAAATGTTTTAAACCTAGGGAAAAGCTGGATTTCAAGAATTTTTGAAATAATTTTAGTATCTGATGGAATTGTATAAATATTTTTATCTGTATCAATAAATCCTTTAATTTTCCAATCTCCCAGTTGAGTTGTAACATGGTCAGTTAATTCTGTTGCAAAAACCTTAAGTTTTTCAATAAAATTTTGTTTGACTGACTCCATAACCACCTTTCAAACACGCAATTGCTATCAAATGTATCCAACTGATTATAACACGAAAATTATCGCTTTTAGTGTCGTAAAGATTTGCTTTTCCTTACCAAATGAGCGCTTCTTTTAAGGCTTTTAAAATCTCTACTTCTTTATCATTCCCTTTAAATTTCACCACCTTTTCATTGAAAAACTCCACTCCAACCCCCCATAAATTTTCTAAAGTCTCTTTAATATCCACGCCCATTTTTTCTAGCGCGTTTAAATTGTTTCCAAATAATACTCGCTACAAAGTTATCGCCCCCCCATTTAATACCAATATCGCCCTTATCTTATCGCGCCAAGCCAAAGCCATCGGAGACCTTGACTTTGATGCCGCATTCATCAGCAAAGAAGCAAGCGATCTTAACATCTATTGCGGAGGTGGGGGTTCAGTCTTCCCTTTATTCTGCCTTGTCTAATCTCGCTCTCATTTGCGATAGAGGCTCTAAAGTAAGCCCCATTTCTAATGTTTTTGTAACGAGCATGCTTTGTGATTTGCATGTGAATGGATCGGGGAGTTATGCGTTTTTGTTGTATCGTTTAGAATAGCAAAAACCACTCATAAATCAACCATTTACTCCATTTAAATGCTAAAGTTATCTTCTAAAAACTTGTAACGCAATCAAACTCGTTCAAAATAGGTTGTTTCGTTGGTATTAGATGGTGCATCTTCTTTCAAGAGATGGGGTGCAAAACGTTTAATGGCACTAATAATATCTTGCGGGTTCACAAAATCCACTGGCGGGTGCGACATAGTCATGGCTTTGAACATCCAGTTGCTAGACCTAGAAATTATTTTTTGAAAATCCCTTGGATAGATCATGTGGATATTAGGGCCAATTTCCTTTGGGTAGGGGTGGAATCTTGGGCTTGAGAGACCTGAAGAGACTATGAACGCATGAGGGATTTTCAAACAAGCGGCTAAATGCGTGATGGAAGACTCATTGCCCATCGCAAAACTAGCGTTCTTTAAAAGATGGAGGTATTCTATCAAACCGGTTTGATTGACTAAAGAAATAGCATTTTTGTGGCGTTTTAGAATGGAATCGGCAAGCTTTTCATCTTTTTTAGAATTCCCGCAAAGAATGAGTTGGTAGTCAGGATTTAAAAAATAGATCATCTCATCAAAGCGTTTATACACTCTAAAATCATCGCTAGCTCCGAGATTCAACACGCCATAAGGTGGTTTTAGAATATTCTTAAACTTTTCATATTCAAAAGCGATGGGGAGTTTTAATTCAAGTCCAACAAACCCTATATCCACGCCTTTAAAATGCTTAAAAAAAGACTGAAAAAAATCTTGATTGGAATCATAGAGAAATTGCGGCACTTCTTTAGGATAGAATAAATGCGTGTAAAAGCTTTTTCTAATTTCCCCTCTCTTTCTATAATCGGTCCTAAAGAAAGATTCTATTGGGTGGGTGCAAAAAACCCCCACTTTATTTTCGGCAATCAAGTGCTTTATAATAGCGTCTTCTTTAGTTGAAAAAAAAAACATAGAACTATTAATGCATATCTCATAGCTTTCTTTTCTCAAATTAGAAACATCTTCGTAGCGTTTTCTCATGAACTTTGGGAGAAAAAATAACAATTCTTTTAATTTTGAAAGGCGTGATCCATTAACACCAATCCGCAAGTATTTTTCCCAGTAAATGTTATCTAAAAAGATAAACTTATCTATATATTGAGAATCGCAATGGGTTGCCATATCCTTGATAGTAACGTTTCCAATAAAGGTGGTTTCATAATCTTCAAAATATTTTTTAAAAAGAGGTAAAAAATTGCGATAGAGTATATAATCTCCAATAATGTCCAAGCGGATAAAACATAAGGTTTTTTTACGAATGGGTGGAGGAGTAGGCTTTGTAAGAGTGAGCAATCTGTCTAGTTGGTTTTGGATGCGAATAAGGCTATCTTTTTGAAAGGAATAACGACTGTTAAAGAACCTTCTAATAACAGGGATCTTTTGAATAAGAGGAATTTTTGCAATGGTTGCAACCATCAAAACGAAAGCTATATAAGGGTAATAATAAAGATAAGATAATTTTGATCTTAAAAACAAAGAGAGTAAAGACTTCAAAAATAGCTCCTATTTTTTAGCGTTCAATAATGTAAAATTCACGCAAACATTAAGAATAAACAAGTGTGTAATTATAGCAAAAAGCCTCTTATCAAAGCTACATCCTACGGTAATTGATAAAACCCACAATCTTTTCACCCTCTTTTTCAATGTCAATCAAACCCATATTGTTTGAGCCATTAGGCGGGGTGATGCCTAAAAAACGCTCATTGAAAGGCCGCCATCTGGCAATAGAGGCGCTGAGTTCGTTAGGATAAAACCCGATAGATTGGTTGTCAAACAAAGCGTTCACATGCAAAGGGCCTGAAGCGTTCCCGATATAGACGGACAAATTCGCGCACAATTTGGCTAAATCCACTAAACTATGACTCGTATCATAGAGATGGGCGAAAGGGACTTTTTTAAGGAGTTCTTCTGTGGCTTTCCTCTCGCCTGGCCCGCAAATAAGAATGATCTCACAACTTAAATTGTTGTGTAAAAAATCAATCAGTTTGATAAAGTGTGAAGCAGGCAATACGGGCGAACTGCCTCCGCTATGCATATGCACGCCAATCCACAACAAACCAACATCAGCGTTGAGTTTTGAAGCGATGATGGATCGCTCTTTGGATTTGTCTTTAAGCTTCCATGCGATTTTTTTAAGTTGAGCGTTAGGGAGGTTGTGATCTTTACAAAACGCATGGATTAAGTCCAAATTGTATTCGTATTCAGTTTTTAAGCATAACGATCGGCTTTGGCGCACGCTCTTTTGATACAGCCAAGAATAGATTTTAGTCTTTGGGGCTAGGATATAAGGAATAAATTTCCTCAAACTAAAAGCGAGTCTGGCGTTTTTAAAATTAGAAAATAAAAAGATAAGAGCGTCAATGGGTTTACTTTTGAGAGTAGCACTCAAATGGTTGTCTTCTATAATGACTTCATCAATGAAAGGGAATTCTAAAGCGATTGGGGTGGTATAGCTAGGCACAACCACGCCCAAATACACTTCCTTGCCTTTTTCTAAAAAAGCTTGCTTTAGAGCGATTAGAGCGGGTATGGCTAAAATAAAATCGCCTAACTTATCGTTACGGATCACAAAAACTTTTTGAGAGTTTTCTTTATCTTTACATTTTAAATCTTCAAACCCTACAAAATCCATAACTCCGCCTAAGAGATCAAATTTTTTGTCATGTTAGCAAAAATCGTTCTTATGCGATGGATAAATTTTATTTTTTATTCTGCCATGCTTTTATGGGTTCATCTTCCCATGTGCCATAGAGAGAGTTGGGTAAAATGATCCACTCTGTGCCGAATTTTTGAGCGTTTTGCAAGACTTTAGCTCGTTGTTCTTGGCTGTTTTTAGCGTCTTTAGCAAAAAGCGCGTCAAAATCATGCAAAGTATCGCCCACTTGCAAAACAATCGCATAATCCTTAGCGACTAATTCTCGCCTAACGGCTTTAGGCTTGCCTTTTTCTTTTAATAAAACGGATTCTTCACTCACTTGGGGGAGTTTAAAACTTTTGAGCGTTTTTAAGGTGAATGCCTTATTTTTTTGCGTGCGGTTAGAAATGTAAAAAATCTTAACGCCCTTAGAATTGGCGTATTCTAAAAAGTCTAGCGCTCCAGGAATGAGCGTAAGAGAGCCTTCTTTTTCAAATTTATCCCAAGTTTCTGGGGTGTATTTAATGCAATTTTTGACCAAATAGCCCGCATAATCAAAAGTGTTTAAAACGGTTTCATCTAAATCCAAGATGACGGCTGGCTTTTTGTCTTTAACGAGCTTGAGGTTATTGTCTAGCGCCATTTTCGCCATTTTGTAACTTTGCAATTGCAAGGCTCTAATTTCAGCGCTTTGCTGATGATACTTAACGCTTCTTGTTATCGGCGAAACGCACTCTTTAGCGTCTAACACACTCATCAAACTCAATCCTAATAAAACTGATGCAAGGGTCTTTTTTACCATAACAACACCTACCTAATGGGGATTTTTTGTATTATACCTTAAAAACAGACGATTAGGAGTGTTTTACCATTAACCAATTTGTTGTATAGTTGGCGTTTTTAATTCAAAATGAAGTGAGGAAACAATGAAAAAAGCGTTAATGTTCACTCTTTTAGGCGTTAGTCTGGCGTTTGCAAAACCTTATACGATTGATAAGGCAAACTCTAGCGTGTGGTTTGAGGTCAAACACTTCAAATTCAATGAAACAAGAGGCGTGTTTGATAGTTTTGATGGCAAAATTGATGCCGATCCTAATACCAAGGCTCTCAATGTTTTTGAAGGCAAAATTGATATTAAAAGCATTAACACTAGGAACAAAAAAAGAGATGACCACCTAAAAACAGCAGAGTTTTTTGATGCCATGAAATACCCCAAAGGGAGCTTTAAAATGACCAAATACGAAGATGGTAAAATCCATGGGGATTTGACCCTTCATGGCGTAACCAAACCTGTCGTGTTAGAAGCCAAAATCCAAGCCCCCTTACAAAACCCCATGAATAAAAAAGAATTCATGGTGTTACAAGCTGAAGGCAAAATCAACCGCAAGGATTTTGGTATCGGTAAAACCTTTAGCGATGCTGTCGTTGGAGATGAGGTAAAGATTGAGCTCAAACTAGAAGCTTACGCCCAATAAACTTTTTGCAAGAAACAATTTTTTGTTTCTTGTGGCTTTCTTTTCTATCTAATAATAGTCTTTATTCTGCCCAATACCCTAAAACATCAAAGCTTTTAATAGCGTTTTTACACCAACCGCTTAAAAAATTGAACGCCTGTTTTGAATATATTAGACGCTTTTTTATTTTTATGCTAAACTATTTTGAGTTTTGGTCGATATGACTTCACAGAGGTTAAACCAATCATAAATGGTAGGGTTAATTCCATCTCGCTCTGTAATAGGTTTGAAACCATGCATCTAAGATTGACTCCTATCTTGTAAGTGCCATACTACAAGTTCCCATAATAAAAACTTCTAAAAATCAAAACCTGCAGAGCGAGATGGAATTAACCTTTGTATGATTACAAAGGATAGCCAATCTTAAACAACCAATACAAGCCTTATAATATCATTAATCGCTATTCAAAATCACAGATATTTTGATATAGCGTTCAATTTTTGAAAACAAGATTCCACTCACAAATCTTTTAAAAACAAATTTTTATACCATATCACGAGCTTTCGTGTTAGAATGCATATTGAATTGATTTTAGGAGTGTAAAAATGCAAGTTTCACAATATCTGTATCAAAACGCGCAATCTATTTGGGGGGATTGTATTTCCCATCCGTTTGTTCAAGGCATAGGGCGTGGGACTTTAGAAAGGGATAAATTCCGTTTTTATATCATTCAGGATTATTTGTTTCTTTTAGAATACGCTAAGGTGTTTGCTTTAGGCGTAGTTAAGGCTTGTGATGAAGCGGTGATGAGGGAGTTTTCTAACGCTATACAAGATATTTTAAATAACGAGATGAGTATCCATAACCATTACATTAGAGAGCTTCAAATCACTCCAAAAGAATTGCAAAATGCGCGCCCCACTCTAGCGAATAAATCCTATACAAGCTACATGCTCGCTGAAGGGTTTAAGGGCTCTATCAAAGAAGTTGCGGCGGCTGTTCTATCCTGTGGTTGGAGCTATTTAGTGATCGCGCAAAATTTAAGCCAAATCCCAAACGCTTTAGAACATGCCTTTTATGGGCATTGGATTAAGGGCTATAGTTCAAAAGAATTTCAAGCGTGCGTAAATTGGAATATTAATTTGCTTGATTCCCTCACCCTCACTTCTTCAAAACAAGAAATTGAAAAATTAAAGGACATTTTTATCACTACAAGTAAATATGAATACATGTTTTGGGATATGGCGTATCAAAAAAGCTAATTTTCGTTGATTTATGTTACAATCAAAATAAAGGGGTGCTTTTTAAAACGCTCAAGTTTTTAAAAGGCTGAGATCAAACCCGTAGAACTTGTCAAGGTAATTCTTGCGTAAGGAAATAGCATGTTAATAACCACCCAACTATCCAAACGATTTTACGCCACACTCATTCTCGCTTGCGTGTTTTTAACCATCACTAATATTCTTGTCAAAGGCTCGTTTATCAATCTTTTAGCGGGGCTTAGTGGGGTTTTGTATGCGTTTTTTGCCGGAGAAAGGCAAACGATTTGCTTTGTATTTGGTCTTGTTTATAATTTGAGTTACGCTTATGTCGCTTATCAGTGGAAATTAAACGCTGATGTGATTTTATGCCTTTTTTTGTATATGCCAGTAACGATTTATGGGCTGTTCGCATGGAAAAAGACAGAGCAGCATGAAGGCGTTATTAAGGCTCAAAAACTTCCCAAAAAGTGGCGTTTTGCGCTCGTTTTAGGCATAGGGGTTTTAACTTATGTGAGCGCTTTGTTTTTTAAAGAGATTAAAACGAATTTTTTATGGGCAGAGAGTTTTAATTTCGTCATTTTTATCATTGCTTTTATTTTACAGGTTTTGCGCTATATAGAAAATTATGTGCTAGTAACTTTGGGGAATATCGTGTCCATTATCGTGTGGTTTTGTATCTTTCAAATTTCAACAGAGAGCTTGGTGCAACTCTTCACAACGATCCTATACCTTTTTATTGGCTTGTATTATTTTAACCGCTGGAATCAGTCATGCAAGCAGTGATTTTAGCGAATGGGGAGTTTCCTAAATCCCAAAAATGCTTAGACCTTTTAAAAAACGCTCCCTTTTTAATCGCATGCGATGGGGCTGTTATATCATTGCATGCGCTTCAACTTAAACCCAGCGTTGTTATAGGCGATCTAGATAGCATTGATTCGCATTTGAAAGCCTTGTATAACCCTATACGCGTGAGCGAACAAAACAGCAACGATTTGTCCAAAGCCTTTTTTTATGCTTTGAATAGGGGCTGTGATGACTTTATCTTTTTAGGGTTGAATGGCAAGCGAGAAGATCATGCCCTGGCGAACACTTTTTTATTGTTGGAATATTTTAAATTTTGCCAAAAAATCCAATCCGTAAGCGATTATGGTCTTTTTAGGGTGTTAGAAACCCCTTTTACTTTGCCCAGTTTTAAAGGGGAACAAATCTCGCTTTTTAGCCTGGATCTTAAAGCCCAATTCACTTCTAAAAACCTCAAATACCCCTTAAAAAACTTGCGTTTAAAAACGCTCTTTTCTGGCTCGCTCAATGAAGCTACAGATCATTTTTTTAGCCTTAGCTCTGAACCTAAATCGGTAGTGTTAGTGTATCAAAAATTCTCATGAGTGGGTTTTGTTAGGCAAATTTTTGTCTGTATATTGTGTCAAGTTAAGAAGCATTTGAGTTAGCAAGTAGAGAAAGATTGATTCAGTCTCGCTTTGTGTGGAAAAGGCGGTCAGATTTTGCGTTTTCATTATGCATTGTGTGGAGGACACAATGATAGGAGTTCATATTTTTTCAACAAAACCACTACAAAGCGAATAAACCAACCCATCACTCATATCGGCTAAAATCCAAAGCAGTTTAGCACAAAAAATAACCAAGATCTAGCATGTCTAAAAAACAATCCATCTAACTTAATCTCCAGCAGTTGGATTTTTTAAAATCATCAAACCAATTAAAAATCTTAATAAAAATGTAAGGAATACCGCTCAAGTAAAGACAGAAAAATCTATTTGAACGATGAAGTTTAGGCGATTCAAGAATACAACAGGGTCATTAAAGGGTGGGATAAAAGCCAGTGTGAGTTTTGAGTTTATTTTGATTTTTTAAAAATGGGGTTTTTAGTTACTTTATTTTTGCAGTTTGGAGGTTATCGCTTAACTAAGCTCTTTTATATTTTGATTACAGAAAATGCTTTTTAGATTTTTTAAATTTCATGATCAATAAAACAAAGTCAAAGCTTTTGAGTGCTTCTTTTAAAAGGATAAAATCAAAGCGATAACCACCAACCAAGACTAAATCTTGGCTAGCAGTTCATCAAATTTCATACAAATTCAATGGTAGCTAGAGTGGAAGCGTCCCCTCTTCTAAAAGTGGTGCGTTGGATCCTAGTGTATCCGCCATTCCTTTGCGCGTATTTGGGCGCGATTTCAGTTACAAGCTTGTGGGTGGCTTCTTTGTTTTGCAAATATGCAAAAACATGGCGATGCGCGTTAAAATCGCCAACACGAGCCGCTGTCGTTAACTTCTCAATGTAACTGCGCAACTCCTTAGCTTTATAAATCCCTGTTTCAATTTTGTTATGCTCAATCAAAGCAATCGCTAAATTCTTTAATAACGCCTTCCTGTGCGAGCTGGTTCTCCCAAGCTTGCGGTATCCGTGTTTGTGTCTCATCAGTCGTTACCTCCTTTATCTTCTAATTTTTCTAATCTTTTCTTTAAACTTTCTCTTTGTTCAGGGCTTAATTCTGTGCCTACCGGATAGCCCAAATCATTCAATTTTTCAGCGATTTCATCATAGGATTTTTTACCCATGTTCTTCACGCCCTTAAGTTCTTCTTCGCTCATCAACACGAGTTCGCCCACATACTTGATGCCGATTTTATCCAAGCAATTAAAACACCTAGCGCTCAAATTCATGCTTTCAATTTTAGCGCTCAAGTCTTTAGCGTCATCTCTTTGAGCGTAATCGCCTGAATACTCCGTGTTAGCAATGGGCCTTTCGCCAAAAACGCCCAGCTGCTTGCTCATCACTTTCACCGCTGATAAAAACGCTTTATAAGGGTCAATCTGCCCGTCCGTTTCAATGTCAAAAATGATTTTTTCATAGTTAGGATCGCCCTCAACCAAAACATTTTCAATCTCATAAACCACGTTTTTAATCGGCGTGAAAGAGCCGTCTAGCGGCATGTAGCCCTCAGGCATCAATTCCCTTGTGTTTTCGCTTGGGACATACCCCATTCCTTTATAGATAATGAGCGAAAAATTCAATTGAGCGTCTTCGTTGATTGTGGCTAGAGGCATTTCAGGATTGACGATTTCTATCTGCTCAGAATTCAAATCCCTAGCCCTAAGCTCCATAGGCCCTTTAAAAGAATAATCCACCACAACCGATTGGTTTTCTAAAGAGCTATCCTGCCCCACTAACGCCTTAGCTATAAAGCGGATATTCTTTAAATTCATGATAAAAAGCGACACATCTTCAGTAACCCCTCTTAATGAGTCAAACTCATGATGCACACCTTCAATCTTTAAACCTACGGGAGCATACCCCACAGAGCTTAAAAGCAAGAGTCTTCTAATAGGATGAGCGAGCGTAACAGCGTAACCAAACTCAAATGGAGCCAGAGAAATCTTAACCCGATTGCCCTCTTTCTCTAGTACCTTAATTTCTGATGGGATCAAAGGTGCTGTTTTGATAACTTTCATGCTCTAACCCCTTACTTAGAATACAATTCTACAATGAGTCTTTCTTCAATAGGGACAACCACTTCTTCTCTTTCAGGGTAGCGGGTGAAGATGCCGTATTTTTTATCTTTTTCCACATCAATCCATGGCACAATCCCTGTTTGAGCTGTCAATTCCATCGCGCGCACCACTTGAGGGTTGCTCTTGGTTTTTTCTTTGATCTCAATTTTTTGCCCTGAACGCACGAAATAAGAGGGAATATCCAAACGCTTACCATCCACAAGCACATGCCCATGCGTTACCAATTGCCTAGCAGAGCTTCTAGTGGTCGCAAACCCCATGCGATAGACGACATTATCCAATCTTCTTTCAATCAAACGGATAAGGTTTTCACCCGTATTGCCGTCCAAGCGATTGGCTTCCACAAAAATACTCCTGAATTGCTTTTCAGAAATGCCATACATCATTTTAGCTTTTTGCTTTTCTTTCAATTGCAACCCGTAATCAGAAGTCTTAGCGCGTCTTTGCCCATGCTGGCCTGGCCCATAAGCCCTTTTATCTAGCGCGCTCTTCCCACTCAATCGCCTTTCACCTTTTAAAGCTAAAGAAACCCCAAAACGCCTTTCTAGTCTTTCTACTGCGCCTCTATATCTTGCCATAAAGCCTCCTTACACTCTTCTTCTTTTAGGGGGTCTGCAACCATTATGAGGGAGCGGGGTGATGTCTTTAATCCAAAGCACTTTAACGCCCTCTGTCGCACCCACGCTCTTAATGGCGGTCTCACGCCCACTACCTGGCCCTTGAACCTTAATGCCCACTTCTTTAACGCCATGCTCTTTAGCCTTGCTTAGAGCACTTTCTACAGCTTGTTGGGCCGCATAAGGGGTGGATTTTTTAGAGCCTTTAAACCCTAAACCGCCCGCCGTGCTCCAGCAAATCACATTGCCCATTTCATCAGTGATAGTGATGTTGGTGTTGTTAAAGGTCGCTGAAATATAAACAACCCCTCTAGCAATATTCTTTTTGACTACTTTCTTTTTAGCCGTTACATTTCTCTTAGCCATTAAATCATCATCTCCTTATTTGCTACTTGCTGCCCACGGTTTTTTTCTTACCCTTACGAGTCCTAGCGTTATTTTTAGTGGTTTGGCCCCTTACAGGAAGACCCTTACGATGCCTGATCCCACGATAATTCCCTAAGTCCATTAAAGATTTAATATCCATTTGAACTTTTTTACGCAAATCGCCCTCTACTAGGTAGCTTTGTTGGATTTTTTTAGCGATACCAGACACTTCATCTTCATTCAATTCATGCACGCGCTTGTCAAAAGAAATGCCTACCGCTTCTAAAATCTCTCTGGAACTCTTAAGCCCAATCCCATAAATATAGGTAAGGGCATACTCTACTCTCTTCTTTTTTGGTAAATCCACACCAGCAATCCTTGCCATGCTTTATCCTTGTCTTTGTTTGTGTTTGGGGGTAGCGCAGATCACTCTAATAACACCCCTTCTTTTAATGATTTTGCACTTATCGCACATCTTTTTCACTGATGGCCTGACTTTCATGATTTTTCTCCTTTGAAAAAATTAGGCACTACTAAAAACTCTTATACTAACATATTTTCATTGAAATAACCCTTAAATTCATTTATATCTAAAAGTTATCCGACCCTTGTCTAAGCTATAGGGCGTAAGCTCTAGCTTGACCCTATCGCCTAAAGCAATCCTAATATAGTGCATGCGCATCTTTCCAGAAATACGGCACAACACCACATGCTTATTGTCTAACTCCACCTTAAAAGTGGCGTTAGGCAACGCCTCAATCACTTTTCCATCCACTTCTATAACATCATCTCTTGCCATTAACGCTCCGTAAGAATCACTGCTTTATTGCCAACTATGGCGATAGTATGCTCATGGTGGCTTGTGTTAAGCCCATCCACTGAAACCACGCTCCACTTATCCGCTAGTATTTTAGGCTCGCCCTGTTTTTGACACACCATAGGCTCTAAGCAAAATACCATGCCCTCTTTGATTTTAGGGCCGCTATTAGCTTTGACGCCTTTTTCTAGGTAGTTGGGGATCTCTGGCTCTTCATGGGGTTTTTTACCAATGCCATGCCCACAAAATCCTTTCAAAGGCACAAAGCCCCTTTCTACAATAGCTCTCTCTAAAATCTGACTCAACTCTTTAAAATGCATGCCCACTCTAATTGAATTAATGGCATGCATCAAGCTCTCTTTAGAGCAAGCGAGCAATTTTTCATCTTGCGGGCTTATCGCGCCTATGGGAAGCGTGAGGGCCGAATCGCCATAATAACCATCCACCTCCACCCCCAAATCCAAGCCTATAATATCCCCTTCTTGTAAAACATAATCCGTAGGAATGCCATGAATAACCACCTCATTTAAGGACATGCACACAGAGTTAGGGAATCCATATAGCCCCTTAAAAGCAGGCCTGGCATGAGAGGATTTGATAAAATCTTCAGCCATTTTATCCAGCTCTAAAAGTGAAACCCCAGGCCTTACTTCTCGCTCTAAAAGGGCTAACGCTTGAGCGGTTAATTCCCCGGCTTTTCTTAGAGCTTTGATTTCTTTTGGGCTTTTAATAGAGATTGCCATTAAAAGCCTACCGCGCTTAAAGTTTTATACTTGCTCATATAAATTTGCGCTTCAATCTTTTTCATGGTGTCAATAGCGACTTGAACCACAATCAGCACCGCTGTGCCTCCAAAGTAAAAAGGCACGCCCATAGCCTTAACCAAAATCCAAGGCACGGTAGAAATGAGCGCTAAATACAATGAACCCCACAAAGTGAGCTTACTCGCTACAGAATTTAAAAACGATGAAGTCCCCTCTCCAGGCCTAAGCCCTGGAATATACCCACCATTACGCCTCAAATTATCCGCAATATCCTTAGAATTGAACACAATAGAAGAATAAAAGTAAGCAAAAAAGATGATGAGTAGGAACATCAAAATATTATACGCATACCCTTGCGGGCTTAAAAAATCCGCAATCGCTTGCAAGGTTTTGTTGCTTGTGGCTTGCTGCAAAATCGTAGAAGGGAACACGAGCAAAGCTGAAGCGAAAATAGGGGGGATCACCCCGCTTAAATTCAACTTAATAGGAATGTAATTCATGATACGCTTGTTTTGGTTTTGCATCACCACTTTACGCGCATAAGAAATAGGGATTCTGCGCTCAGCTAATTCCACATAGATGATCGCAAAAATAGTCGCTAAAACAATCAGCACAATACCAATGAGCATTAAGATATTGATCACGCCCGTATTGACCAAATTGAATGTGCCTGAAATAGCTGATGGGATCCCTGAAACAATCCCAGCAAAAATAATAAGGCTAATCCCATTCCCCACGCCCCTTTGCGTGATTTGCTCCCCTATCCACATGAGCAGCATCGTCCCTGTAAGCATAGAAAACGCCGAAACGATCATAAAAACTTGCATATCAATCATGATCGCTCCATTCGCTCCTCCACTAATACTCCTTAAGCCCACTGAAACGCTCACCGCTTGGATTAGGGTGATTAAAATGGTCAAATAGCGCACGATTT
This sequence comes from Helicobacter pylori NQ4053, assembly GCF_000274605.1. Lineage (NCBI taxonomy): Bacteria > Pseudomonadati > Campylobacterota > Epsilonproteobacteria > Campylobacterales > Helicobacteraceae > Helicobacter > Helicobacter pylori. The sequence continues at coordinate 296,862 of NZ_AKNV01000006.1, forward strand.
GCATGTATTTTTGCATGCCGTCTCGCTCTTTTTTCATTTTAGCCAGGTTGGGGAAAGTCGCACTCAAAAGCTCCATGATAATGGAAGAAGTGATATAGGGCATGATACCCAAAGAGATGATACTCAAGCGAGAAACCGCATTCCCGCTAAACATGTTAAACAACCCCAAAGCGTTGTTGGAATTGCTGTCAAAAAAAGCCTTGATCGCTGCTAAATCTACGCCAGGAATGGGGATATAAGCTAAGACTCTGTAGAGAAATAAAAAACCCAAAGTGATGAGTATCTTACTAGCAATAGCTTTATTCATATTAACTTATTCCTCTTAAATCAAGCTGATACAATAGGGCATTACTTCTGCCCGCTTGTTTTGATTCTCTCATCTTTAATTTTAGAAGCCAAGTTTTTAGCGTCTTTACCGATCAATTTCACGCCTTCAATATAAAGGGGGAAATGGTGTAAAGCGCGCAAGCTTGAAAAAGTGATTTCTTCTAAATTTTTAATCGCTTCATTCTTTTCCACATTGATAGAATAAATATGAGAATCTTTAGTCCTAAAACCTATTTTAGGCAAACGGCGTTGTAAGGGTTGTTGCCCTCCTTCAAAGCCTCTTTTAGCCTTATAGCCTGTCCTTGCGGTTTGACCTTTACCGCCTCTTGTAGCGGTTTTTCCCATGCCGCTTCCTTGACCACGGCCCACTCGTTTGATTTTTTTAACGCTACCTTTAGCCGGTTTTAAATTTTCTAATCCCATTATAATATCCTTTTTAACTACGCCTTGATTTTCGCTAAAGCGTCAAAAGTCGCGCGCACCACATTATAGGGGTTGTTGGAGCCTAAAGATTTGGTGAGAATATCCTTAATGCCTGCTAATTCCACGATAGGGCGCGTTGAACCCCCAGCAATCACTCCCGTTCCCTCACTTGCCGGTTTGAGTAAAATACGACTTGCGTTGTATTTATGCTCAATATCATGAGCGATAGTCGTGCCTTTAATCGTTACATGAATGAGGTTTTTAAACGCATCATCTACCGCTTTTTTAATCGCATCAGGGACTTCTTTAGCCTTGCCTAAACCAAAGCCTACAAGCCCATTTTTATTGCCCACAACCACTAAAGCGTTAAAACGAAACCGCCTACCGCCCTTAACCACTTTGGTTACACGGCCAATATTCACAACGACTTCTTGAAACTCTTCTCTGTTAATCTCTTCCATACCTTTCCTTTCTGTCATAGAGCGATCCCGTTCTCTCTCAAGCTTTCAGCAAACGCTGCCACCACGCCATGATAGAGGTAACCATTCCTGTCATAAACCGCTCGCTCAATCCCTGCTTTTTTCAATTCTTCAGCAAAGAGAGCGCCTAATTTTTTAGCGTCTTCTTGCGTGTTTTTAAAGCCCATTTTCCTGCCGTCAATATGCGTTATGGTGCTTTGTTTCACATCATCAATCGCTTGTGCATAGAAATAGCGATTCGAACGAAAAACGCTCACCCTAGGTCTTAAATTATCGCCCAAGAGTTTGCTTTTAATCCTTAATTTTCGGCGATCCCTTAAGGCTTTCTTTTTATACAATGCTTTTGCGTTCATCACTCCACCTTATTTATTTTTTAGCTGTTTTACCAGCTTTTCTAATAATGACTTCATTGCTGTATTTCACGCCCTTGCCTTTGTATGGCTCTGGGGGTCTGAAGCTCCTGATTTCAGCGGCGACTTGCCCTACTTTTTGCTTATCGCTCCCTTTGATAGTGATCGTGTTTTTTTCCACCACCATTTCAATCCCTGCTGGAATGGGGTATTTCACCGGGTGGCTAAAACCCAAACTCAAATCCAAAGTTTTATTGCCCAAAGCCACCTTATAGCCCACGCCATTGACTTCTAAAGTCTTACTGAAACCGGCGCTTAAGCCTATTACAATGTTATTCGCTAAAGCCCCATAAGTCCCCCAATAAGCCCTAGACTGCGCGTCTTCGCCCACAGGCTGGAAGCTCAATTGGTTGTTTTCAAGCGTGATTTTCACTCGGTTGTGAGTTTCTAACTCATGCTTTTCCTTGCTGTTTTTAAAAAGAAGCTTACTCCCTTCCACGCTCGCTTGCACAGAGCTTGGGATTTCAATGATTCTTTTCCCGATTCTTGACATTTTTAATCCTTTACCAAATGCTGCAAAGCACTTCGCCACCGACATTTTGTCTGTAAGCTTCTTCGTTAGTGATCACACCCTTAGAAGTGCTTACCACAATCACGCCATAGCCATTTTTAAAGCGCTTCAACTCGTTTTTTTGCTTATACACACGACGACCGGGCTTGCTTAGACGCTTCACTTCGCTGATTTTTGAATGCCCTTTTTCATCATAAGCCAATTGCACATAAACCGATTGTTTCTTGTCTTTATCTTTGACATTGAAATCTTTAATGAAACCCTTTTCTTTAAAAATCTCTAAGATAGAAACCACGATCTTTGCGTAATAAAGCTGCGTGAATTCTAAGCGGCGCATAGAAGCGTTTCTCAAACGAGTTAATGAATCTGCAATTATATCATTTACCATATCTTATCCTTACCAACTGGCTTTTCTCAAGCCTGGGATGAGTCCCTCACTGCCCATTTTCCTTAGGCACACCCTACAAAGTCCAAAATCCCTATAAACCGAATGAGGTCTCCCACAAATGCGGCATCTCGTATAAGCCCTTACTTGGAATTTTGGTTTCCTTTGAGCCTTTGCTATCATTGATTTTTTAGCCATATTAACCCCTTATCTCACTTTTGCAAAAGGCAATCCAAGCAATTCTAACAACTTGAACGCTTCTTTATCGTTGTCCGTAGAAGTTACCATAGTGATGTTCATGCCATGACTGACCATAATATCATCATAAACCACTTCCGGGAAAATCAACTGCTCATTGATCCCAAAGGTGTAATTCCCACGCCCATCAAAACCATTCCGTGAAATCCCTCTAAAGTCTTTCACTCTGGGCAACGAAATCACAATCAGCTTTTCTAAGAAATTATACATGCGTTTATTCCTTAAGGTAACTTTCGCCCCTACCGCCATGCCTTCTCTGATCTTAAAGCCTGCAACGGATTTTTTCGCTTTAGTGATAACGGCTTTTTGCCCTGCAATCAAAGAAATCGTTTGCGCAATATTTTGC